>NZ_BSDR01000001.1:930000-1257500 GCF_027925305.1 Desulforhabdus amnigena | reverse complement strand
AAATATGCATTCAGCTGTTCGCTGGAAACCAGGCTGAAAGGGTAGTCTTTATCCGGGGTCTCTTCGGGGAGCTGGGGTGGGGGAGGGGCCCACGAAACCCACGAGGGAGCAGCTTCTGCAAAGAGAGTGGATGTTCCGGGATGATCCGGATGAGGGCAGGGCCATTGAACAGCCTTCCTTTCCCCTCTCATGCCGCTATAATACGGCACCTTTTCCCGGATTTCATTGAACACATCTTCGGCGTTCGAATATTCAAAACCGGAAACTTCCATTCTGCCGGCTATTTCCGACAATACCCATTGCAGGGATCTGGCCTCTCCCGGGGGAGAAAGAATCGCTTCGACCCGTTGCACTCTCCGCTCACCGTTTGTGAGCGTTCCCCCTTTTTCCAGGACAGCCGCCATAGGCAGAACAACATGGGCTGAGGCCTCTTCTTCCTGCCGCTTCTGATGGCAGGACACGACATTTTGAATGACTACAAACTCGGCTTTTTTCACGTACGGCGTGAGAAAATCCATCCAGCTTCCGTCATAGTCTTCCAATGCGACATAAAGCGCCTTGATCTTTCCTGAATCGACGGCCTGTAGGATTTCCTCAGGTGAAACAAAGGCGGAATCCTTCTGTGCCGCCTGGCCGGGAAGCAGGTGAGAAACCACACCCATGTCCCAGGCGCCCTGAAGGTTTCCATTGCCGTAAAGTGGAGCAATCCCTCCACCCGCATTTCCGACGCTTCCGGTGATTCTAGAGAGGCTGACAAGGGCCTGGACAGTTTCAGGAACATTGCAGGATTCCAATAAGCCCTTTCCATAGAGGATGCCCAGAGGCTTGCCGGTGCCCAGGAGGCAAGAGGCTTCCAGGAGTTTTTCCTGCGGGATTCCTGTCATCCGTGACACCGCTTCCGGATGATATGCATCAAGGCTTTGTTTCAGGTTCTCCAGTTCCGAAGGATCCATCTCCTTCAGAGCCGGGAGATCGGGATTTTCCTTGATTACGAGATACAGGAGTCCTGAAAGAAGCGAGAGTTCTGTCCCCGGATAGTAGTGCATGGGGAGGTCGGCATAATGAGCGATGGCTCCATCGCAGGGGTTAGCGACGATCAGCTTGGTACCATTGAGGACCGCTCTCCGCATGTGGGTCCCCGCGACAGGATGATCGGCAGGCGGGTTGAACCCTATCGCCAGGAGGCATCCCGCCTGGTTCATTTCCCCCAAGCTATTCGTCGCTGCCGCCATACCGAAATTCCTGCGAAGGACTTCATGCGCCTTACCGTGGTTCTGTGGCGCCAAACAACCGATGAAGCCGGTTTTCAGAACTTCCCGGGCGAACTTCTGCAAGAGATACAACTCTTCGTTTGTTGCTCGCCCGTCCGTGAGTACTGCCGTTTCTCCCGGGCCATACTCCTTGAATTTCCCGGCCATGGATTCCAGCGCGGCATCCCAGGTGGTCTCCCGGAGGCTGCCGTTTTCGCGCAAGAGGGGTTTTTTCAAACGGCCCGGTTGCTGAAGGTATCCTTTCAGAAGGAACCTCCCCTGTATACAGGCCTGCCCCAAATTGCTCGGGCCATTGGAGTCCGGCCGTACCTGGACGATGTGTCCTGTTTCCGTCAGTTCAAACCTCATCCGGCATCCTGCACTGCAGACGGGACAGATGGATGTCTTCCACGTGCGAGGCATTTCTTTCCGGTAGAGATCCAACACTATGTTTGTCAGGTTTTCGCATGTCTGGAATATCTGTTCCTGCGGTTCTCCCTGATACGTTTTCAGGTTTTCCCTCAACGCTCCTACGGGGCAGACGTCCACACAGGCTCCGCAAAACTGGCAGCCCACATCTTCCAGAGGGCGGTCGAAGGGGGTTGCCACTTCCTGGCGTCCCGCCTTTTCCCGGAAGACTATCGCCCCGGCGCCCCGCACCTCGTGACAGATGCGCACACACCTGCCACAGCGGACGCAAAGACTCGTGTCCCGCTCGAAGTAGGCTCCTCCCGCTTTGAGCGGAGGACGTTTTCCCGTGGGAGGAGGATAGGGAAAATCGATTCCTAGGCTGGAAACCAGTTGTTGAAGTTCACAAGTACCGTTGCGCGGGCATCCCAGACATTCCCTGGGATGGTCCTGAAGAATCAGACTCAGCATTTCCCTTCGGAAGTCCTGAACCTTGGGGGTACTTGTCTCGATGCGCATCCCCTCAGCAACGGGGGTCGAACACGCTGCGGGGAGTCCGCGGTAACCATCGATTTCGACGGCACAGAGCCGGCACGAACCGCTGGCCTTGAGCGATGGATGATAGCACAGACGGGGGATATGGATTCCTGCCGCATCTGCGGCTTCCATAATCGTCTGCCCGGGTTTCGCCTCCACCTCGTGAGCATTGATCCATAATTTAATGGTACTCATCATCACCTCTAATTTTTCAGGTTGAATGCCGTTTGGTGCCTTCATAAAAAAATATTCCGTATTTTACGAACCGGGAAAGCGGCCACAGCAGAACCTCTTCATTATGAAAATGATTCCATCATCAAAAGCGAAACACTTACTGAATTGGAGATTTGTTTCAGAGGGTGAAACGAACCGGGGAAATCTTGGGAATCGTGGGTAGAAGAGTTTGACCTGCAGCAGCGTCCTACATCATGGGTCCGGTCACGTCTCGGCATGCCTAAAGAAAGGCGCATGAGCCGGACTGAAAGAGGGATGAAACCGGGAGAGTTGGAAATAAAGGAATGGGGGATGTATCTTTCTGCCTGGCCCGTTGCCTACCTAACACGGGTAGCATAAAAAATACTGTTTCAGGTGAAGCCCGTAAAAAGATACATTTATTGCCCCTTATGAGGATAGGTGGATGATTGAATGGTAAAATAAAAGGTAGTATTTCAATTTGTCAAATAGGAATTTTCGATAATTTTTTGACAAAAAATATGAAAAAATCAATCCAAAACATGCCAGCCAGGATGATTACTTCTGCCGGGTAGTACCAGAATGTGCATTCTCTCCAATATGCGCCATCATAGAAAGCGTGGTATGCAATGCGTTTGGGAGAGTGAATTCTGATTTATAGAGGTAACCTTCATCTAAACTTAAAAGCGCATCCTGAGTGATTGAAAGGCTGAAAGAAATTAACTATATAAAAATAATAATTATATATGCTTGTATGATTTTTTTCTCTCGATCTCTCCAAATCATCGTCCATAATTTAAAATTTCTTGACAAAAACAGTAAGTATAGCTAATAGGTTGGTTCGGTTTCCATAAGTATAGCTAATACTAAGGTGAAATCTATAGTGGAAGTTAAATTAGGTTTTATCTCTTCAAGGCGTGCGATGAGCAGGAAATCGGCAACTGCATTGCTGCGTAAGAAGAAACATCTTTGTGAACATACGAAAAAGTGTGTCAGTTTGGCCCCACAAGAAGAGTGGTCCATCACTTCACCACTTCCGTGGTTCAGCAGTGACCAGAGGAACCCATTTTTTATGTAAAGGGAGTAAAGTAAGATGAACTTGTCCAAGCCCAATTCCAATGACGCCACATTGACTTTCAATCGTTCCAAAAGCGTAGTTCCAATGAGCGGGCTCTGTTCCCGTTGTATCGACGGATGCCGTGGAAACTGTGAAGTATTCAGATCGACCTTCAGAGGCCGCGAAGTAATCTATCCGGGGCCTTTTGGACAAGTTACAGCGGGAGCAGACAAAGATTATCCCGTGGACTATTCTCACTTGAATATTCAAGGCTACGCATTGGGGGCCAATGGCCTTCCCGAGGGAGTCGAAGCGGGTCCTGATACGGCTGTATTTCCCGCTGTGAACACGGAAACGGAATATGGATGGGATATAAAAGTAAAGATGAAAGCTCCCATCTTTACGGGTGCTCTGGGTTCTACTGAAATTGCACGGAAAAACTGGGAACACTTTGCCATCGGTGCCGCGATCAGTGGTGTGACCCTGGTGTGTGGTGAAAATGTCTGTGGAATCGATCCCGGTCTGGAACTCAATAGCAGCAACAAGATTACTAAATCGCCCGAGATGGACCGCCGTGTCGAAGTTTACAAGCGTTACCACAGTGGATATGGAGAGCTCCTTGTCCAGATGAACGTTGAAGATACACGACTCGGAGTAGCGGAATATGTCATCGACAAGCACGGTCTTCAAACGATCGAACTCAAATGGGGACAAGGTGCGAAATGCATCGGTGGTGAAATCAAGGTTCCCAGCCTTGAACGTGCTCAAGAATTGAAGAAAAGGGGATATATCGTCACACCGGATCCTACCGATCCCGTGGTGCAGGCTGCCTATAAGGAAGGGGCGATCAAGGAATTCGAACGTCACAGCCGGCTGGGTTTTGTGAGCGAAGAGGGCTTCCTTGCCGAAGTCGAAAGACTGCGAAAACTGGGATTCAAGAGAATTACTCTGAAGACCGGGGCATATAGCCTGCGTGAGCTCGCTATGGCTATCAAGTGGGGAGCCAAGGCGAAAATCGATCTCCTGACCATTGACGGTGCTCCCGGCGGGACGGGAATGAGCCCCTGGAGAATGATGGAAGAGTGGGGAATTCCCAGCATTTATATCCATTCTGCTGCCTATGATTTCTGTTCAAAACTCACTGCAAAAGGCGAGAAGGTACCCGACATCGCATTTGCAGGCGGTTTCTCCAGCGAAGACGGCGTGTTCAAGGCCCTTGCCATGGGTGCTCCCTTTGTAAAGGCTGTTTGTATGGGGCGCGCTCTCATGATCCCCGGGATGGTCGGCAAAAACATCGCTGAATGGATGTCCAAAAACGATCTTCCCAAGACGGTCAGTGTCTACGGTTCGACTGTGGAAGAGATTTTTGTGAACTATGAAGCTGTTAAAGACATTGTTGGAAACGAAGAAATCAAGAATATCCCTCTGGGTGCCATCGGAATATTCAGCTATTCAGACAAAATCAAAGTGGGTCTGCAACAGCTGATGGCCGGTTGCCGTTGCTTCAATCTCAAAGCCATAACCCGTAAGGAGCTCATGTCCCTCACGGATGAGTGCACCAAGGTGACCGGCATTCCGTATGTTATGGATGCATACAGAGCAGAAGCCGAAGCTATTCTGAACAGTTGAATCGCTTCAGTCTGACTCTGTTTTATGGTGCGTATTGAAGGAGACCCGAGTCAATCGGCAATGAACGGGTTTTCCGATCTTGCGCTTCTTGATTTTTCATCGAAATAAAGAAAAAGGGGGTGGCTACCCAGCATCCCCTTTTCTGTTGTAAAGCAGAAGCGCTTTCTCCATTCCTGTGACAGGACCACAATCTTCATGCCCGATTTTTCGAAAAATCTCACCTTTAAGTGATAAAAAACATCAAGTATTTAAAATTATTATTAATTTAATCTCATCCGGTTGCTGTTCAATATTGTGATGAAGCAGCCATACGCTCGCTCTCATCATAGATCAGAAATTGCTGGGCGAAACCCGATATAAAAAACTCTTCTCGTTGGGTTTCGCCTTGAGAGGCGCGATTTGCAATTCCCATGTGTTGCGTGTTCAATTCAACCTTCCTGGATATGGCTGTGAAATTGTGGTGGCTCAGCACTGAATGGCAGAATAGAGTTTGTCTACACAACCGCTTTCGAACATTCCCGCATTGATTTTGTGGGGGTGTTTGATTAACATACTTCTTAAATTTTTATTCTCTGGCTTTAGGGATCTAAAGGAGATTCCTATGTTTTTGCGAGGATTCAATGTGGAGAAAAATAAAATATGGATCGATTTTTCAAACCCTTTTTCTGGCTTTTAACCTCTTTATTATGCATCGGCTGCGCTCACACAGAGCCATCCACCTGTAACCTGGCAGATCAGCAGGCCTACCTTGCTGCCGTTTCCGAGGTAGAGACGCGCGGCACTGAAGGAGGTTCTTCTTCCATTGAAATACCGGAGGTATCTCACGACTTTGGAGTTGTGGATAAAGATGGAGATTATGTACATGAATTCATAGTGAAAAACAGAGGAACAAGGGTTTTGCACATCAAAAAAGTTCTGCCGGGCTGAGGTTCCTCCGTTGCCCGATATGACCGGGCGATCCCTCCCGGAGGCGAGGGAAGTATCGTTTTGAGATTGAATCCGAAAAGTTGTATTGGCACTACCAAAAAGACCGCTCTTGTTACCACTGATGATCCGAATAAGAGCTACTTTATGTTGACGGTGATTGGAAAATCAAGTTTCTGAGTGAAATACTACTCCAATCGGGTTTCATCCTCTTGAATAAGAGGGGAATCCGATTGGGGTAGCAAGCAGCATTTTCTTTCAGTCCAGTGCATTTATACTCTTTCAGTCCTTTTATCTTCTTTGAATGTATGAAATTTTTGCTGCGGGATTTTCTCTTTGCGCGAAGGATTGATTTTCCTGTTCAGGCCGTTGAGTTTTCTCTCTCAATGACGTTTTTCCTAAATTTTCCTCTCGTGATGAGCCAGGATAATATATTATGGCGTCAGTAGGCTGCAAAATCTTCCTTCATGGGGGACGTTTGCACCGTAGGACTTCGCTGCGAACAGAATTTTCATGATTGGAGTACGTCTTCGGCTTTTAAAAAAAATCGTTGCTTTTGGGAGAGTCTGCCATCAAAGACACAATACCAAAGAAGGGAGCCGAGCTATGGAAAGAAAAAAGGATGGATTTTGTGAGGAGCGGCGCTCCTTTTTAAAAGGGGCCGTTGTGGGGACAACTCTTCTGGCAGCGGAATTTTTTCCATTGGGCTCAATAGCTAGGGCCACCAATGAAAAAACTCTCATCAAGCTTCCCCCCCTTCCGTATGGGCAAAATGCCCTGGCACCATACATTTCTTCCGGAACCGTAGCCTTTCACTATAACTTCCACCACCAAGGCTATGTGGACAAAGTCAACAAACTCGTTCAGGGGACCTCTATGGCGGGTGTTTCTCTGGAGGATATCGTGAAAGAGACCCAGGGCAAAGCGGACAAGTCTGACTTGTTCAACAATGCAGCTCAGGTTTGGAATCATAATTTTTACTGGAAAAGTATGAAACCCGGTGGAGGAGGCGTTCCGTCAGGAGGTCTGGCTAAGAAGATCGAAGCATCCTTCGGCAGTTTCGAAAAGTTCCGAGAGTCTTTTGCCAATGCAGCAGGGAGCCTGTTCGGCAGCGGCTGGGTTTGGCTGGTCAAAGCAGACGATTCTCTAAAAGTCGTCCAGACGTTGAATGCCGACACTCTTATCGTTCACGGCATGCTTCCCCTCGCAACATTGGATGTTTGGGAACATGCCTATTACCTCGACTATCAGAATCGACGCAAGGATTATATCAATCTTTTCCTGGATCATCTGATCAACTGGGATTTTGTTTCAAGGAATCTGAGTTAGTCTTGCAGGCATTCTGAGTTTTGTGCACTGAACGCATGTTGGAGCCGTTTTTTGCGGCTGTGAACAAAAGGAATATCGGAGCTGAGCAGGGGCATGAATACATGGCTTATAACCGGAGGGGCTGGTTTTATCGGAAGCAACTTCGTGCTTTTTGAGAAACGCAGGACCAGGGTGCGCATCGTCAATTTGGACCGTCTGACCTATGCGGGCAATTTGATGAACTTGGAATCCCTTGAAGATGATCCGGACCATATCTTTGTCCACGGGGATATTCAAGACCGGGACCTGGTCAGGGATCTGCTGCGAAAATACCGACCCGGTGCTGTCTTGAATTTTGCAGCCGAGACTCACGTGGACCGTTCGATCATTGGGCCTGACAATTTTGTTCAAACCAATATCGTAGGAACATTTCACCTTCTGGAGGAATCCTACCGATTTTGGAAAGACCTTCCAGCGGAAGAACGGGAGGCTTTCCGCTTTCTGCATGTTTCGACGGATGAGGTATATGGTTCCCTGGGGCCCAAGGATCGTCCATTCAATGAAAAGACACCTTACGCTCCAAACAGCCCTTATTCTGCGTCCAAGGCTGCCAGTGACCATCTTGTAAGAGCCTACTTCCATACCTATGGTTTTCCTGCAATCACTACCAACTGTTCCAATAATTATGGGCCGCGTCAATTCCCGGAAAAGCTTATACCTTTGATGATTTTGAACGGCATTGCAGGAAAACCTTTGCCCATCTACGGCGATGGTCAGAATATACGAGACTGGCTTTTTGTTGAAGATCATTGCAGTGCGCTACGTTTGGTGATGGAGAAAGGACGTATCGGAGAGGTCTACAACATAGGCGGTTCCTGTGAGAAAACCAACATCCAGGTAGTAACGGCGATTTGCGGGATTTTGGATGAAATGTTTCCCGACAGCCCCTATTTGCCTCATCGATCTCTCATAACTCACGTCAAAGACCGTCCGGGGCATGACCGGCGTTATGCCGTCGATTCCTCCAAGATACATACAGAATTGGGGTGGACACCCAAAGAGACTTTTGAGACCGGAATCAGGAAAACCGTCCAATGGTATCTTGAAAATCCCAGTTGGGTACAGTCCGTCCAATCCGGAGCTTATCGCGAGTGGATTCGAAAGCATTACTGGTCGCAGGAAGAGGTTTGAAACGGAGTAAAAAAAGATCTGCTCAATAACTCCATGAGACTGCGAGTTGAAGCTTCCTGATAAACGTGGAAAAAGAAATCGAGCTTATGGTTTTTATTGAAACATTCAAAGAACTTAATCCTGTAGCACAAGCCCTGTGCGCAACCGGTTTCACGTGGTTTGTGACCGCTCTTGGCGCTGCCACCGTATTTAGTTCGAAAAAGATCAAACAAAAACTTCTGGACGGGATGCTGGGATTTGCCGGCGGAGTCATGATTGCTGCCAGTTTTTGGTCCCTTCTTGCGCCCGCACTTGAAATGGGAGAAGGCGGGTCTTTTCCGGCGTGGGTTCCCGCCTCTGTCGGATTTCTAACCGGAGGTCTTTTCTTACGAATCATCGATAGAATTCTTCCGCATTTGCATATCGGTTTGCCCATTGAAGAAGCGGAAGGGATTCACACCAGGTGGAAGAAGTCTATTTTGCTGGTGCTTGCCATCACTCTTCACAATATACCGGAAGGTCTGGCAGTAGGGGTTGCGTTTGGAGCCGCTGCAGCACACCATCCTGGTGCCAGCCTTTCCGGTGCGGTTGCATTGGCCCTTGGAATCGGGTTGCAGAATTTTCCCGAAGGAATGGCGGTTTCCATGCCATTGCGCCGCGAAGGGATATCTGCGGCCAAAAGCTTCTGGTATGGACAACTTTCAGGGATGGTTGAACCCGCTGCAGGGGTTCTCGGAGCTGCGGTCGTGGTTTCTTCTCAGGCTATTTTGCCTTATGCCTTGAGTTTTGCTGCGGGAGCCATGATTTTTGTGGTCGTGGAAGAAGTGATTCCTGAATCCCAGCAGAGCGGATATGCGGATTTCGCAACTCTCTGTTGTATGCTGGGTTTTACGGTCATGATGATCCTGGATGTGGCTTTGGGCTGAACCGCCTCCGACCGATATCGACGACAAGCGATTCCGGGAACCCTGAAGATGACGAATTCCGAGAACTTTGCGAGAGGCATTCAATCGCCGTATTGCAAAAGACCGCTTTTGCTTGTTTCGACCCACCTTATGAGATGAGGCTGCGATCCCTCGGGGGGTCCTATTGCCTGGAAAGCTTTTTCTTTCTGCTCACTCCTGCTAGAACCAGCAGCCCGGTTCCCACTAACATGAGGGTGCCCGGTTCAGGGATTGGCATCGAAGATTTGCCCATCAAATTGTCAATGCCCAATCGCGTGGTGAAGTGAGAGGTGAAGGAGCTTCCCATGGGAAGAAAACTGAGATCCACAGTGGCTGCGTAGTGCTTACCTCCTTTGAATCCTCCCGCTTCGAGATCGGATAGGCCCTCCCAGTAATAAATAGTTCCATGAGCAATAGCCGTGTCTCCTGGAGTTTTCTTGAATCGCCAGGCGTTCGATACGGCATTTCGAGGAGTTGAAACCAGGGATGTGTAACTGCGGCGGTTGAGTTCGTAGACCGTGTAGGTCATCTTTGCATAGTTCATATCGAGTACGTAATCATAGCCGAATGAATTGCGGCTAATCCGTCCCCACCCGCTGCGTTGAATGTCGGATCCATACCTTGCATCCCCTGTCACATCGATGAAAATATCTCCAGCACGTAACCTTCTGTGTGCATTCTTGAAGTCAAATCCTGCGACAATGGATAAATTCGATCCGTTCAAAAGGAATCCTTCGAGATCCCTTCTCTGCCAATTATTCCATTTCTTATTGCCCGGTTCCACCTCCTGGTCTTCGTGAGTTCCACCGCATCTGCCTGCCCTCAACCCCATTTGATCCCATATGGTCACATCTACGCCAAAGGGTATGGCATTTGCTATTCCCATTCCCCAAAGCCATAAAAAATATAAAACTGCGGAAGCGGATATCAGGTTTCCTTTTAACATCTCTGCCTCCTTTCCACTACCGGAACACCTCGTAGTAAGCACTGTGCACTTTCAAATATTTGTTCTTTGGGCTTTTCCCCAATTCATCCAACGTTAAAATCACGAGAAATTGCCGGAGAGATGTTGTTTTCATTGGATCTATTTGTTTCTTTATTTCATTGATTTATCGTGACTGTTCCGGACAAATAATACTATTACATCATAATTCTTATAAATCTAAATGCAATACATATATTTTAAAAAAATACCATACTCTTTTTTTAATATCAGAATTATAGGATTTGTATTCCATTTATATTCAAGATTTCAATCTGCTGGCGAAATCTAAAACAAGCAGGTTCTGAGCTTTTCAGCCGTGTTTTCGCTCAAATCTCTAAAAGTTGCGCCAACCTGAATCTGATTGCCGTCGTCCATTATGCGACGAGCATCGCAATCGAGACGTATCGTTTCAGAGACATTGGGAAGTTGAAAAGAAAGTTCAAAATTGGGCAACTGGCCAACGGAAGTGATCTTGAATTCGGAACCCTTAGGGTAAGTGACCAATACCCCACCCATGGAAATGTCCAGGATTACGCCAGGCAGCGGGTCTAACCGGGTACCGTTCTTCAAGTGAGTCAGCGCGGAAAGAGTGATTTCTTTTCGAGGGTATTTGCGTCTTTCCTCCGTGAAGTTCTCTCTGAGGGAAAAGCCTTCCTTTGTCAGATAATCTATAATGATCTTATCCAACAGGGAAGCAACCGTACGGCATTCACGATCGGCCGCCTTTCTCAATGCTTCCCGGACCCTTTTGTTCATTCTCATGCTGTAAATGACATCTTTTTTCAAGGTCGTCCCCTTCGTTCTTAGAGGAAAAGAACCATGTTGCCCTGCCCAGGCAACCCGGCTGTCTCTAAGAGAAAGAGACCCTAGGCTTTCCGTCCCCGCCTCACGGAGGGTTTGGCTTTGTCTCGAGCTCGGAATTAAATTCGCCAATAGATATCTTATACGTAATACAAGCAAATTTTTGAAGAAGAATCTTATCCTCTACAACTGTTTTTATAAAGCCATCGGCAGAACATGCTCTCAGCGGTCACTTGATTTTAATCCAAAGGAGTTTCGCTGTGTTGGGACCAGGATTTTTCCACTGACTGGGCATTTCGGAAGTAAGGTAGATAACATCTCCTGAGCGAAGATTGTAAGCCGCTTTTTCAAGCTTTATCTGTAATTTTCCTGAGAGGACATATCCAATTTCTTCGCCTTTATGAATGAAAAAATGTGCAGAAATACTTTTTCCTGGTGGAATTTCAATAAGATAAGGTTGAGCCTTGGGGTCGAAGTCAATTGGGGTCAAGAGTCGTGCGAAAACGTTTCCTTCTGGAAGTTCGGGTATTTTAATTTCCACAGCCTCTGAAGATGGAAAAATGATCCTCTTTTTGACTTCCGTCCTTTCCTGGAAAAAAGCGCTCACGTCCACAGAGAGCACTTCGGCCATTTTCAGCAGAGCTGGCAGGGACGGATAAATCAAGTTGCTTTCGATCTGAGAAATGGTGCTCGGTGTGACCCCCACTAATTTAGAAAGCTCCGTCTGAGAAAGACCTCTCCGTGTGCGAAGTTCCTTGAGACGCAACCCGAGATCGATGCCTCCGGTGGTGCGTTTTTCTTCGTCAAAAGTGACGGTGAGATCTTTTGCCCAGTAGCTGTGTGGCTTATGCAGGTTATCCATATCGCGCTTTTCGGCCTTGAGGACCGTGAGAGAAGTGGTACCCCTTTTGATTCCGAGTTCAATGACGACCTGAGCGATCTGGCTGATATTTGCGCGAAGGCGCGGGGAATGGGCTTTTTTCTCCATAATCCAGTAGGCAACAGTGTTCAACTCATACAGCCGAGGGCAGGAGTGGGAATAAAAATTCAAAATGGATTCCTCTCCACCCCAGACCTCCTGCATTCCGGTAATACTCTCGAATACGAAGCGTACATCCCCCTTCATAGTGCCATGGACCCCGTAGAGAACATCCATGACCTCTTCTGTTCGGCGTGGCTCCTCCACTCTGATGATGCGGCATGGAAATTCGGCATCAGACTCTTCGTAGAATTTTAGAAAAATGGAAGATTTCGCACCCTTACCACAGGTAAAACAATCCAGTATGGTGAGGTTAGGGTTGTCCGCCAGAGGGCCAAGTTTTTCCAGGAGATTCTTGGGGGAGCGGTCGAAGCTGACATAAATCAGAGGCTTGCTCTGGATTTGTGATGCCTGGATGAAATTGAGACAGAATACAGAGGCGAGGCTGCCTGAATCGTCGTGCCATACGACATTGTCGCCTATGAAAAGGCCGCCCAATATGCGATCCAGTTGGCTGACGCCGGAGGTGATGCGAAGTCTTTCTGACATGTTTGCTGTCCTTGAGGTGGTACATGATATATAGCTATTGAATGAATTTTCCCTTATGGCGGATTCATGCAATTGGTGAGTGCCTTGCCGCATGGCCGATGCGCAAACCAAAGATAAGAATTCCTTCAGAATCAGGGTCAAATCAACAAAATCAGACTCCATGGTGAAGCGCTTTATGCCTCATCGTTCATGAAGTTCTTTCATTTATGCCCAATTTCGAGTTTGAATGTCAATGAATGTAATGACATTGTCTCATTTAATTTCCTGATTATTCAATCTAAATCTCCCTTTAAGGATTCAATGCGATGGTCTGGGCGCATTTTTGCTTTCGTTAAAATTAAAAACTACTTCGGTGAGACGAGGAGGGGCCGGACAAATTCAGCACCCCACTTCGGGAAGGAAAATCGTCATCGATGAAAATTCAATAGGGGAAGACGGGGGCCGAGTCCAATACCTTTGGTTGAGATGACGGCTTTGTATGGCCACATCTCGACTCCGGTCTGTTGAGCTTGGCGGAAAAGTTCGGCAAAAGAAGGATCAATGAAGTCTGCAGGTGCGAAACAGTGCGCATCGGCCCTCTGAATCAGGTAGAAACAGGCGGTCCGATGGCCCTGGGATGCGAGCGTCATCAGTTCTGAGAGATGCTTTTGCCCACGGACCGTAACTGCATCAGGGAAATAGGCTACATCCCCCTCCACCAGAGTGACGTTTTTGCTCTCGATCCAAAGCGTACCGAGAGGACCATGGAGAAAAGCGTCCATACGGCTCTGTCCATACTTCTTTTCGCTCTTGAATGTACTGTAGCCTGTAGTTTCCCGCATTAGGCCGGATTGCCAGGCGCATTTGAGAAACCTGTTGGGCACCGAAGTGTTCACTCCCACCCATAAACCGTCTACTTTTATGAGCTCCAATGTATAGGGCAATCGGCGACCCCGACGTTGGGCAGGAGAAATCAAGACCTCTGCCCCTGGTTTCAAAAGCCCCATCATGCTTCCGGAGTTGTTCGTATGGACCCAGATGCGGTCTTTTCCTGTGTCCACTTCAACCAAAAAACGCTTTTCACGCCGGCAGAATGTGGCTCGAATGGTTCCGTGCGGATACGTGATCAGGGGTGAGTGTATTTCAGCCAGAGATGAATTCCTTCGTATGGGATTCTCTTCATCATCAATTGCTTCGCTTTAGAAGGTCCCGCTGATGGGATGTTTCCTTTCGATGGTTTCGAGAGTTTTGTACCTTACAACGTTCCTGATGTGTGCCGGCAGGGATCGAGGATGTGGGGGGCAGAACCGGCCGGCCGCTCCCCAACCCTTTTCGTAAATTGAAACTCCTCGATATTTGTGAACGAGAATCGAGTCATATCCCAAGATACGGACTCTTTTTCCATATTCTATTGGGAGACTTCTTTATCCTCGTCCATCGTGGGCACCGATATCTTTTCATAACCTTCGGGCAACTCAAACAAAGAATCTTCAAGGGAGCCGTCTCTAATGTTCTTGTATTCCACAATGGTTTCCGAATCTTCAACTTTTACAGGAAATGAATGTTTGGTGGAAATCCAGATACTTGTTTTTTCACCCTCTTCATCGATTTCGTATTTCTTGCAGGGTACCCCAGCGGCATTTTCTTCTTTGAGGAATTTTGCTTTTTCCTGCTTTTCCAGTGACCATTCTTCGAAAAGATTTTCCTCGTCTTCGTAGGGCATTTCTATATACTTCTTCTCTTCCGGGTCAATCATCCATGAGACCTTCTTGTCAGGCCGCACGATGACAATCTGTTTTTCCCCCTCCTCCATTGCTTCCTGTCTCATTTTATTGCCTTTGACGTAAACCTTTGCTGTCATGGGCGCTTCCCCCTTGGGCTGAAAAACCATATCGGCAGAAAATTCAGCCGCCAGTGCGGGAGCCGAAATAAGAACGATGCAGAAAGCCACTGCAACCATGAATCTCATCATTTTTCCAATCTTTAATCGTCTCATCTCTAAACCTCTCTCTGAAGAACCCTAGATCACCTTGAAGCCCCAGCCTCACATATGTTGAAGTTGAATGGATTTGCTCCATTCAGGTCAAAGAATAGAATTCCGAAATATTTGATTCTGAAATCTATTCTCAGCTTTTGAGAAAAGATTATCCTCTAAAAAGGTGCGAAAGGAAACGATGAAAAAACATTCGAGTGGCCTCTTGGATTGAATGCACTTTTGGATAGCAAAACTTAATAGGTTGGGGCAGCATTCGTGTCAATGCATTTGAGTTGCATGGCCGGATATTTGGAAGGATTCAAATAATGAGGAGAGGGGGGATCCTCGGCTTGGAGGAAATGGGGAGTCCGGGAAAGCAAGAACCAATTGCTCCGAAAAAACGAATCCTGAAAGTTTCAAGGGTGTTCATGCTTCGGGAAAAACGCAAATTTTTCAAAAAAGCGGTGATCCACAACGCCTTTTTCCATAGGCAGGGAAGGGGAATTCCAAAAAAAAAGAGGAGGCCTAAGCCCCCCCTTTTGGCTCTGGCGGTCTGTTACAGAGCGTTCCTGTAAATTTCAATCACGTCTTCAAGAGTGGGACAACGGGGATTGGTCAAACCACAGGCGTCTTTCTGAGCATTTTCCGCCATAATGGGGAGATCCTCTTTCTGTACGCCGAGTTCCCTCAGCCCGCCCGGAATGCCCACATCTGCCGAGAGGGTCTTGATGGCTTCAAGTGCTTTTTCCGCTGCAGCACGCTGTGAGAGTCCATCCACGACTTCACCCATGGCTTTGGCGATGTCTACGAAGCGTCCGACCTTGGCTATCATGTTGAACCGTTCCACGTGGGGAAGCAAGATGGCGTTGCAAACGCCATGGGGCAGGTCATAGAAGCCGCCCAACTGGTGAGCCATTGCGTGAACGTGGCCGAGGCTGGCATTGTTGAAGGCCATTCCAGCCAGATATTCGGCATAAGCCATGTTGTCCCGCGCAACCATATCACCCCCATGTGCCACTGCGGCGCGCAGGTTTTTGGCGATCAACTCGATGGCCTTGAGTGCACAGGCGTCCGTGACTGGGGTTGCGATGGTGGAAACGTAGGCTTCTATAGCATGTGTTAATGCGTCCATACCGGTAGCTGCCGTGAGTCCGGGAGGCATTCCCGCCATCAACAGGGGGTCGTTGATGGCCACGTTGGGAGTGACTCTCCAATCAACGATGGCCATTTTTACTTTCCGGCTGGTATCGGTGATGATGCAAAAGCGGGTCATTTCACTTCCCGTTCCCGCTGTCGTGTTCACGGCAATAAAGGGCGGCATGGGTTTGCCGGACTTGTTCACTCCCTCATAATCACGAATGTGCCCGCCATTGCTGGCCACGACGCCGATGCCCTTGCCGCAGTCATGGGAGCTGCCGCCACCGATCGAAATGATCATATCGCAGCCGTTGTCTTTGAAAATCTTCAAACCATCGTGAACATTCGTATCCGTGGGGTTCGGAATGGTTTCATCGAAAACAACGCAATCAACGCCTGCGTCCTTCTTGATGATATCCACGATTTGCTGGCTTATACCGGCCCGCGTGATGCCCTTATCCGTACAGATGAAAGGTTTGGTGCCACCCAACGTTTTGACCTGTTCCCCCACTTGCTTGTGTGCTCCAATGCCCATCAAGGTAACGGTGGGAATATAGAATCCAAATACTTGCTCTCCTACGGCCATGTGAAACTCCTTTTCTTTGCTGGTAATACTTCAAGGTTAGGGACCATCTTCCGACTGCCTGACGAATTCCATCTCGTGACAGTCCAGATACACAAACTACTTCCGATAACGATACCAAGTTGCAATCATTGAACGGCGCGCGGGAGCGGGAGAAACGTTGGAACATCAACATCTCAAAATCAGCCTGGATGTAACTCAGTCGTTGTGCTTCTATATAAGCAAAAGGTGGGCCAAACAGAATTATCTATAAATAGCAATAGGATAATGAATGGTTTGTTAGCTTTGAAGGATGCACCTGCATTCTTTTGGCCCGCGGAAGGGTCATTTTGAGAAAACGAACGGGAGAAAATTAAAAATTAGCATAAAAAATAGGTACTTAAAGTAACGTGTTATAATGATACAGTGAAATGCAGAAATTGAGTCAAAAGGATACATTGTGTTTCGATTGACATAAAGAGCTGGGGCAGTTTATTCCAAACCATACTCTTTTAATTTCCGGTACAAGGTTTTTCTGCTGATTCCCAGGAGATCCGCAGCCTGTGAACGATTTCCTGCTGCATGTTCCATAACCTGCTGAATGTGACGCTTCTCAATGTCCCTCAGGCTCAAAAAGGAGCTATTCGTTGTTGAGGTAGGCTCTTGCTCGGCTATCTCACGGGGAAGGGCCTGAGCGGTAATTACCCCATTTTCTGAAAGAATGGTGCCCCTTTCCATTACATTGCGCAACTCCCGCACGTTCCCGGGCCAATGGTATGCGAGCAAATGCTCCATGACATTTTTGGATATACGGTAGGGAGACTTTCCAACGCTCAACTGTCCCAGGAAATATTCCACCAGCAAAGGAATGTCTTCCTTACGCTGGCGCAGGGGGGGAAGATCCAGTTGAAACACGTTGATTCGATGGAAAAGAGCTTCGTGAAAACGCCCCGCTTTCACTTCTTCCACCAGGTTGCGGTTGGTGGCAAAGAGAAAACGTACGTCTACCTGTCGTTCCTGTTTGTCGCCAACTCTGCGGTAGGTTTGGTTTTCAAGAACGCGCAGAAGGGATGCCTGAACTTCAAGGGGAAGTTCTCCGATCTCATCTAAAAAGAGCGTACCCAGGTGAGCAAGAGCGAGAAGTCCCTCCTGTGATTCGGTTGCGCCGGTAAACGCCCCCTTGCAGTAGCCGAAGAGTTCGCTGCGGATGAGTTCCTTTTGCATGGTGCCGCAGTTCTTGATAATGAGCGGATGATCGTTCCTTTTGCTTGCAGAATGTATAGCCCTTGCAACGACGTCCTTTCCTGCACCGCTCTCCCCCGTGATCAAAACCGGCACATCCGTGGGGGCCACTTTGCTGATGAGGTACTGGATGTGCTGGATGGCCAGGGAAGATCCGATAAAACGGGGAGAG
This sequence comes from Desulforhabdus amnigena, assembly GCF_027925305.1. Lineage (NCBI taxonomy): Bacteria > Pseudomonadati > Thermodesulfobacteriota > Syntrophobacteria > Syntrophobacterales > Syntrophobacteraceae > Desulforhabdus > Desulforhabdus amnigena. Next base: position 1,239,700 of record NZ_BSDR01000001.1, on the reverse strand, counting down.
GATTGATCGCTCTGGGTATGCCGTAAAAGGCGGTTTTCCCGCTGGAGGCGAACGCGCTGATAGGCTTTTTCGATGACCAATTCGAGACGGTCGAGGGCAAATGGCTTGGTGATATAATCATATGCCCCGATCTTCATTGCTTCGACGGCACTGTCGATATTGCCGTGACCCGTGATGAGAATGACTTCAACATCGGGCAAGGTTTCTCTCAACCGCTCCAGAAGTTCCAATCCATCGGCGTCAGGCAGGCGAATGTCGAGCACGATGACGTCAAACTGTTGTTGACGGATCAAATCGAATGCCTCGTGGGCACTCCCTGCAGTGCGCACAGTTCTTCGCATATCGGAGAATTCCTTCTCCGCCAATCTCCTGATGGATTCTTCGTCATCGATCAATAAAATTCGAATGGGGTCAAAAATAGTCATGAGCGATTTTCTCTGTTTTACCTGAAAATTGATGGCAAATTACAGGTGTGGACCGTCAGATCATGCAGCCTGGCTAAACGACTAAAACAAGAGGGGTAGATGGTTCAGTCGGCAGTCGCACAAGAAAGGTCGAGCCTTTCTCGACTTCGCTGCAGACTAAAATTTCTCCACCGTGATTTTGAATAATATTATAACACGTCGACAGTCCGATACCGATGCCCTTGCCAGCCGGTTTGGTGGTAAAGAAGGGTTCGAAAAGCTTGTCAAGATTTTCTGATGGAATACCACAGCCGTTGTCTTCCACGGCCAGCCCCACCCATTGGTCGTTCGTTGAAAACGTGCGCAGGATAACGGTCCCCCTTCCCTGAGTTGCATCCAGCGCGTTGAAAAGCAAGTTGAGCACCACCTGCTTCAATTGTGACGCATCCGCCTGGATGAATGGAAGAGGTTCCTGAAGTTCCTGGCGCACATGTCCTTCTGGATAATACTTCAGGTGATTTTGAAGTAGCTTGAGTGTGTCCCGGACCACCATGTTGAGATTTACGGAACGAAAGTCGTTGGATTTCGGGCGGCCAAAATCCAGGAGATTCTGAACGATACCCTGGCAACGGCGGCATTCTTTAAGGATGATATTGATATATTCGTCGAAATCTTCAGCGAGATCTTTGTCTACTTGTTCTTTCAGTTTTGGCAACCGACGTTTCAATCCCTCGGCAAACCCCGAAATGGCGGTCAATGGGTTGTTGATCTCATGGGCAACGCCTGCAGCCAGGGCGCCAACAGTCGCCATTTGCTGGGCCTGGTAATATTTCGCCTGGTATTCCTTTTCGAGGGTAACATCACGCTTCAGCAGCAAAATATGACAGGGATTCCCCTCAGAATTTCGAAGGGGAGATGCCGTGATCTCAAAATGGCGGTTCTTGCCCCCTACGGAGAAAATATCGAGCTGTCTGCATACGCGGTTCGTGTCGAGCGCGATGACCACGGGGCAGGAGGAACATCGCTCCTTCTGCTGCCGGAAGACCTCGAAACAATATTTTCCAACAGGCTGCGTTTCCTTAAAGATATCGTAGTAAACGTGATTGACCGACGTGATGCGGAAATCGAGGGTAAGAATGGCCATCACATCTGTTATGCCGTCCAGTATTCCCTGAATATGGCGTCGCTTGAGTTCCAGTTTGAGATTGGAAGCCTGTAATTCCGCTACCTTTTCCTGGACCTCTCTGAAGAACCCCAGTTTGGCGTACTCGATGCCGATCAAATCATCCAAAGTCGGTTTTTCGCTCATCACCAGGCCTCCTCACAAATATGCATGAGATCCTCCCAACTCGCCTGGCGGGGATTGGTCAGCAGGCAAACATCGTTGGCCGCCATTTTTGCAAGTTCCGGCAGTTGTGAGCGGTTCTGAACGACATCTTCAAGATGTACGGGAACTCCAAAGGAATGGCAAAATGCTTCGATCTTCTCGATGCCAGCTACCGCCGTTTCTCTATCCGTTTTCAAACGCTTACCGAGAAAGACTTCACCAATGGCGGCGATCTTTTCCGTACAGGCCGGAAGGTTGTAACGCATGACGTGCGGAAGCAAGATGGGATGGACCAATCCATGCAGGGTATCGAACATTCCCCCGAGGGAGTGAGCAAGTGCGTGTTCCGCACCCAGACCGGCGTTGCTGAAAGCCATTCCGGCAGCGGTGCTCGCAATACTCAACTGCTCCAGGCTCTCCAGGGAATGTGTGTCAATTGCCGATCTTATGTTCTTCATAATCAATTGAATGGCTTGCATGGATTGCAGTTCCGTAAAAGGCGAAGCGATTTTGGATACGAAGGATTCAATCGCGTGACACAGGGCATCGACAGCGGCGGCTATAATGAGTTCTTCGCTTTTAGTCTGCAAGACCAAGGGATCTATAATGGAAATGTTGGGAACGAGAGTCCGGCTGATTATGGACATTTTCACCTGCCGCTCCACATCCGTGATGATGGAAAACTGTGAAATATCGGAACCACTCCCCGCTGTTGACGGAATGAATACCATGGGGGGAAGGGGACGATGAATGCGGTTGGCTCCTTCGTAGTCCTGAATCCGTCCACCGTTGCTTGCCACAAGCGCAATTCCTTTGGCAGCGTCCATTGGACTTCCTCCACCCAGGGCAATAATGACATCTGCTTCCTCTTCGAGATAGTATTTTGCCCCGGCATGAGTTTGATAGTCCCGTGGGTTTGAGGAGATATCGGAATAATAAATCCAGCGGAGTTTCTCTCTCTCCAGGATTTCGATGACGCGTCTGACCCAACCCGCATCTTCCAGACCCCTGTCACTCACTAAAAAGACTTTTTCACCCCCAAGCTGCCGGGCACAGAGGCCGGTATAGCTGAGGCTTCCACGTCCAAAAATGATTTCAGGAATGGAAAATTTATGTACATTGTTCATGAATGATTGCCTTCTTGATCAAAATGATAGAGAGGGGCGAGAAAAATAGACGAAAATTTTATAAAATCCCATAACCAGAACGGTCACGGCGAAAGATGAAAAAAAGGCAAAGAGATGGAAGGCAAGAGGGAAAGCGGGAAACGCTACTGAAAAACGACGTCAGCATGAGCCATGAGCTATGAACCATGAGCCTTTTTTTCATATGAATTGTCATTCCGGAGCGGTACCCTGCATGATGAAATAAGCCCTCGGAAGTCTATTTTCTATGTAACGTGCACGTTTCCTTCTTAAATAACCGTAAAGAAATTCTGAGGAAAGAAGAAATTCGAATTTTCTTGGCGGGCACTATCTCGGGAGAGGAAAGGGCTTGATGGGGGACGGTGGCGGGAAGGCAATCCTTGCAGGGCGTGTCCCATGGGGGGGCCGAAAAAATCTCCCCCATGGGTGAATCATTTCATTGTAAAGGGCTGTCAATGAAATGGGCTACCAATTGAAGACCTGGTCGAGCTCTTCATCTTTGACACCAAAAGTGACATTGTGAGGCGCTACGGGTTGGGTGGTGAAGAAGCGGGGCAGGCGGTCATGTTGTGCGGTAAACCCAGCCTGAGTGTTGAAAGCCCGTTCCGTCTTGAGGATCTGTTTGCCCAGTGCTGTCACGTCGTCGCCTGTGAGGTTGAGCCCGTAGAAGGCGTTGATCATGTCGAGCATGGCCTGGAAGGTTTCAGGCTGGTCCAGAAGGGCAAAGGCGATGAAAAGGCACATGCCGGTGGAATCAATGGCGGCAGTGGCGATCTGCAGGTTGCGCGAGAGTTCCACCTGACCTTCCGGTTTGAGGGGATCGACATCGCCTCCCACCTTGAGGATATTGGTGGCTACGGCATAGCCCGCCGTGTGGTCGGCTCCCATGGGGCTTGTGGCGTAAGTGACTCCGATGCCCTGCACCGCACGGGGGTCATAGGCGGGAAGAGCTTGGTTTTTCACCACGGGAACCCGCTCTACTCCAAAGACCTTGCCCGCAACGGCGGCTCCACTGCCCAGGATACGCCCTAAAGGAGTGCCTTTGCCCACCTGGTGCATCAGGTCGATGGCCCCCTTGGAATCTCCGAATTTGATCAGGCCGGCATCCATGGCCACCCCGATGGTGACTCCCATCTCGATGGTGTCAAGGCCGTAGTTGTCATCGAGAAAATCCATCATGGCGATGTCATCGAGATCGCAGATGCCGCAGTTGCCGCCGTGAGCCCAGACGGTCTCGTATTCGGGTTGTTTGGTGAGAAAATGGCCGTCCTTGTCGTTATAAATCCCCGAACACCGAATGACGCATCCCCGGTGACAACCGTGGGTAGCCAGTCCTCCGCGGGCGGTCTCGGTTTCGGCCTGGGTTTCCCCGCTGATCTTGTGAGCGCCGTCGAAGCGGCCCTGCTTGAAATTATAGGTGGGGTATCCACCCGCTTCGTTCAAGATGTTGGTAAGAATGTTGGTACCGTAGGCGGGAAGACCCTGTCCCGTGACGGCATGACCTCTCAAGCCCGCCACAAATTTCTTGTTGGCTTCCTTGAATTTTTCAGGGTCTTTCGGGGAGCGCATCTTCATGCCCGTGTCGTCGAGCACGATGACCTTGATGCCCTTGGAACCCATGACGGCTCCAAGCCCTCCGCGGCCGGCATGGCGTGTGGGTCTGAGCTCGGGATCGGTGCAGGCGATGGATGCGGCGCACATTTTCATTTCACCCGCCGTCCCTATGGAGATGCAGGCGATCTGGTCTCCGTACTCTTTCTTCATCCTTTCGATGAGATCGTAGTTGGGAAGCATTTTGAGGCTGTTGTCTTTTTCGATTTTGACGCCGTCTTTGTTGATGAAAATCTTGTAGAGATCGTCGGTTTCAGGTTTTCCTTCAAGGACAATGGCTGCATAGCCAAGGCGGGCCAGCACCTGAGCCGGTTGTCCACCCGCGTTGGCTTCCTTGATGCCCCCCGTAAGGGGGCTCTTGGCCCCTATGGACAGGCGGCCCGACATAGCCCCTGTGGTTCCGCTGAGTAAGCCCGGCGCAATGACCAGCTTGTTCTCGGCCCCCAATGCATGGCAAAGGGGAGGAACTTCTTTGTAAACCAGGGTTGAAGTGAGAGCCCTTCCCCCCATGCCGGCATATGCTCCCACCGGCTCCTCTTTGGCCCTAGGACCGCCTTGCGCTCCAGTGTCGATGCGTAATATTTTGTCCATCGCTAACCTCCTGTCCCCTTTAATGCCAGAAAATGTTTCAGTTCACATCCTGCCCGTGTCTTTGAAGAATGCCATGGTTTCGGATAGTTCAAATCATTCAAGTCAAGCATAGACTGTCGACTTTTCTTCTAAGAACATATTCCAATTAGCTTGTAAATATATCAATTTTGGCACAATATTTTTGGGACTCATTGTAAAACTTTGACGATGCAACCTCCATGGTGCAAAATCTATTTCCCGTGCAAATCGAAACGCACTTCAAAAAAGCGCAGTGCAATGGAAAGAGGCTTATGAATTCTTTGCCATTTATACACCAAAAGCTTGATGGAACTGTTCTGGATATTTATGTACAGCCGAAAGCCGCCAGGAATGAACTGGTCGGAATACACCAGGGAAGCTTGAAGGTGCGATTGACGGCTCCACCCGTGGAAGGGGAAGCGAACAAGGAATGCATCAAGTTCCTGGCCAAGCTACTGAATGTCTCCAAATCCGATCTGGAAATCATTCAGGGGCATAAGTCCCGTCAGAAGAGTATCTTGATCCGCGGTATTTCATCTGAAGTTCTTGAGTCGATTTTACATGAAAAGGGTGTAGTTCAGGGGACTGCAGCCGGGAAAGTTTGATGTAATGATATTTTTTTTGTAAAAGGCGACACCTTTTGATAAAAGGGTTTTTCAGCATTTTCGAAGAATATAAGAGGCAAACGCATACTTTGAAAGGGAGCAAACATGCGAGAAGCGGTTATTGTGAGTGCGGTGCGGACTCCACTGGGGAGCTTCAACGGCTCTCTCACCGGAATTGGAGCCACAAAATTGGGTGCGATCGTCATGGAAGAAGCCATTCGCAGGGCTGGGATCGGCAAGGAAGAAGTCAACGAAGCGATCATGGGGATGGTGCTTCCTTGCGGGTATGGACAGAATCCTGCAAAGCAGGCGACAGTCCAGGCCGGGATGCCATGGGAAGTGGAATGCATCACGGTCAATAAAGTATGCGGTTCCGGATTGAAATCCGTAATGTTGGCAGCTCAGGCCATTCAGGTGGGTGACGCGGACATAGTGGTTGCCGGCGGCATGGAAAGTATGAGTATGGCTCCTTTTTACCTGGACAAGGCTCGCTTTGGATATCGTATGGGAGATGGAACCATTCGGGATCACATGGTTCACGATGGCCTTTGGGATATTGTAAATGATTTTCATATGGGCATTTCCAACGAGCTCTGTTCCGAACGATACAATGTTTCACGTGAGGACCAGGATCGTTATGCGGCCGAATCTTACCGACGGGCGCTTGTCGCCATACAAGAGGGAAGATTCAAGGATGAAATCGTTCCCGTGCCTCTCCCGCAGCGCAAAGGGGACCCTGTTCTCTTCTCGCAGGACGAGTGTCCCAAGGAAACTCCTTACGAGGTGCTCTCCAAAATGAGGCCGGCTTTCAAGAAGGACGGCTTGACCACTGCTGGAAACGCCTCCATCATCAGTGACGGGGCTGCTGCCGTTGTCGTTATGGCGCGTGAAAAGGCCGAAGCATTGGGCTGTAAGATCCTGGCAACCATTGGCGCTCAGGCCTCTGCCGGTATCGATATGAAATATGTTCTGGTAGCTCCCATATGGGCGGTTCCCAAGTGCCTGAAAAAGGAAGGCCTCGGGCTGGAAGATGTGGATCTTTATGAAATCAACGAGGCTTTCAGCGGTTCTACGGTGGCGGTCCTGCGCGAACTGAAGCTGGACCCCGCCAAGGTGAATGTCAATGGTGGAAGCGTGGCCCTCGGGCATCCCATTGGAGCAAGTGGTTGCAGATTGCTTGTGACGTTGCTCTATGAAATGATGCGACAGGACAAAAAAGTTGGTTTGGTCTCCCTCTGCCTTGGTGGTGGAGAGGCAGTTGCTATGCTGGTCAGACGATAGAGGTGGTTTAACTTTGAAATGCATGGAAGGAGATAAGGTGCAGATGGAAGTGAAAACGTTTGGAGTGATTGGTGCCGGACAAATGGGAAACGGGATCGCTCAGGTAGCCGCCATGAGCGGGCTTCAGGTCATCATGAACGATATCAAGGAGGAGTTCGTACAGCGTGGTCTGAACAATATCACCGGCATTCTTTCCAAGAATGTGGAGAAGGGCAAAATGACTGCAGAGGAAAAGTCTGCGGTTCTGGGGCGCATCAAAACCAGTGTGAACCTTCAGGATCTTGAAGCGGCCGATTATGTTGTGGAAGCCGCCACAGAGAATCAACCCATCAAGTTCAAAATCTTTCAGGACCTGGACAAGATCTGCAGTCCTGAGACCATCCTTGCCAGCAACACCTCTTCGATTCCCATCGGCCGTATCGCCGCCCAAACCAAACGTCCAGAAAAGGTCATCGGCATGCACTTCATGAATCCCGTGCCGGTTATGAAGCTGGTGGAAGTGATTCGTGGTCTTGCCACTTCAGATGAAACGTTCAAAGTGACATGGGACCTTTCCATCAAGTTCGGCAAAACTCCGGCGGAATCCAGTGATTTTCCGGGTTTTATCGCCAACCGTATTCTCATGCCCATGATCAACGAGGCCGTTTATGCTCTCTATCACGGCGTCGGCACCCCCGAAGCCATCGATACCGTCATGAAGCTTGGAATGAACCATCCCATGGGGCCCCTTACGCTGGCAGATCTCATCGGCCTGGACACCTGCCTTGCCATCATGGAAACCCTCTATGAAGGTTTCTGTGACTCCAAATATCGCCCGTGTCCTCTCCTGCGTAAGTATGTTGAGGCGGGATGGCTTGGGAGAAAGTCTGGACGCGGATTCTACGAATATAAATAAAATGGGGTGCATATGGATTTTGAACTGACTGAAGAACAAAAAATCATTCAAGATACAGCTGCAAAATTCGCCAAGCGTGAACTGGAACCCGTTGCAGCCGAACTGGACCAGACGAAGAATCGCGAGATCCTCAAGGCAAACCTTCGAAAGCTCGCCGAATTGGGCTTCATGGGGCTGAATGTCGATCCCGCGTATGGCGGAACGGGCGCAGGGGTTGTTTCTTTTTCCCTGGCGATGACGGAGCTGGGCCGTGCCTGTGCTTCTACGGCGGTGACCACATCCGTTACCAACATGGTTGCAGAAGTCATTCAGGTGGTGGGGACGGAAGAGCAGAAGCAAAAATATATTCCCCCCCTCTGTAGTGGTGAATGGGCCGCCGGCAGCTTCGGACTCACTGAAACCTGCGCCGGCTCCGACCCGGCCTCCATGCGTACATCCGCCGTTCTGGATGGCGATGAATACGTTCTGAACGGCGGCAAGATCTTCATCACCAGTGCGGAATATGCCGGTGTTTTTGTCGTGTGGGCCGTAACGGACAAGGAAGTGAAAAAAGGGAAGGGTATCACCGCCTTCCTCGTGGAACCCTCCTTTCCCGGCTTTATCGTGGGAAAAGACGAGAAGAAGATGGGGCAGCATGCCTCTTCCACGAACGAACTGCGTTTCGAAAACTGCCGTGTTCCCAAAGAAAACGTGCTCGGAAAGGTGAACGACGGTTTTCGCATCGCGGTTTCCGAACTGGCCGGAGGACGTATCGGCATCGGGTCCATGGCTCTGGGCATCGGACTTGCCGCGATGGATTGCGCCACCGCTTACGCCAAGGAGAGAATCCAGTTCGATAAACCGATCTCCAATCTTCAGGCCATTCAATGGATGATCGCCGACAACTATACCCGCCTCGAAGCGTCCCAGTTGTTGCTGCTCCGTGCGGCCAGCTTGAAGGATCAAAAGAAGCCTTACGCCAAAGAAGCTTCCATGGCCAAAGTGTATGCAACGGAATCCGCCAACAAGGCCTGCTACGATGCGCTGCAGATTCTGGGCGGCTATGGGTACACGGCCGATTTCCCCGTAGAGCGCTTTACACGGGATGTTCGAATCACTTCGATCTATGAAGGGACGAGCGAAATTCAACGTCTCATCATCGCGCGAGACCTGCTGAAATAACAGATCCCGCTCCGGACTGCCCCGCCTTTTTCAAACCACTGGTTTCGAATGAGGCGGGTTTTTTTGTGTCCCTTGAAAATCATATGAAGATCATACATAAAGGAGCATGTTGTCTTTGAGGAGAACAATAGGCGGTGCGTCTACTGTGGCGAGTTGTTTTTCTATGAGGTGCTTGTAATGAAGCTTTAAATGGCTGATGTAAATTCTTGCCGGCAGGACGGGCATCTTTTGGATCTCTCCTTTGAGGAGGGAAGGGGTTAAATGTCCTGAAACCCTCGCAAGCTCTTCCAATTCGTCGGGAAAGGAAACCTCGGTGATCAAGGCTTTGACGTTGTGTTTGCGCATGCGCGTCCAGATTTTTTCCGTAGGTCCCGTATCTCCCGTATAGAGAACCGCATTTCCCTCCGGATCTTCAATCATATAGCCATAGGCCGGGACCGAGTGATGGACTGGTGTCGAGTAGATTCTATATCCATGCACTTCAATGAAATTTCGCGTTGAGATTTCCTGATACCTCATAACAGGTGCATCATGTTTTGGAAGACGGCTGAAGTCGGGCCAGATCCTGTTGTTGAACAGATGTTTTTTCAGATCCTTCAAAACCTCTTTACCACTGAGGATGGTCAGAGCGCATGCCTGATTTGTGGAAACGATATTATCGACCAGGAATGGAATGCCTTTGATATGGTCCAGATGGGCATGTGTCAGGAAAATGTGAGTGATTTTGCATTGTGAGTCCCTGTCCAGGGAAAGAGAAATAGTTCCTGCATCCATCAGGAGAAATTCATCCACCAGAAAAGCAGGGGAATTGTGTCCCGGAACTTCGGAACCGGATGCACCGAGCACTCTGATTTTCATAATGTCTTTCTTTTATTTTAACCGATAAAATGATGAATTTTTCGTTTCCTGCCGTTATGGCTGGCGTTCTTCGTCCGGAGAGGAATTGTAAAGATTTTTCAAGAATTTTAAACTGAAACTTTTTATCGGCCTTTTTGAGTGCGAGATGATTCCAAATGGATGAAAAGCTGAGGTTTTTACCTTTAAAGCAAGATCCGTTTTATGCTGATGAAAAAATTTGACAAAACATAAGGGAATATAATAAAAACCAAACTTGAATTGGATTTCCCAAGCTCTCATGTTCATTCTGATGTTGACAGCTCGGTCTGTTAGAGGTCTTTAACTATCTGATGCGCTTCACAATCCAAGCGGAGTGACCCAGGTTTGATGTTGCTGTTCGGCTTAATTCCAAATTTTTGCGTTGATTTTTTCAACGTGCCGTTTTGGGTTACATGCTTTGAGAACCGAGGAGTAGTTTCCTCCCTCTTGATTCTTCCGCCTTTTTTTCCCTGTAGTTCGAATAAGCCCCCTTTTAAAAATCGGTTTGAACTTTGGAATGTGATGCGCAATGGGTTTTCCCGTTGCTGGAAATCCCTGTTGTATGATTGGAGATGCGCGTCCGGTCAGTTCATTTAAAATGCATCCGGTTTGTCGGGGCGGTCGGTAACTCGGACGGACTCATGCAGGAAAAAAGGGAGGCGCAGATGAAGACTCGTGGAAGAAATCACAAGGATTGGTTGAAACAGATTTGTTAAGACAAGTCGCGGAAAGGGTTGTGTGGGAGATTGCCCATTGGGTGGTATGTGGTTTCGATGAGCCCCTTGGAATGGCGGGGGAAAGATTTACGACTGATTCTTGTCTTCAAATATGTGTTGGGTTATGTGTAGCGGAAAAGACTTCGTGAAGATTATAACTCTCGAACTATTGCCGGTGATTGAAGGGATGGCGTTGCGCCCGACATGTAGATATATGCAACATGAAGGGGTTGGATTTTGTTCGTCGGTCTGCAAAGTAAGGTATCACGTGGTTGATTTTCATTCAGAAGCGGATTCTCTGTCCTGAAGATGGCTGTGTTGGATGAAGTTTCTGGCAAAGAGAATGAAGTGCAAGGAAGTTTCTGGATGTGAGTTGGCCGGTTGATAAGAGCCGGTGAGAGGTTCTTATCGAAAACATTTTTACGAAACGAGGGAAACCATGCCGATTGAAATTTCAGAGAAAACCATCAAGCGTGACTTCATCGAGAAAGTCATCAAACTCAGCGGGCAGGACATCAACATGTGCTTTCAGTGTGGCACCTGCGGTGGCGCATGCCCCATGTCCGACAAGGTGGATGTTGTTCCGCGCAAGATCATGCGAATGACACAGCTTGGTTTGGAAGATGCCGTTATGGATGCCAAGAGTTATTGGATGTGTGCTTCTTGCCATTCCTGTACTGTGAATTGCCCGAGAGGCATTGACATTGCCAAAGTCATGGAGGCTATCCGGCTTCTGACCCTTAGGAAAAACGTCAATATGTATGAACCTTCGAAGCTTGACGCCGAGACGGTCCGCGATTTGCCCCAGATTGCTATGGTCAGCTGCTTCAGAAAATTGACAAGTTAGAGGAGTGATATGAAAGTCAGCTATTATCCAGGATGTACCCTGAAGACGAAAGCGAAAAACTTGGAGGACGCTGCAGTCGCCTCAATGGCCGCCCTCGGTGTGGATTTTGAGGAGTTGACCCGTTGGAACTGCTGTGGCGCCGTTCACTCTCTCGCTGACGACGATCTCATTCACCAAGTGGCTCCTGTGCGTGACCTGGTTCGCGCACTGGAACAGGGGAGCGACACGGTCGTTACTCTCTGCTCGATGTGCTACAACACCCTTGCGCGGGCAAATTTGCTGATGAGGCAAGATGAGGTGAAGAGGAAGACAATCAACGACTTCATGAACGAAGAGAGGGATTACAACGGGGAAGTGGAAGTAGTTCATTTCCTGAACTTCCTGCGCGACCAGGTCGGTTGGGATAAGGTGCGCGCAGCCGTGAAAGTTCCTCTCAATGGCCTGAAGGTGGCTATGTATTACGGCTGTACTCTGGTGCGTCCCCGCAATGTAGCCATCGAACCCATAGGCGATACGAAGATCATGGGGGAGTTTCTTGAAGCCATCGGTGCAACACCCATAGATTTCGCGGATGCCACCACTTGCTGCGGTTCTTATCAGATTCTGGCCAATCCCGATGCAGCCAACGACGTGAGTGGTCAGATTCTCAATTCCGCTCTAAATGCGGGCGCAGAAGCCGTGGTGCTCAGCTGTCCTCTCTGTGAATTCAACCTTTCCAAGAAGCAGCCTGAGGTCATAGCCAAAAAGAAGCTTTCCAAAGAAGTTCCTGTTTACTACTTCACTCAATTGCTCGCCATGGCGTTGGGTCTGGGGAATGAGGCCTGCCGATTTGACCTCAACAGCAAGTGCTCATCGGAATTTCTTAAGACTAAAAATTTCCCCGTTTGAAAAGACGCTGTCGGATGAGGTTCACTCAGAACAGCCGAGGGGTTGATCTTGACGATCATATGAAGTTACTAACAGTTTTTCTCAGGAGAATTGAATATGTCGCATCATGAAAGCAGTGAATCCAAGCCAAAAAAGAAAGTACAGGTTGCAACGGGCGACCGGGCCATTCTCCCCGAAGGGGCGAAGACCATTCCAGTCTATATCATGGGAAAGAAGTACGAAGTTCCCGAGACTCTGACCATCATGAAAGCTATGGAATATGCCGGCTTCAAGTTCCTGAGGGGTGCCGGCTGCCGTGGTGGTATTTGCGGTGCCTGCCCTACCGTATATCGCAAGCCCGGCGACTACAAGCTGCATTTTGGTCTTGCCTGCCAGACGGTCGTAGAGCCCAACATGTACCTGGCTCAGATTCCTTTCTATCCCGCAAACCGCGCAGCCTACAAAATTGAAGATCTCGAGCCTACCCCCGAGACGATCTATGCACTTTATCCCGAGCTGTTCCGTTGTGTGGCTTGTAACAACTGTACCAAGGCATGCCCTATGGGGGTGGATGTATTGGGTTATATCTCCGCTTTAAAGCAGGGGGATATTGCCAAAGCCGCAGAACTTTCCTTCGACTGCATCCAGTGCGGCATGTGCGCCAGCCGTTGCATGGGTGAACTGCCCCAGTACCACATCGCCCAGCTGGCCCGCCGCATGTACGGAAAATATATCATGCCCAAGGCCGAGCACCTTGCCAAGCGGGTCAAAGAGATCGAATCGGGCAAGTATGACGATCTGCTGAAGCAGCTTCAGACCATGAGCCATGAAGAGCTGGAAAAGCGCTATAAAGAAAGGGAACGTGAACCGGATATGGCTCCCAACGGAACCTGGATGCCTGCAAGCGATCCGTATCTTTGATCCCACGTTTTGTAGAGACTGCTGATAGACTTTAAAAAGACAAATATTAAAATTTGTTAGGGAGTATGAGGAGAATACTATGGGTTACACTCCGGAAATGAAAGAGTTGATCAAGAGGGTTGAAGCCACTCGGCCCGCACGTCTGGAAAGAGCGCGCCGCGGCGAGAACTACCCTGCATTGACCTTGGAAGAGCGGGCTGTTGTTCTTGAGAAATTCCATCCCGACTATCAGAAGGAAGGCCGTCGCCCTGTAAGAACGGGTGCTGATAAGGGCCTGGTATTGCCTGAAGAAGTCGCTTCCATGCTGGAATCCCGTTCCATGCTTCGCCCTGAAAATGTCGACCTTTCACATGCGGATTTCGAAACAGACGTCCTGATCATCGGTGGCGGCGGTGCAGGGACCTCTGCAGCACTTTTAGCCGCCGATGCGGGTGTTCGCGTCATCATGACCACCAAGCTGCGTCACGGGGATGCCAATACCATGATGGCTGAAGGTGGTATTCAGGCTGCAGTGCAGGAAGCCGATTCCCCCTATTACCATTATATGGATACCATCGGTGGCGGCCACTTCACCAACCAGCCCGACCTGGTGGCCGCTTTGGCTCATGATGCCCCCCTTTCCATCGCCTGGCTGGAAAGCCTCGGCATGATGTTCAACAAGTTCCCCGATGGCCGCCTCATGTCCCGCCATTTCGGCGGTTCCAGCCGTAAGCGTATGAATTCGGCCGGTGACATGACAGGTGCTGAAATCATGCGCGTGTTGAGGGATGAAGCCCGTAACCGTGGGGATCAGATCACGATCCTTGAATTCACTCCCGCCGTTGAATTGATCCTGGACGAAGACGGAAAGTGTGCGGGCGCGATTCTCTACAACATGGAAACCCGCGAGTTCTTTATTGCCAAGGCCAAGGCCACCATCATCGCGACGGGTGGAAACGGCCGACTGCACATCAAGGGATTTGCGTGTACCAACCATTACGGCGCCACCATGGATGGTGTCGTTCTAGCTTACCGCGCAGGTGTCGGGACGACATGCCTCTTTTCCACCCAGTATCACCCCACGGGTGTAGCCTATCCCGAACAGAACGTCGGTCTGCTCATCACGGAAAAAGTCCGCGGTCTGGGTGCCCACGTGCTCAACATCGACGGCGAGCAATTCTGCTTCCCCCTTGAACCTCGCGACGTTGAATCCGCTGAATTGATCAAGGAAGCCATTGAAGTGGGCAAGGCTGTTTTGACTCCTACCGGACGTTACGGCCTGTGGCTGGATTCGCCCATGATCGACATGCTTCACGGAGAGGGGACGGTTCGCCGCGAACTTCCCGCCAAGTTCATTCAGTTCGAACGCCACGGCATCGACATCAGCAAGGAACCGATGCTCGTTTATCCCACACTCCACTATCAGAACGGTGGTATCGCCATCAACGCAGACTGCGAAACCTCTATCCCCGGTCTCTACAGCGCCGGCGAATGTACCGGCGGTCTGCACGGTGAAAACCGCCTGATGGGCAACAGCCTTCAGGATGTTATCACTTTCGGTCGCCGTTCCGGTGTCGCTGCCGCCAAGTATGTAAAGAACGGTGTTGAATTGAAGAAGCTGACGCTGGATCATGTGGTGAAGTACGAGAAGGAACTTGCCGAAGCAGGTATCGAGAACCCCATGGTAGCGCCCATTCTGCTGCCGGATTACTCGACCGATGAAGTTGCCGCACGTCGCCTTCTGGAAGTTCAGGGCAAGCTGGAAGCCGAATAAGTTCCATCGCTAAGAGTACATAAGAGTCTTTATTGAAGAAATCCTTGGGGTACCCTGATGTTGGAGGGTACCCCGTTTTTTTGCATTTTCGTTTGTCGCGCGGGCAAGTCCGGCTCAAAGGAGTACACGCAAGCGCCGATCCAATTCCATTTTGGGAAGCGCTCCCACAATGCGGTCGACCTGCCTTCCCCTTTTCATCAGGATGAGGGTGGGCACGCTTTGTACTGTATAGTTGCCTCCGGAGATGGGATTCCGATCCAGGTGAATTTTAGCGAACTTGATGCGGCCGGAATATTCCCGAGCCAATGCATTGAAATCCGGCATCAACCTTTGGCAGTACCCGCACCAGGGCTGCCAGAAAAATACGACGACCGGTCCCGGAAAACCGAGGACCTCACTGTTGAAGCTTTGGTCGGTCACCTCTACAGGATCCTCCGGGTAGCGGGCTGAAAGAGTAAGCGGATGGTGGCATTTACCGCAAGTTGCGCGATCTTTCAGCCGATTTTTGGGAATGCGGTTCTTGGCTCCACAATGAGTGCAACCGACAATAACGCTTTCCTGGTTCATTGCTTCAAAACCTTTACCTTTCTCAAAATGCGTCCGATAGATCTTTATAGACGAACACATATTCTTCATCATTGATGCTGATGATGATTTTCCCGCCGCGATTTTCAGCATAAACGAGCCAACCTGGCTTTTTTGCATCGCATCATTCGACTTTGGGGGAAAATTCCGCTTTCCGCTTGTCGAACCACGCCAAAAGCATGGAGAACGGGGCCATTTCATGAGCCTTCCGGTCGGCTATTCTTCGGGCGGCTTCAAAATCGAGCCATTCACTTTGGATGTGAAGGTTTATTGGATCCTTCAGCATTGCTTTGGTGAGTTCAACGCAACCGCTCATAAATCATATCTCCTCTATTTCCCTGAAAATTGAAAGAAAGCTATCACTGGCAAAACTTCTTCAATGCGATCAAGAGCAATACTTGTAAGCCGTTCATATACTCCGCACGCCTGAGAATTGAACCTTCTGTCAGAGGGGGGCCTCGCCGTGACTATCTTTAATCGCTGTAAGAACGCCACTTCTACAAGAGTGCGTACACCAACCATTGCATAATCACCGGATCACGGGATTTCAAGGAACGGGACATCTGGAAGAACGAACCGGAAACGTTCCGGGGGAACTATATGTTGATTTATATGACGGCTGAAACATATAATGAAAAAAAACGGCATTTCAGAGCCAAAGTTTTGTTGCCGGCACTGAGAGCGAATATTTTTCGACCGATCCAGACAGTGGTGGTGAGGGGGAAAGATGATGTCAAGGTATGCTCGAACATGTGCCTCTGCAGTTGCAGTTTATCTGGTTTTGTGGAGCCCTGCAGTGAGAACGCGGATGAGCTGGGTTCGTACTCAAGATTGAAAAGAGAGGGGGAATCGGGTGGCTCGAATAGACGATTATAAGGAATCCTTTCGGCTTGCAGCATTGGAGCTCAAGAAATCAAACCTGACGGATCTGGCGAAAGCTTCTGAAGTGGATATCGCGGCTTCCGATAACGGAGTTGTAGGGTTGAAGCTTTCATTTCTCGGGACTCCGATAATCGTTCAGGTGGGTGAGTCGGTGGATGTGGTCAGAGACGGGCAGGAGGGAGAAGTTCCCTTACCGGAAAAGATCCTCATTTGTCACTATCTCCTTCATGCGACGGGGAAGCCGGCGACGGGGGAGCTCATCACGTTTCGTCAGATTCCGGATGGTCATTTTTATTTCGACGCCTTTCAGCGAAGGGCACGAGACCCGTTTCTCGCCACGTTTGGTAAAGATGCGGATCTCTTTCGGACGTGTGCGCAAAGGCTTGGAGGTTTCCCCGTAGAAACGGGTGATGTGGGAATGGCGTTCCAGGTGTTTCCCCGGATTGCCCTTCAAATCGTTCTCTGGGAGGGGGATGAAGAATTTGAACCGGAAGCGAGTATATTGTTTGATTCAGCGATTCAGAACGAATTGGCTGTGGAAGATATTGCCGTGGTGAGCGGGATGGTTGTCTATCGTCTCATGGGCATTGCCCGGGGTTTGCAAGCTGCGGCTCTCTTCAAATAAATTCCAGTGGAGGATAAGACATTGAAAATTGCAGTCAGTGGTAAAGGCGGAGTTGGGAAAACCACTCTTTCCGCTTTCTTGGTGAAATGGTTTGCAGGTCAAGGAAACACCGTGCTCGCCATTGATGCCGATCCCGATGCCAATCTGGGACATGGTCTCGGCATCAAAGATGCGTCCAATATTGTTCCCATCGCCAAAATGAAAGAGCTTGTGGCTGAGCGGACAGGATCCGTTCCCGGGAGCTTTGGAGGATTTTTCAAATTGAATCCCCAGGTAGATGACCTTCCTGAAAAGCTGGCGGTGCCCAGCGGTGAGCGCATTCGTCTCATGGTGATGGGCGGCGTGAAAAAAGGGGGAACGGGTTGTGTTTGCCCTGAGAGCGTTCTTTTGAAAAATCTGGTTCAACACCTGATTCTCAGACGCGACGAAATCGTCGTCATGGATATGGAGGCTGGAATCGAGCACCTCGGCCGCGGGACTTCCAAGGCGGTGAATTGCCTCATTATCGTTGTGGAACCGGGACGACGCAGCATTGAGACTGCCCTCAGGATAAAAGATCTGGGTTTGGATATCGGGCTCACGAATATTGGTCTGGTGGGGAATAAAATCAGGGGAGAAAAAGATCGAGAATTTTTGACCAGGAGTTTGCCGGACTATCGGTTCCTTGGGTTTATCCCATATGACGATCAGCTGATCGAAGCGGACCTCAAGGGAATCTTTCCCGAGGATCTGAAAGAGGAAACCCGTGCCAGTCTTGAAGAAATTGCAGAAAATCTGCAAAAAATCAGGACGGTTGCTGCATCTTAAGAATAGCATACATGAGGGATTCCATGATCGATGTGCAAAATCAGATGGATCACAGGAACATCAGGGTCGATAAGGTCGGAGTCAAGGATATCCGTTACCCTCTTACGGTAATGGATAAGAATAACGGGGCGCAGCATACCGTAGCGTGCATCAATATGTACGTAAATCTGCCTCGTGAGTTCAAAGGCACTCACATGAGCCGGTTTATTGAAATATTGAATGAATTCCACGGCAACCTGGACATTCGTGAGGTTTCCATGATTCTTGAAGAAATGCAGTCGAAGCTTCAGGCTGAATCGGCCCACCTCGAGATCAGTTTTCCATACTTCATCAAGAAACTCTCACCCATTACGGCCACGGCAGGGCTCATGGAATATGGCTGCCGTGTGGCGGCCTGCCGGGACCAGAACGATGACTGTGACCTGGTTCTCGAAGTAAACGTTCCCATCACCACCGTTTGCCCTTGTTCCAAGGAGATCAGCATTCATGGGGCTCACAACCAAAGAGGGATGGTACGTCTCGCTGTCCGCTTCAAACGATTCATGTGGATCGAAGACCTTGTCCAACTGGTTGAATACTGTGCATCCTGCGAAGTGTATTCCGTTCTGAAACGGCCCGATGAAAAATACGTTACAGAAAGAGCCTACGAGAATCCCAAATTTGTGGAAGACGTCGTGCGTGATGTCGCCAAGGCATTGAAGAAAGACGCCAATGTTTTGTGGTTTAAGGTAGATGTGGAAAATTTTGAATCTATTCATAATCATAGCGCTTACGCATGCATCGAACGGCACAAATGAAACTATCGCGGAGGTGATGAAATTCGGGACGCCTCGTTCCAATTCTCCATCTGAACTTCTCTAAGATCCTACTCTATTTGGCGTGTTGTTGTATTCTACTCACCGGTTTTGAATATGTCTCGTCTTAAGCGTTCCCGAGTTTGCCCATATTTTTGAATCCGCACCCGGGGTGAGCCCTTATGGAGGCAATGCAGCATTTTGAAAGACTCTGCCAGGCAATGGCAGATCCTGCACTCTATCCGCATCCGGTTTCCTGCCTGGAGCGTCGAGATACTCATATATCTGCAGTGTTCCTGACAGGACCATGGGTCTATAAGCTGAAAAAACCGGTGGATTTCGGTTTTCTGGATTTTCGGACCCTCGATGCCCGTCGACATTTCTGCCATCAGGAAGTGATTCTCAATCAGCGACTCAGCCGTGGCGTTTATGAAGGGGTGGTTCCGATCCGCGAGGATCCGCAGGGCCGGATTTCCTTGGGGGGAGATGGAAAGACGGTGGAATATGCTGTCAAAATGAAGCAGCTTCAAGACGATGACAATCTGCACATGCTTCTGCAAAAGGGGTTGGTTCATCCGGAGGAAATGGAAAGGTTGGGGCGCCACCTTGCGGAATTTTACGACCGATGTGATCGGAATGTCACGATAGATCATTTTGGCCATACGGAAGTGATCGCCATCAATATGGAAGAAAATTTCCGGCAGATCGAACCCTACGTTGATGATGTGATCCAACGGGAGCCCTGGGAGTTCATCCGACAGGCCAGCCGTGCTTTTTTCGAGAATTGGGCGGACCTTTTCTCTGGGCGTGTGCGTGAGGGGCGCATTCGCGACGGTCACGGGGACTTGCGCGCTGAACACATCTATTTTTCCGATGGCATTCAAATCATAGATTGCATTGAATTCAACGATCGCTTTCGATATGGAGATGTCGTTTGTGACCTGGCTTTTCTATACATGGACATGGAGAATCTCGGTCATCCGGAAATGAGCCGGATTTTTCTGGCTGCCTATGCCAAGGAGGCCAATGATCCCGGCCTTTATGCGCTCCTTGATTTTTATGCAGCCTACCGTGCCGTCGTAAAGCTGAAAGTTGCCTGTCTTGGCCTCCCCTCCAGGGGAGAAAGATCGGAAAAACATGCAGCGGCGTTGAAACAGGCGGATGCCTACCTGAACCTGGCCTATCGTTACGCCATCCGCTTCAGTCGTCCGACTCTATGGGTCTTTTGCGGCCTTCCCGCGACGGGGAAATCGTCTCTGGCCTTGCAGGTTTCGAAGGCGCTGGAGATTGCGGTTTTCCAGTCGGATCGCATTCGGAAAGAAGAAGGCGTGGAGCATCTCCCTAAGGCGGAAGTTGTACCGTTTGCCCAGGGAGCCTATCGGCCCGAGCTACGTCAGAGGATTTATGCGAAAATGCTTTTCAGAGCCCAGGAAGAGCTCAAGAAGGGACATTCCGTCATCCTCGATGCTTCCTATTCGCATCGTAAATGGAGAGAAGATGTCAAGCAGCTGGCTGCGGATCTCGACACCAACGTCCTCTTCATAGAATGTACGTGTAGTGAGGAGACGATGCGGGAAAGATTGAAAGGCCGCGAATCGCGTCCGGGACTGTCCGATGCCCGTCTGCAGCATCTCCCGGAAATGGTTGCAAGCTTTGAACCGCTGGAGGAAGCACCTCCGGAGAGCCTTATACAGGTTCGGACGGAGGCTCCCTTTTTCGAGACCTTCATGTCGGTTCTCTCCAAGGCCTATGAGCTCAAGTGCCTTCAGGTGAACAACATCTTGTGACTCGCTTTTCGAAAAAAAAAACAGGTGGAAATTTGCTGGAATCCGCTGAACGGTTCAGGATTCCAAAATCCAGATCCTAAAAGCTACTTCTCCAGCGCCAATTCAATCAGTTTGTCAAGCAGGTTGGAAAAAGAAATGCCCGCAACGGCTGCCGCCTGTGGGAACAGGCTGGTTTGGGTCATGCCCGGAATGGTATTGGTTTCGAGGATATAGATCTCCTCGCCGTCGATGATCATGTCGGTTCTGCTGTATCCTCTGCAGAAGAGAGCCCGGTGGGCGCGTTTGGCTAGTTCCTGCGCTCTGGCAGTGAGTTCCGGAGATATGCGGGCCGGGCAGATTTCCCTGGATGCTCCGGGAGTATATTTGGCTTTATAATCGAAAAACTCATACCCTTCTCCGGGAATGATTTCGATCAAAGGAAGGGCCTGAAGTTCATCGTTCCCGAGAACGCCACCCGTTACTTCGATTCCCCGGATAAATTTTTCGACCAGACAACGACGATCGTAACCCCATGCATCCTGCAATGCTTTGGGCAGCTGGTCTTCCGTCCTGACAATGCTCAAACCGATGCTAGACCCCTCATGCTCCGGTTTTATGACCAGAGGGAGCCCCAGGCGGTTCAACACATCTTCAATGTTTTCCGGGTGGTTCCTGTCCAATATGGCGTATGGAGCGGTCGGTAGCCCGGCCTGCCCGTAAAGCTCTTTGCTCAATATTTTATTGATGGCGACGGCACTTCCAAGAACACCACTGCCCTGATAGGGGACGCCGAGGGATTCGAGAAACCCCTGTATCGTTCCATCTTCACCCAGTCTTCCATGCAAAATGATGAGCGCGACATCAATGCTTCCGGCATCTTGGGCAAGGCGCGGCAAGTCGTCTCGGGGATCGTAGCGGGAAATATCATAACGATCCTTATCGAGTGCTTGAAAAACCTGTTCTCCGCTCTTTAGGGAAACCTCACGCTCGGCGGATTTGCCACCGGCCAATAACGCCACTTTCAATTTTTTCCCAGTCATAATGCTCCGATTCAATCCCTGCATGATTTTGTGGAGAAAGGCTCATCAACTCTCTCCCCCCAGGGTCTATGGGGAGTTGTGCGAAAATCTTTTTCTCCAACGCCAAATAGAGTCCAAGCTTGCTCCAGATTCGATCCTTGTGTTCCTGTGTTTTCCCGTAACGGTCCATCAGATCGCAAAACCGGTCTTCCAGTGAGACGATCTGATCATGTTTTACCCGTTTGTCGGAATAATTTACGATCAATGATTCGGTTATGGGGCCTATGAGGCGATCCGCCTCCATGCTGGCATGTTCTTTCACAATGGGCGAAATCTGCATATATCCCAGGTCATCGAGCATCTTGGCCCCCAGTTCGCTGTGACTTTCACCGGTAACGAGGCTGGGAGCCTTGGCGATATCGTGCAATAGGGCGGATGCCTGCAGCAGGTCGAGGTCCAGACCGGGGTTTTGGACCTTCAACAGACGACCCAGGTACAAAGAAATTTCAGCGACCATCAAACTGTGTCTCTGAATATGAGGAGGCATGCCGATCTGTCTTATGAGCCTGAAGCACTGATCGCGCGTTGGGGTTGCTAGCGTGTACATTGTAATCCTTCGCTTTCCAGGGTGAACTTTTTCATCCAAACCTGCATAAGGATATTTCAAAGAAAAGATACCTGGCAAGAGAAAGAATGAAAAAATGTAAATTAACTTCCTATGGCCGGAACGGTCATAACGAAAAATGAAAAAAAGGCAAAGAGATGCCGGGCAATAGGGGAAGCGGGAAACGCTCTTGAAAAGCGATGTTATCATGAACCATGAGCCTTTTTCATATGAAGATCGCGCACAGTGTCGGCAAGGATTCAGGGAGAAAAAAATATTGGTGGAAGGCGAATATGGAAAAGCCCACCCAATTCAAGATACTTATCTTCATCTTCCAGGATTTGGGAAGCCCTTGGGATGATTTTATGAGAAAAGCGAAGAAAACAGAAGTTTGAGATATCCCATTTTGGAGAACATTAAGCGCAAGAGAATATAAGTCCATGAAAATAAAAAGTAAATCAGATCAAAAAAAAGCACTCTACTCTCAATACCTTATGACATTTTAGAGTCTAACATCCATTCATTGTGGTGAATTTTTGGAATTAAGTCTCCTTCTTCGATCTTCCTTCAAACTCGTCAGATCAACTTTGACCGGATTCAAATTCTTGGTTATGTAACACGCGTGACTTTCGGAAGTGGATAAAAGACTTTCATTTGGGATTTACGACAGCCTCAACTATTTCTGCTTCAAATTCAATTGGTTAAAACTGTTAAGTCCTTCCTTTAAGGTATAGAGAACATAAAGAGTGCTCTCTGAGGGTGTTCTTTTGCCTTCGATTCTCTATTGTGTGGACGAACAGAACAGAATTTGCGGAAAACCTTTTAGACATCTCTTTCATTTTTCTCGGAGAGAGAAGGGAATTCAATTCATTATGGTCCAAGAGTGGCAAGAGATTAAAAAGAAAATCCAGAAGACCCTTTCAAAAGGTCAATACGATCTCTGGGTGTCTACCATCGATCCCCTGAGCATCGAAGGGGGCTGTTTGGTCCTGGGATGTCGAAATCGATTCCACATAGAATGGGTGCGCGAAAAGCTTGAAAGAAAACTCCTCGAGATCGCTGAAAAGCAGTTACCCCAGGTTCGAAGACTGGAATATCAGATTGTTCGGGAAAACCAGCTGGAATTGGAGAAAATCGAGGAAGAAAAGGATGGACCCAAACAGATCTCCTTTCATGACTTGATCAAGCGTTCGGGTCCCGCCTTTAATCCCCGCTTCACTTTCGACCAGTTTGTAGTGGGCAACTGCAATCATTTTGCTTATGCGGCCTCCATGGCGATGGCCACCAGCCGGCAGCAGTACCATCAATCTCTTTATCTTTTGGCGGACACCGGCTTGGGAAAGAGTCATCTGTCTCATGCGGTGGGCAATTTATTCCTTCAGCAAAAGCCGGACCTCCGTGTGCAGTATGTGACGGCCGAGCAGTTTGCCAATGAAATGATTTTTTCCCTCAAGCACGGCAGTATTGAAGCCTTCAAGAACAAGTTCCGTAAAGGATGCGATGTTCTTCTGCTGGAAAAGGTTGAGTTCCTGAGCGGGAAGGAAAAGGTTCAGAGCGAACTGGTCTATACCTTGGACGAACTGATGGACAGGGGAAAGAAGGTCCTTTGTACGGGTAACGCCTACCCCAAGGATATTCCCAAACTGAGCATAGAGCTTCAGTCCCGATTGAGTGGAATCCTTATGACTCCTATCGAACATCCCGATTTCAGGACCAGGATCGAGATCATCAAGCGTAAAGCGAAGACGGAGAATGTTCGTCTCCCCATGGAGGTTGTCGAGTTTTTGGCAGAGCGAATCAGTGGAGACATTCGCCAGATTGAAAGCTGCCTCGTGGGCATGATGGCCAAAAGTAATATCTTGGGCATCCCGATTTCGATGCAGTTGGCTCAGGAAGTCACACAGACCATGCTGAACCATCTGCCCAAGATCACCGTGGAGCACATTCAGAAAATCATCTGTGCGAGCTTTCAGATCTCCATGGAAGAATTGAAATCTTCAATACGGAAAAAAGAAATCGCTATGGCGAGGAAGATTGGAATGTACCTGAGTCGGCAGTATACGACCGAGTCTCTGGTTGCCATTGGAAAATCGTTCAACCGGAGTCATAGTTCGGTTCTGTACGCAGTGAACGGATTGAGTAAACAGATTGAAGAGAAAAACAATAAGATGAAACGCCAGGTGGAATATATCAGCAGGCGCCTAGAAACGAGCTGCCTCACCGTTTAAGGAAGATTCTTTGACAGGATTGAAAAACTTGGTTCCTCATAACAAAAAAGCCCCTGCATCATTATGAGGGGCTCGACAGTCGAAGTGAAAAAACTTGCCGGAAGAACGCAAAAAACAAGAACATGAATATTTGTACATTATAGAGGAACAAACCTTGCCGCAAGCATGGCTTTGCCTTCATCACCGGGCACTTCATGGATAGCGGAACACCCTCCATCATTTTCCTGCATTGATTCTTTCGCGTAAAACTCCAGAGCATTTGAAGGTAACGACTTTACGAGGCGAAAGCATGATGGGATCTCCTGTCTGGGGATTTCGGCCGCGACGCTGGTTTTTTTCTTTTACGCTGAACTTACCGAAGCCGCTGATGAGGACATCCTCACCGGACTCAAGGGTTTGCTTGACGATTTCAAAAAGCGTTTCAATAATTTGAGCCGATTCGGTCTTGGTAAAAATATTTTTTGCGAACAAGTTTTCGACTATATGCGCTTTCGTTAGTGTCATTTTGTATCCCTTTCTTTCCGTGTTGCCGAATCATGAAGAATGAAACGTCTTGAAATATACATATTGTTCGAGCTTTCCAGCATTAAGTATATAAATATTAAAGAATAATAGGCCATATTGCAATAAAAAAATGGGGCTCCACGCCCGGCATGGAGACCCCGATTGATTTCGTTTGGTGGCGGTGCAGGGCTTCGAACCCCGGACACTACGGATATGAGCCGTATGCTCTGACCACCTGAGCTACACCGCCTCTGAGCAGGGAGATATGTAAAAGAAAAATCGATCTCAGTCAATAGCAAAATCAACATTTTTCTGCATAAAACCTCTCGTATTGATCCGAGGGATTACAATTGACAAAAAAATACCTTTCAGTTAAATGTGGGTAACTCATTGAAGGAAAGGGCTTTTTGCTGTTTTTGGGATCGGAAGAACTTCAGGATTCCCCATCTGACTGAATGAACCGGATTCAAATGACTTTCGGACTGAGTACTGGTCTTCGTAATTACGCAGCCGTTTACCCCTACGTTTTCGTAGGAGCGGCATCCTGCCGCGACAAGGTGTGCGGTTGCCGGTTGCTGTCACGGCTGGAAGCTGTTCCTACAAAGAAGTGGCCACGTATTTACAATTTTCAGTACTAAGGGAGTTGCTTGCAAACCGGAAACGGCCACGCAGGAAAAGTTTGTCCATGAAAACAAAGAGATTCACAAGGAGAATCTGTTTTGAAAAAAGGGACTTATGAAGTCAAGATCATAACTGATTTTGCTGCGGCTCATCAGTTGAGAAACTTTCGCGGCAAGTGTGAAAATCTTCATGGCCATAATTGGAAAGTGGAAGTCGTCCTGCGTGGCGTTGAGCTTGAAGAATGTGGGGTTCTGGTGGATTTTGGCGAAGTGAAGCAAGCTACACGTGAAATTCTCTCTTCGCTGGACCATCTTTACTTAAATGATCTTCCCTTCTTTAAAGAACGTAATCCATCTTCCGAAAATATTGCCCGTTATCTATTTGAACAACTTTCTGAAAAGCTGGATAATGAGAAGCGTTGGCTTTACAGGGTATCGGCTTGGGAATCTGCCGACGCTTGCGCAACTTACATGTCTGAGTAAACTGAAGCGACTGACGGAAAATAGAAAAGGAGTGGGTATAATGGGCGTTCTGGATGAGCGGGCAGGTGGCCTTCGGAGGCGATTGGGACTACTGAGGTGTAGGCATCTTTGGTTGGTTCATTTGTTGGTCTTGTTCGTGGTGTTCGGCGGTGTTGCCTGTGGCTGGGGAGGTCGGCAACAGGGAGTAGATGCACAGCAAGAGGGGAATGGCGAAAACCAATCTATGGGAAAAGAGGCGCAAGGTTTTTTTGCGTCCCTGCCACAGCAAGGGGAATTTCTGTTGGCCTCCATTTCGAACAAAGGTGTGGCCTACGCGGCGGTCAATCCGACAGGGGAAGAGTCGCATGCCGCAAACGCACCGACTCCCAAGCAGGAATTACATCAGGAATCTCAAGTCCAACCTGCTGCTCCTATGGTGCCTGGTCATACTCCAAGCGAGCTCGATACCCTGAAAAGAGAAGAGGAACGCACCCCCAAGCCTGAACCGGTTGTGGCTGAACATGCCGAACATGGACCCCGGCTTCCTGAGATTTCCCCCATTCCCGGCGTTACTTTTGTCGAAACGATGATCAATCTCATGGAACATGAATTGAACGGACGTTTTTGGGGATGGCGTCCCAATGATATTTTCATTGGTCAATTTACGGATGACATCAACCAATATCAATTGGGAGTGTTGGAGGCGATGCGGTTCACGACACTCCGTCTCAAGGACAGTTTGACTCGCATGGGGGATGCCGACGCTTATGATCCGGACCTGGAACAGGCTCTCAACCTTTTCATGAATCGCGCGACCAGCTTCTGGTTTCCCTCAGCCGAAAGTTCT
Source organism: Desulforhabdus amnigena (assembly GCF_027925305.1). NCBI lineage: Bacteria > Pseudomonadati > Thermodesulfobacteriota > Syntrophobacteria > Syntrophobacterales > Syntrophobacteraceae > Desulforhabdus > Desulforhabdus amnigena. The sequence goes on along the minus strand of NZ_BSDR01000001.1, from coordinate 1,212,939 downwards.
TACAGCGAAGCCGTGGATCACCTGAAGAACTTCCTGGTAAAACTCAAGACGGGAAAGCGCAGCTTCTACTATCGCAAGGATACGATTATTTCGTTGCTTGCGACCTATAAAGATCTTCTCGGCAATGTGAATAAGACTCTCATTGTTTCTCCCGTAAGTTTCTTCAAGGCAGACGATTATTTTTATTATGCCAAGGGGGTTTCACATGTCTTTTATGAAATTTTGCGCGTCTCTCGTGTCGGATTTCAGAACCAGTTGGCATCCACACTTTATGGCCTCGATGTAATGGACGAAATCATTCATGAGCTGTATCGGGTCGAAGAGATGAGTCCTTGGATCGTTCTTGATTCCGACCTGGATGGCTTTTTTGCCAACCATCGTGCGAATATCAATGCCCCCTTGAGCGAGGCCACTCATATGATGGGGGTTCTCACACAGTTCTAAATGCTGAAAATTGTGATTCCACGACTATAAATCCTTGTTCCCACGCAGAAGCGTGGGAACAAGGGAATAGAGTCATGGCCTCTTTTATATTTTGCGCCTTTTAAACCCGCCTCTCAATCTCTTCTTTCAAGGCTTTTTTGCAACGCATCCTGAAATTTCAGCTGCTGCCCCAGGAAATATGCTTCGTTTTTGGGGTGCTTTTCGATAGCGCTCTCGATAGCCTGCAAGGCCTCCCGATAACGACCGTTGGCAAAATATGCCTCAGCCAGCGTGTCCAGCACTTGAGGTGCGGGGTCCAGCGCTTTTGCTGCAAGGGCCAACTCAAGGGCCTTTCGAGGTTGGAAATGCGGTGGGGGGGCTGTGACGTAAAGCCAGGCCAAATTGTTCATCGTTGTCGCATCATTCGGTTCCATCTCCAGGGCTTTTTCGAGTGAGAGTTTTGCCTCTTCGAATCGGCCCTTTTCCAGGAGCAGTCCGCCATAGGCTGCGAGGAGTTCCGGGTTGTCCGGTTTTCGCCTGATTTCATCCTTGATCATGTTGAGCTGCAATTCCGTGTTCCAGTTTTTCACCAGTGAAGTGCTTTCAATGCGTTCCGTCCAAAAAATCAAGCTCGCCACCAAAAAGAGAAAGACCACTGCCGTGCCGTAAAGCTTTTTGTGATGTCTTCTGACAAGAGATGCATCTTCGTAGGAATTCAGGAGGAAATCGATGCGCTGGCGAATACTGTAATGGTGCCAACTGGGAAGGTCCCGGATCTGACCGCTGTAATACGCTATTTTCTCAAAGGCTGAGATGAGGGTATAGGGGTGCCCGATCAACTGCATGGCGTAAATATCTGCCTGGCGTTCGCTGTTTCTAAGAAAAAAGCCGAAAATATATCGAAAATAGATGACCAGAAGGAGAACCAGTGGAATACTGTAAACGATGGAAAAGAGTGTGAGATGCATGTTGTCCGGGGTTAGGGCCCACTCCAGGAGTGTTCCATTTTGAAGGAGCAGAAGAAGAATGACGTCGTTCAAAGAGTAAGTCAAAACGGAGTAGCAGATGAAAAAGCAGAGGTAGAAAAGAAGATGAAAGCGGCGGACGTGTCCCATTTCATGAGCCACGACGGCTTTCAATTCATCGACGGTAAGCAGGGAGAGAAGGCCTTGGGTGATAAGGATATAGCGCCATCCGGGAAGTATACCCATGATGCCTGCCGTGAGCATTTCACCTCCGAAAAGAGGCCATTGAACAAAATTGCCGATTCTGAAATGATTTTTATCGATGAAGTCTTGCAGTTCTTTTCGAGTGGATGTTTCGGGTAGTGGGGTGCACCCCCAGAGGCGGACCACCACGAAAGGTCCGAAAAGAATGAAGCAGAGCAGAACAAACCCCAGTGAAATGAACTGCCCTACTTCCGATTTCAACAGAGCCGGTCCCTGGATGGCCTCCATGAGGTCCAGAATCAATGAAAGGAAGAGCCAGGGGACAAGTATGGCGGAGTTGAAAGAAAGATGTCCTTTTAAAAATCCTGCAATTCCTATGTCCGAATGGTGAATATGCTTGTAAATCGGATAGCTGAAAAACCATATGACTGCCAGGTGTACCAGGTAAAGAATCAAACCGAGGGTTCCTGAAAGTGCCAGCGATGTATCAAAACCTGGCAGAGCCCGAAAATAGAACTTGATGTTCAGCATGTAAACAAAGAAGATGAGCAGCACAAGCGCCAGGATGGAAAGACGCGCCTCCAGCTGATGTTGCCGGTGAGTCAGAACCGATGTGGGGATGTTTTGCCACATGGCGTATTGAAGCCGACGGAAGGCGGTGCGGCAAATCATTACGTAGACGAGAAAGATGCCTATTCCCGCCAGGAAGGTCGGCGCAGGCGGAAGATAGGGTTGATTGCCCGGTTGCTGGATGGTGAAAAGCATCAAGGCAATGATGAAATAGATGAGCTGGCTGTACATGAGGTCGTTGTCCTGGGGGTCATTGGTTACTTATATCGGTTATTGAGAACGTGTCCCAAAAACTTCCTCACCCCTTTAAGATGAAAGGTTCCAGGACAGGCTTTAATGATTTCTCTCAAGCGTGCAAAGGAAATTCAGCAAATGAAAAAAATAATCTTTTCTCCCATTGGAATTATCCGGTCCCCGTTCAATAGTGTCAAGGGGACACCTATTCAACCCGCGGCGGCAAGTGGCATACCAGGAACAATCGAGCTGGATGAAAAATATAGGGCTGGGCTCAGGGATATTGAAGGCTTCTCCCACCTCATTCTTTTATATCATTTTCACCTATCGGAAAGTTATGATCTTTTGGTGAAGCCTTTCCTGGACAATCAGCTCCATGGGCTCTTTTCCACGCGAGCGCCGCGTCGGCCCAATCCCATAGGACTGTCGGTGGTCAGGCTGATGGGTGTCGAGGGAAACCTGCTGCATGTGATGGATGTGGATATAGTGGACGGAACTCCACTTCTGGACGTCAAACCCTATGTTATGGAATTTGACGTGAGGCAAACTCAAACACAGGGGTGGATTACCGGAAAAGCTCAAAATTTGAAGGAAATCCGTGCAGATGATCGATTCGAAGAGAAGAAAGGTAGTTCATTACTTTGAGCGATAATGAGCTGAGAAAAGATACATTACCACACACAGTAAGAAATTTTCTTTTGTAGGGTGCACATCGCGAAAGCAAAAAACGGCCAAGTGCTACAGAGTTGATTTAGTCTTTTTGCACTGGTCCAAAACGTGACGGACAGCCCTGGCCATATCGTTCAGAAGAAAAGGCTTGAGGACAATCTCCCGTATGCCTGAGGCTGCCGCTTTCCCCTGAGTGAGGGTATCGCTGAATCCGGTGCAAAGTATAATGGGGATATCCGGGCGGATCTTCAAGATTTCCCTGGCGAGCACCATGCCCGTCATCTGCGGCATTGTCCGGTCGGTAAGGACCAAATCGAACCTGCCCGGATTGGCACGAAAAGCTTCCAGCGCTTCAATGCTGCTCGTCCTGTTGACAACCTCGTACCCAAGGTGTTTCAGCATCTTTTCCGCGACCTGCCCCAACGCCGCTTCATCGTCTACAAGCAGAATACATTCTTTTCCTGTAGGAATTGGTTCAAGGGGCATTTCTCCATCATGTTTCCCTTTGTCTTTCAAGGCGGGAAAAAACACATGGAAGCTGCTTCCTTTCCCCGGTTCGCTTTCAACGGTAATGGCCCCCCCATGATTTTTGACGATGCCGTGAACCACGGCAAGGCCCATACCGGTTCCCACACCTGCTTCTTTGGTGGTGAAATAGGGTTCGAAGATCCGGTCCATGATCTTCGGATCTATTCCACAGCCAGTATCGCTTACCGTCAGTTCCAGGTAATAGCCCTGGTTCAGTTCTAAAGGCCTGGCCGAATCTTCCTGTTCCCACTGAATCCTGGACAGATTCACATCGATAATGCCTGCCTGATCCCCAATGGCATGGCTCGCATTGGTACAGAGGTTCATCAAAACCTGGTGAATCTGGCTCGGGTAACCGAGGATCAAATCCTCGCTTTCCGAAGCTTGTATATTCCAACGAATGTCAATGATTGAAGGGAGTGTGGCTCGAAGCATTTTCAAGGCTTCCTTGACAAGGGAGCTGACCCTCAGTGGTATCAGTTCTTCTTCCCTTTGACGACTGAAAGTAAGAATTTGCTGTACCAATTCTTTCGCCCGATAGACGGCTTTGCGGATGCATTCGAGTTGTTCCATCTCTCGACTCCCCTCGAGCATGTCGAGCATGGTTAGATCCGTGTATCCACTTATGATTCCAAGAATGTTGTTGAAGTCGTGGGCGATTCCTCCGGCCAGTGTACCAATGGCCTCCATTTTCTGTGCCTGGCGAAGCTGGGTTTCAAGTTTGACCTTTTCCTCCTGCGCCAGCATGCGCTCGGTAACATCTTCAACCACCTCTATAGCGGCCAACACGTTGCCTGCCTGATCCTTGATAGGAGAAGAGATGATTTTGTAGCGCATGATCTGATTACCTCGTGGCGTTTCTGTAATAGCTTCATGGACTAAGCCGTCTCTTATAGTCTGAGCGGTAGGGCAATAAGAGCAGACGCCTTCTCTGAGCGGGTCGTTGTAAGCCTGATAGCAAAGAGGCCGGGTTGTGGGATCCAGCCCGGGATACCATTGCCTCATCTGATTGTTGATGGCGAGGATTTCCATTTTGATGCTGATAAGCGACACCCCCATGGTGATGTTGTCCACCACGCTCCGATATATTTCTTCCGACTTCCTGCGTTCAGCCTTGTGAAATTCAAGCGACTCTGCTATTTGATCGAAGGCGCGCGCCAGTTGACCGAGCTCCCCTCGTCCGTAGGAGACCCCGGTGCGGACGGTAAGATTGCCGTCTGCGAGCCCCTTTGCTGCGACAAGCAACGCACTCACCTGTCGCACAATGAAAAGGTCCCCACCGAACCATGCCGCCACAAGGGCCAATAGTGCGACCGTTCCCAATAAAGCGAGATTGAAAATCAGTTCTTGTTGGCCCTCGGCAAAGGCGAGCTGTTCGGGGAAGCCGACGACCACATGTACGCTGCCTGATCCAAAAGCAAGCGATGTGAATCCATAGAAACACGGTATGCCATCCAGGCCGGGAGCTTCCATCACTCCCTCGCCTTCGGCCAAAACGGCCTTGACAAGGGACGTTTCTGGCATGGATCTGCCGACAAATTCCTTCTGATCAGGATAGCGGACCAGGATGGTGCCATTGCGGTCAACTATGGTGAATTTCGTGTCGGCAGGAAGGCTGCTTTCGGCGATGAACCGGCTGAGCCAATTCAGATCCAATCCAGCGCCGACGATGGCTTTCAGCCGGCCGGTATCATCTAGGACGGGATGGGTGAGGACAATGGTGGCCTTGTCGGAGATACGACCCTTTTGATATTCACCGACAACGAAACCGCGGGATTGCACGAGGCGTTGGAACCACGGGCGATCGGCAAGGTTGACCGGTTGAGCAAGGGGAGGAGCACTGGCGAATACATCGCCATCGGGTTTGGCGACCGCAAAACCTGTGTAGCCTTCCGATTCTTTCAGCAGATTGGCACACACTGCTGAACAGGCAACTGGATTGTGCTGCCGGACTTCGGGCAGCTGCGAGAGGGTAAAAAGAATCTGCCGCGTATCCGCAATCAGGCGCCTTTGGACGTCCGATATGCTCCGGGCCAGTTCCAGCGCGCGTTCCTGAGCAAGAGAAATGCTCGGGCTGCGTTGTTCCATGCCAAGATCAAGCATGAGTCCCAGTGCCGGGAGAACGGCAAAGAGAACGAGAAAAATCAGCCGTATACGTAAGCTTCCAAAAGCAAACCGTTTCATGGCTTATCCTTATGTCTGTTTGCCGGGTGTCTCCAAATGTAGCACTCAATCCAAAAAATGACGAAACACAATACAGCAATTCTCATTTTGAAAAACCTACCCCCCCCCTGCCCCCCTCAAGGGAGAATTTTTAAGATAAAATCCCCCTTTGAAGGGGGATCGGGGGGATGTCGGAAATGCCAGTATCATGAGAGACATCCAAAATGAGAATTGCTGAACACAACAGGCGAGTCATTGATTACCGAAATGAAATTTGCCCGCCGACCTGTACTCTCTTGAATAAAGGGCGTTTCAGGTGAGCTTTTGCCTCCCGTGTAACTCTCAGGCAACCTATCCCCATGCATTCAAACAGTCATTTCAGGGTAGGAATAAAAACCTTTTCGACCGCTCTTTTGAGTGAATCATACTCGTTTCTCATTTCCGTCAGTTTCCAGTGCAGGTCATGGTTAACTGCGAGTGCATCCTGGTACTTGGACCAGATTTGATTTTTCTCGTTGTTCAAAGCCTTACATTGTGACTCGGCTCTTCTCAGTAAATCAGTCCAACGCCTCTCACGAGTGTCAAGTTCCGCTTTCAGATCGTGATTTTCTCTGATAAGTGCCGTTTTTTCGCGGGCTTGTGCCTGAAGACACTTTTTCTCGTCTTGCTGGTAACGAGAGAACTGATCCTGGATCCGGTTTTCCATGAAAATCTGCTTGTATTCATTCCTTTTTTTTATCTGAGCTCTGATCAGTGGTCTAAGCGAAGGTTCAGCAGCGAAGTACTCGATTTCTTCTTCCCTGGTGTTGTGCGTGAGTTCCAGAAGTTGATTTTCCATCTTGAGAGCTTCAATGACCTGGTTTGGGTCCCCTTTCCCCTTTTTCTCAATGAAGTCACCCAGGCACTGCTTCGCTTCTTTCATTTTATGAAGGCGGATGTTTTCTTCGCTCAGTCTCTCAAAAGACTCCATCAGGTCGTTTTCACAGTCGGCAGGAGTTATCATGCCTTCCAGTTGGGCATCTTTTTCTTCGATGAAAGCATGAAGACGTGCGTTTTTTTCAACCAGTTTCTGGACGACATCCAAAGAAGTGGGCGGGAGATATTTCTGGAGTTGGCCGAGCAATTGGGATTTCTGTCGGAGCTCGGTCTTGAGTTTGCGGTTCTCTTCGACCAGCTTTTCTATGGTGGAAAGAAACTTTTGCTGCTTTGAATCATTTTCTATTAATGATCGAATCAGTCTGGCCTGGTGCTCGATCTTTGAAACGAGTGAACCGTTCTTTAGTTTCAGACTTTGAACCATTTCCTGATAAGGCATCAAAACTTTCAGTTTCTTTTCAGTCAGGGCTAATTTCAATCTTGCTTCTCTGAGCTTCTCTTTAAGAAGTCCGATTTCGGTCTTGAACGAAAGTTCCCTATCGGGCTGCAGATTTGCCTGCATGTACTTCGTGTGTAAATTTTCTATCCGCTCATTCAGTTCGTCGTTTTGGTTACGAAGGTCTTGTACTTCCGGGCAACCTTCCTTGATTTTGCGGGGGCTTCCATCGCTAAAGAAACAACGTTCCAGAAGATTCACCAACCTGGAAATCAACTTCTTGTTTTCCTTATTGAACATAGTCATTCTCATAGAGACTTACCAAAAAGGTTCTCATATTCGTTGATCAGGAGGGTGTGTTCAGCACGCAGCCTGTTCAGCTTCTGGTTCACCTCGCGGTTTTCAACAAGCAGGGCTTCATATTTGCTGGAAACAGCCGAGTATTCCTTTTTCAGGGACTTGTATTGAACTTCTAACGGTCTAAGGGAATTGACAAGCTTTTGAAAATATTCCAGCTCGGTTTTCATTTGCCTTGCGTGCCGGGCCAATGCCGCACTGTCGGAAATCTGCCCCTTGAGTTCGTCCCGTTCCTGTTCAAGGCGGCGTACGATTTCATCCTTGTATCCGCTCTCCTTCTTCAACTGCGCATTTTCCCCCTTCAGCTTCATGATCACCCTCATCATAGGACGATTGGAGGTGCTTGTGGAAAGGACTTTGACCTGTTCTTTCTTGACCCGCAACAGATGTTTCAATTCTTCGTTTTCCTTCTTCAAAAGCTCGGTGAGCGCTTTCTGATCGGACGCACCCGGATTCCCCGCTTCCATCCATTCAGAAACAGACCCCTTCGCCGCGACAAGGCTCTTCAAATGAATGTTTTCATCCTCCAATGTTTCATAACTTTCCTGCAGGCTCTTCGGGGGTCTTTCCATTTCCAGGACTTCCAGCCGGGACACGTTATCGTTCAGCTCGTTCATCAGGCGCACGCGCTCATCCATCAATCCCTTGACCAACCCCTTGGCAGGTGAATCGTCCTGAAGTTGCTCGTAGAATTTGTCGAGCAGGCTGGATTGTCTTTCAATGGCCGCTTTTAGCTGTTCGTTTTCATCGTCGAGCGTTTTGATCTTCGAGATGAATTCCTGTTGTTCGGGTTGGTTTGCGGTAATGGACGCCAGCAACCCTCTCTGGTGTTCCACCTTGGACGTGAGGAGGCTATTTTTTGCCCACAAGCTCCGGATTTTTTCCTGTGCCGCCGCCAGCTGCTCCCTGCTCTTTTTGTAAGCCTGCAAATACGACTTGAACTGCGCTACGCGCTTTTTCAAGTAATCACATTCCTGTTCGAGCTCCAACTCCCTCTCGGAGATAACGCCGCTCTTCACATACCGGGAATGGAGGGCTTGAATTTGTTTTTTCAAGTTTTTGTTCTCATTGAAAAGTTTCTTGGCATCCAGGCTTTTCCCTTCGGATTCGGAAGGCTCTGGATTTGCCAGCATGGCATTCAGTTTTGTCTTGAGCGTATCGATCGCTTGAGAGGATGCCTGACTTAGGAGACCGGTCTCCCGTATGCCGAGAAACTTGAAGAGTAAAACCTCATGCATATACAGGAGCAGTTCCTGGGAAGAATGTACTTCTTCGAGGCGGGTGATCACTTCAGGTTCAAATTCGAGGGCGTTCTTGAGTTTAGTAAGCTTTTCCGCAATCGCTGAAGTCTTGGGCGAGACAACATCAGGAGACGCCGTGAGCATGTCGGAACTATTTTTTGCTTCTGCCGAGGATGGCTTTTTGATTTGCTGCCGGGCTGTTTCAACCGGTAGTTCCGCCCCGCGCCATCGCTTTATGAGATGATCGAACCATCTCAGCTTCCGCTTTTCCGCCATATCGAGTCCCTCTCTCTTTTTTCGTAAAGATTGTATTGGGATCACGGATCTCTTCCATTTCTCCAACCTTAAGATAAATGGTTAATGAAAAACTCCAAGGTAGCCTGTGCATCTACATCTGATTATCCTTCGGTAATGTCCCTGATTCTGCCAATGCTGCGCTTCAGAATATCACCAGCCATGAAAAGTTTGGCCGTACGCTCCTCCAGCAGTTTTTCGAGCTGATCCCGAGCCTCGCGAAGTTCCTCTTCGATTTGTTTGCGCATGGAAATTTCCTTCTCGAGCAGAACATTCGCCGTCCGGATTTCATTCATCGCTCTCTTTAAATCGCTCAGGTCCATCGCCACACAAAGACTGCCCGTGGTGATGTTGCTTTCGTCTTTCAGGAGGCTGATGCTCACTTCAAAGGGGGCAATGGTCCCGTCTTTTCGCTTCAAGTCGATTTCATAGCGGCTCACGTGCCCCTCTTGCCGTAAGCGGGTCAGCATCACTTCAAGAGCATCCTTATCGGGGTAGAGTTCAAAAACCCGCTTTTCTTTCAATTCATCGAGAGTATAGCCAAAGAGGGCCGTTGCGGATTTATTCCATTTTACCGACCGTCCGTGGCGGTCGACAATCCCAATGGCGGCAACAGAGTTGTCAAATACATCCTCGAGATATTCCGTTGTCTTCTTGAGTTCCTTTTCCAACGATATGCGTTGAATGGCCAGCGCATAAAGGGCGGCGAGCCGTTCAATCATCGCGAGGTCCCTTTCTTCATAGTCTCGTCTCGAATCGGCCACGGCCACCTGACCCAGCAGCCTTCCATTCAGCATTGCCGGAGCCGAAAGAAACCTGTGGGTGGAGAAATCTTCCGAAGAGACACCAGTGGCGTGGGGGGCTTCATGAGGGGTATTCACCAGGATGGTTTTTCCTTCCTGCAAGACGCATTCGCTTGATTTTTTGAAATGTTTCAAAATGTTGGAATCTTTTTCCCCCGCCCGGCATCCTTTGTACGCCTCTTCGCTCATGGAAGGAGTCATCAGGTATCCCGTCTTCTGATCGATGTACCCCGTGTAGCCGATGGAACTCTCCGTCAGGCGTTTGGCATAATCCAGCACCAGCCGACCGGTCTCATCGATGGAATCGGAAGAGATGAGCTGCCTGGAGAGTTCGGCAAACAATGTGCTGACCCTTGTTTCCTCAGACAATTTTTCGTTGGCCTGCTGCAGCTGCTGCAAGATGTTCCGCTCTCTTTCGATCCGCTCTATTTTTGCTTTGAGCTTTCCCATTTCAAAAGGCTTGCTGATGAAATCCGTGGCGCCACCGGCAATGATGTCGCTGTAGGAGTAATCGGCAGCATGGCCTGTAATGATGATGAATTTGAGATCGGGGGATATCTTCAAAGCTTCTCGCATCAATTCAATACCATCCTTGCCCGGCATCCTTATGTCGGAAATCACCATATCGAATTCCGTGTTCCTGATCTTGTCCAAGGCTTCAGATGCATTCGCAGCCAATTCACATTTGTAGCCAATCTTTTCGAGCATGAGCTGCAACATTTTCCGGTATTTTTCCTCGTCGTCCACGACGAGAATGTGTGTGACGGATGAGTTCATCGATTGCTCCTTGTGAATCTTCCCTGAACCGAAATGGATACCTTGCTGGACCCGCAGGCGCTAATCTTCCAGCGCCTTGCGGACTTTTTCCGCCAGGGACTTCATTGAAAATGGCTTCTGGATGAAGTTCACACCTTTTTCCAGGACGCCCCGGTGGGCGATCACATCGGCCGTGTAGCCCGACATGTACAGAACCTTCATGTTCGGTTGAATCGGCTTGAGCTTCTTTGCCAATTCCCGTCCATTCATTTCCGGCATCACCACGTCCGTGATCAGGAGATGAACGGGTCCCGAGTATTCCCCGGCTAGGAGGCGCATCGCAGTTTGCGGGGTTCCGGCGCAAAGCACCGCATACCCCAGCCGTTGGAGCATCTCCTTGGCGAGCTCCAGCATCGCCTTTTCGTCCTCCACGAGGAGCACGGTTTCCGTGCCTCTATGCGGCGCTGCCGCCTCGCTTTCCACCGCGGCATCAATGCGCCCGGCCTTGAACCGGGGCAGGTAAATCTTGAAAGTCGTCCCTTTTTCGGGCTCGCTGTAAACGTTGATGCAGCCGCCGTTCTGCTTGACGATTCCGAACACGGTCGAAAGACCCAAACCGGTCCCCTTGCCCAGTTCCTTGGTGGTGAAAAAGGGCTCGAAAATTTTGGTCAGCATCTCCCTCTCCATGCCGCAGCCGTCGTCGCTCACCGCCAGCCGCACATACTCTCCGGGAATGCATTCCGCATGGACGGCGCAATAAGCCGGATCGAGCTTCACATTGTCCGTCTCGATGGTGATTTTCCCCGCCCCGGCAATGGCATCGCGGGCGTTGACCACCAGGTTGGCCAGGATCTGGTCGATCTGGGAGGGATCGATCTTGACTTCCCAGAGTTCATGGCCCGGTATCCACGCCAGTTCGATGTCCTCACCAATAATCCGACGGAACATCTTGAGCATCCCCGAGAGAGTGTCGTTCAGGTTGAGTACCACGGGGCTGACCGTTTGCCTGCGGGCGAAGGCCAGCAAATGGCGCACAAGGTCGGCAGAACGGTTCGCGGCGGACATTACTTCTTCCAGATGGTTACGGACCGAGTCTTGCCCGGTCAGTTCCATCAATGCCAATTCGGTATATCCCTGGATCACCCCGAGCATGTTGTTGAAGTCGTGGGCCACACCGCCTGCAAGCCTTCCTACAGCCTCCATTTTCTGGGCTTGGTGAAACTGCGCCTCTAGTTTCTTGAACTCCGCTTCCGCCTCTTTTTGTGCAGTGATATCGGTCCATGCGCCTACAACTTCCTTGGCGTCACCGCTATTATCCTTCGTGATCTGAAGTTGGTCGTTTATCCAGAGTATGCTGCCGTCCTTGCGAAGAAAACGGTATTCGTGGGTAAGGTTTCCCTTTTCAAACAAGTGGGTCGTGTTTTTCAAAACCTCTTCACGGTCTCCAGGATGCAGATGCATGGCCCACCAGCCTGGCTCCAGAGCTTCTTCCACTGTATACCCCAGTATCTCCTGGATGTTTTCGCTAACCCATGTGGACTGTATGCCATCGCCCTCTATTTTGAGGGCGTAGGTGATAATCGGGCTGATAGACAGGTAATGCTGAAGGCGACCCGCCAGTTCCAGTACAGCTTCTTCGGCCCGTTTGCGCTCGGTTATATTGAAAAGGACAAAGGCAAACCGGCCCTCACCCATGGGATACGCGTTGATGCTGTAGTAGCGCTGCGCCGGTTCAAGAAACAGTTCAAAAGCGACGGCTTCTCCGCCCATGGCAACTTTGCCAAACATTTGGAGAAGGCCCGTGTTCTCGATGCCGGGGCGAACCTGCGTGGCCCGTTTGCCCAGGATATCCGCAACGCGCAGCCCAGTGTGCTTTTCAAACGCCGCGTTGGCATGAAGGTAAATGTAGTCCACGGGGTTCCCGTGTTCGTCTGGAACGATCTCGCAGAGGGCTATACCGCTTAAGGCGTTTTCAAACAGGTCCCGGAACTGTTTTTCACGCTCATCGACCTCTGCGGTGCGCGCCTTCACCTGGGATTCCAGATACGCCTGGCGATTGCGCAGGAAGCCGACGAACAATGTGAGTACAATAGTCATGAACAGTCCTGCACATCCGCCCATCCAGCCCTGCCTCAGGGGATGCAAGGCGTAAAACTCGGAAGTCGGGTGGTAGACAAGCGCGAATGCGCGGCCGAACGCGAATACTGGAAATATTTGGGTAAGAGGGGATCGGTGGAGATAATCCTCGTCCACGATGGCAGGACGGTTGCTAGCGCGTTCATACGGGTAAGTGGCCAGAAGCGTAGGCCCCTGCGGGCCCATCAAGTCCAACAGGCACACATCCATGAAGGATACTTCCGCGGCGAACCGCGTCAACTCAACTTTGAGAATGTCTTGCAGACGCAGAATCCCCGCGGCGAAACCGCGAAGAGGCCGCCCCGGTCCAGCACCGTTTCGAGCTTTGCCGGAGTGAGTCTCCTGGGCGAAAACGGGCTGCATGACGAGCATGCCGGGCCCTTCAACGCCGTCGGGGAGCATGGAGATGGGATTTACAGCCGTCGGCAGGCCCGTGGCAACGGCTTTATCGATCGCCGCCCGATGCAGCGGTTCCGACCCCATGTCAAATCCCACATCCTTTTTGTTATCGATCCAGGGCACCACATAACGGACAGGGAAGTAGACTGTGCGTCTCAAAGGCCGGCACTGATCCCCCTGCGCCGTCTTTTCCCAGATCGGGAAATCCACGAACTCCTCGCTCTGGACTTCGGCCTCGAACCGCGCCCTCTCTTTCTCCGGCACGAGAGCAACCCATTGGTATCCCTCGACGGTCGATGACCTTGCCAGGGGCTCAGCGAAAGTGGCGAACTCCTGTCTGTCTATGTGTTGGCTGGCTTCGCAAAAACGCGCGATGGACGCAAGGTCCTCCCGGATTCCACGGAACACGCTCTGAATCGCCTCCATCCTGGAATCGCTATATTCGACAAAAATCCTCGCCTGTTCCCGTTGCTCCGCCTCGCGCAGCAGGCATGTTGTCACGGCCGTCAGGGTGAGACCGAGCACGCCGATCAAAACGGTCTCCATGTGCCTGAGCGGCAGAGCATGCGCCATGATAAGCCGGTTGCGCCAGTAGATGCCTCCCGCGACGAGCAGAATCAGCAAAAGGATGAGAAAAGTGATCAGCTCCGGGCCCCGGCGGGCAGCGTTGACGGCAGCCTGCCAGTCATCGGCCGGGATATCCATACCGACCACCATGAGCACCTCGCCGGTGCGCGGGTCGAAGACGGGGGCCAGGGCCGAGACGAAGGTCCCGAATTCGTCCGTCATAGGTCCTATCGTCACCGGCTTGCCTTTGGCGAATACCTCATAGTTCTCCGGTGCCGGTTTCTGATGTACAGTCCCCGGCGAGCTCGCCATGGGATCGTCACCGGCGTAGTTCTCGGGCCCGAAGAGCAGGGCGCCATTGCGCAGGGCCATGCTGTAGATGCCGCGCTGGGGAATCAAGCGCCCATAGGCGGTCATCTGCTCGCGGAGGCGCTCATATGCCGGTGAACCTTTGTCCGCCTCCGTGAAGGTGAGCTTTCTCGCCAGGTCGGGGTTGATGGCGCGGGAAATTTGTACCACTTGCCGGAGCAGTCGAGCACGCAAATCGGCATCCGCATTCCCGGCGCGCCATTCGGCGCAGAACCGGCCAAGCCCTGCCAGCAGCGCAGCCGCCGCCAGCAAGGGGATCCATAGTTTGATACGTGTGTTCCTTGTGCGTTCAAAGGTATGTCTCATGAGGTCGTTCTACTGCGAAGCACCAAGATTGCTGAATGGGTGAATCGGTCGGCTTATTCACCTATTCCAATTATGACCAATCTTCAATTAAGCACCCGGACAAAATTTTTTAACAAAACAAACTACTTAAATTGATTTCCCCCTCGATGGTGGCAGGGAGGGTAAAGCTCGAAAAATATCCCCTTCAGTCCCCCTTTGAAGGGGGACTGTTTTAAAAAAGTTCTGCATGAATTCAATAACCATTGCATGTTGGACTCCAAGGTTCTGACAGAACATTTGTCTGCCTTCCTCGAGGTCCATGGTGATTGCCTTCACCTGCGGCATTCCGTGTGCCGGTCAGGGGAGAGAGACAGGTCAGCCACGATAACAATCGGCAGGTGATTGTAAATAGTTGAGCCCTTATGGGTAAATTTATTCTTCTGAGGGTTGATGAGGGGATGAGAGGCTTTTTTCTTCATATTTCGTTTGCAAAGTGGATGCAAGGGAGAGACGCGAAAATAGGAAAGATTGATTGTTTGTGTCCTTTTGCTTTAAAGGACTTCAGCATTTCCTCGTTGTTCCGACTGCCGCGTGAAACGAATTCTGCCTTTTCCAAGGAGATCGTGCAAATGCAGGATCCCCTGCAGACCCCCTTCGGAGTCTACGACAGGCATGACGGTGATTAGATGCTGTTCCATCATTTCCAGCGCATCCGCCACGGAATGATCTGCCGAAATGGATCGGGGGTTGGGGGTCATGATCTCTTGAATCGTTTTTTTGCTGAGATCAGTGTATGTGTTGAGGCTTCGGCGTAGATCACCATCAGTGAAAATTCCCAGGAGTTTGCCCGTGCTGCTTACAATGAGGGTCGCCCCGAGTCCTTTGTCGCTCATTTCCCTCAGCGCTTCGGGAACATGGGCCGTTTCGCGTACCATGGGGATTTCACCCCCCTGGCGCATGACTTCATAGAGGGGGACCTGAAGGCGCTCCCCGAGATGACCACCCGGATGGAAGCGGCGAAAATCCTGAACCTGAAAGTTGCGAACCCGGATGAGAGCGACCGCCAAGGCATCGCCCATGGCGAGTTGAGCCGTTGTGCTTGCCGTTGGCGCCAGCCCCAGGGGGCAGGCTTCACGGAGAACGCCCGTATAAATGGCAAGATCGCTGTATCCGGCGAGCGTTGAAGAAAGGTTGCCGGTGAAAGCGATCACCCGCGTTCCAATGTTTCGAAGGCTGGGAAGAATGATATTCAGCTCGTCGGTTTCTCCGCTGTTGGAAAGGGCCAGCACAATGTCTTCAGCACGCACCATTCCGAGATCCCCGTGCATGGCTTCCACGGGATGGATGAAGAGAGCGGGGGTACCGGTGCTGCTCAGTGTGGCGACAATCTTGCGGCCCACGATACCCGACTTGCCGATCCCCGTTACAATGACCCGGCCGCGTGCTTCATAAATCCACTGCACGGCCAGGGCGAACTTTTCATCGAAGTGCTCCAAAAGATGAAGGATGCCCTCCGCTTCAATGCGAAGAACCTCCCTTGCAATCTGAACAACATCTTGCCCGTTGCACATGCCGGGGAGGGACTTGCTCGGGAGCGAGCCGACTTCAAGATGATCCTCCGCTCCCTCCATATCAGGAATGGGTAACGAACCGCCTTTTTTCAATCGTTTTCCTTTCACTTGGACCTTATCTACTGCGAACGATCGAAATCTTGACTTCTACGTCATGATCAAAAAGTTCAATTTCATCCGTGTAGAGTATAGTGACATGCCGGAGGCAGAAAAATCAGGAACGCTGCTGCTCGAAGCAGTCTTTGCGGACCGGTTCTTCGACAGGTATGGAATAATCTCCCGTAAAACAGGCCAGGCAGAAGGAGTGATTGCTGCTGGTCGCCCTGGCGCCTTCCAAAAGCCCATCCAGGCTCAGATAGTTGAGGGAGTCCAGTCCGATGAACTGCCGGATCTCGTCCACGGTGTGGGATGCTGCAATGAGTTCCCCTTTTGTTGAAAAATCGATGCCGTAAGGGCAGGGGAATCGGTGAGGGGGGCAACTGACCACCATGTGTACTTCCCTGGCACCGGCCTGGCGAAGCGCATTGATGCGTGTACGGGTGGTGGTTCCGCGGATGATGGAATCTTCCACCAGAACGACCCGTTTTCCGTGGAGGAGTTCCTTGACGGGATTCAGTTTGATGCGCACTCCAAAATCCCGCATGGCCTGGCTCGGCTGGATAAAGGTTCGTCCCACGTAGTGGTTTCGAATGATTCCCATTTCCAGGGGGATTTTGGAGGCTTCGGCAAATCCGATGGCGGCGTAGTTCCCGGAATCCGGGAAAGGCATGATGTAGTCCGCCGAAATGGGACAGTTTTCTTGGGCCAGAAGATGCCCCAACCTTTTTCGGCAAAGGTATACGTTTTGGCCGAAGATGTTGCTGTCGGGCCGTGCAAAGTAAACGAACTCAAAAATACAGTAAGCCGGTGGAACCTGTGGAAAAGGCTTGAGGGAGCGGAGCCCGTTCCTGTCGATGATGAGAATTTCTCCCGGTTCGATGTCCCGGATATAAGTGGCTTCGATGAGATCGAAGGCACAGGTTTCGGAGGCGAGAACGTAACTGCCGTTCACTTCCCCCAGGCACAGGGGGCGGAATCCCCGGGGGTCGCGAATGGCGATGAGTTTATCTCTGGTGCACATGACCAGAGAGTAGGCGCCTTTCACACTTTTCAAGGCCTCGACAAGAGCTTCTTCGATGCCGTATTTGAGGTTCCTGGCCATGAGGTGCATGATGATTTCGGTGTCCATGGTGGACTGAAAGATGGCGCCATCCCGCTCCAATTCCCGGCGCAGTTGGATGGCGTTCACAATATTGCCGTTATGGGCGATGCCGTAATATTCATTGCCGTGAAAGACGACGAAGGGCTGTGCATTGGCCAGAAGGGAGGCGCCCGTAGTGGAATAGCGGACGTGGCCGATGGCCAGGTGTCCCTTGAGGCTCTTCAATGTATCTTCTTTAAAGACATCGTGGACCAGACCCATATGTTTGTATTCGCGGACCTGACAGCCGTCCGAAACAGCGATTCCGGCACTCTCCTGGCCCCGGTGCTGCAGTGCGTAAAGTCCGAAGTAACTCAATTTTGCAGCATCGTTGTTTCCAAAAACACCAAAAATTCCGCATTCTTCACGCTTTGAGGGAGTGTAGAGCCGGCTGATGGGAGATGAATTGTGAGTGATGAGAGTCGGGTAGTCGGTCATCGTTGATAACGCCTCCGTTAAAAAATTGAAACCATCCGTTCAGGCATTTGGATGTTTCGTTCTCCTCGGAACTCTAGCTTTCCCGGTGATATTCCTGAATGGTCTTCACGTCCCAGTCGCCCCGCTGCAACTCTTCCACCGCTTCGGCCATGGCTCTTGCGCCGGAAATCGTCGTGGTATACGGGATGTTGTAAAGCAGGGTCGTACGCCGTATTTCATAAGAATCCGAAAACGTCTTTTTTCCGAGACTGCTGTTGATCACAAGCTGGATTTCACCATTTTTGATATGGTCCATCACATGGGGCCGTCCTTCTTTCAGCTTAAAGACGGTTTCCGTGGGAACCCCGTGTTCCCTGAGATAGGCTGCAGTTCCTGTCGTTGCAATCAAACGGAACCCCAAGTCTTTGAACTTCCTGGCCACGGGAAGTACTTTGGGTTTATCGGCGTTGTGGACGCTGATAAAAACAGTACCCTTGGTGGGGAGTTCATAACCGGTGGCTGACTGGGCCTTGGCGAAAGCGATGCCGAAATTGGGGCCGATTCCCATGACCTCGCCCGTCGACTTCATTTCAGGTCCGAGCAAAAGGTCTACATTGGGAAAGCGCGAAAAGGGGAAAACAGATTCCTTCACGGAGATATGTTTCGGTGTCACTTCATGGTCAAATCCCAATTCTTTCAAAGACTTTCCAAGCATAACCTTAGTGGCCAGTTTTGCCAAGGGGTATCCAATGGCCTTGCTCACGAAAGGAACGGTGCGTGAAGCCCTGGGGTTGACCTCCAGGATATAGATCTCTCCCTTCTGCAAAGCGAACTGCACGTTCATCAATCCCACGACACCCAACTCCTTGGCCATGAGCCTGGTCTGCCTCTTGATCTCTTCCTGTACGTCCGGGGGAATGGTGAAAGGCGGAAGGACGCATGCGCTGTCGCCCGAATGGATACCGGCCTCTTCGATATGTTCCATGATGCCGCCCACGACCGTCATTTGACCGTCACAGATGGCGTCTACATCCACCTCTGTGGCGTCCTCGAGGAACTGATCCAGGAGAATGGGGTGGCCGGGAGAAATGTGGACCGCCTTTTCCATAAACCTTTTGAGCATGTTTTCGTCGTAGACGATTTCCATGGCTCTTCCACCCAGCACGTAGGAGGGGCGCACCACGACCGGGTAGCCGATCTCTTCGGCGGCCTTCAAAGCCTCTTCTATGGTAAAAGCCGTGGCATTGTTCGGTTGTTTGAGGCCGAGCTTTTGCAACATCTGCTGAAAACGCTTGCGGTCTTCGGCAAGATCGATGGCGTCAGGGGAGGTTCCAAGGATCCTGGCTCCCGCCTTTTCCAGGGGAACTGCAAGATTGAGGGGGGTTTGGCCTCCGAACTGAACAATCATGCCTTTGGGTTGCTCTGTTTCCAGGATATGGAGAACATCTTCCCGGGTGAGGGGTTCGAAATAGAGCTTGTCGGACGTGTCGTAGTCGGTTGAAACCGTCTCCGGGTTGGAGTTGACCATGATGGATTCGTGGTTTTCCTCCCGCAGCGAAAAGGAAGCATGCACGCAACAATAATCGAATTCTATACCCTGTCCGATGCGGTTGGGACCGCCTCCGAGGATGACCACCTTGGGCTGGTTTGAAGGCCGTGACTCATCTTCGGTTTCATAAGTGGAATAATAGTAAGGTGTGTAAGCTTCGAATTCTGCGGCGCAGGTGTCCACAAGCTTGTAAACGGGCTTTATTCCGTGCTGGATCCTTTTTTGACGAATCGTTTCCTCGTCGGTTCCCGCCAGTGCGGCCAGCCTCACATCGGAAAATCCCCAGGATTTGGCGAAGCGCAGTTGATCCGGATCATCGAGAAAATTCGGTGAAGTGACAGACGCTCGAATGGCCGTTTCCATCTCGACGATCTGCTGCATATGATGAAGGAACCAGGGGTCGATCCAGGTCAGTTCGTAGAGTTCCTCCACCGTTACTCCAAGTTTCATGGCTTCGGCGATTTGGAACAGGCGTTTTGAATTGGGGCGGCGTATCTTTTGTTTGAGGGCATCCAAGTAATCGCCGTCGACGCTGAGAGGGGGATCTCCGAATCCGTAACGGCCGATTTCAAGAGAGCGGATGGCTTTTTGCAGAGATTCCTTGAAAGTTCTGCCGATGGCCATGGTTTCCCCAACCGACTTCATGGAAGTGGTGAGGAAGTCCTCGGTATCTGGGAACTTTTCAAAGGTGAAGCGGGGAATTTTCACCACACAGTAGTCGATGGTGGGTTCAAAGGACGCGCGGGTTTCCCGGGTGATGTCGTTTGCGATTTCGTCCAGGGAATATCCCACGGCGAGTTTTGCCGCGATTTTGGCAATGGGAAACCCCGTGGCCTTGGATGCGAGAGCCGAGGACCTGGAAACGCGAGGGTTCATTTCAATGACTACCATTTCCCCGTTTTCCGGATTAATGGCGAACTGCACGTTGGATCCACCCGTTTCTACGCCGATTTCCCGCAGAATGGCAACGGAAGCATCCCGAAGCACCTGGTATTCCCGGTCCGTTAGAGTCTGCGCCGGAGCCACTGTAATGGAGTCACCCGTGTGGACGCCCATGGGATCCATGTTTTCAATGGAACAAATGATGACTACATTGTCCATCTTGTCGCGCATGACTTCTAGTTCAAATTCCTTCCAGCCCAAAACGGATTGCTCGAGCATGACCGTGTGGATGGGGCTGGCGTCGAGGCCGCCTTGAGAAAGTTCCAGAAGTTCTTCCCGGTTGTAGGCCACACCTCCGCCGGTTCCTCCGAGGGTGAATGAAGGACGGACAATGATAGGAAAACCGATTTCCCGGGCAATGGTCTCGACTTCTCCCATCGTACGGGCGATTCCGCTCGCAGGAACCTTGAGCCCGATCTTCGTCATGGCATCCCGAAAGAGCTCGCGGTCTTCCGCCTTCTTGATGACATCCACCCGTGCGCCGAGCATATCGACATTGTAGCGTTCCAGCACTCCCATTTCCGCCAGTTTGACGGCGACATTGAGAGCGGTCTGGCCTCCAAGGGTGGGAAGGAGTGCGTCGGGACGCTCCCTTGCGATGACTTTGGCTACAGCTTCGGGAGTGATGGGTTCGATGTAGGTGCGGTCGGCCGTTTCCGGGTCGGTCATGATGGTGGCGGGGTTGCTGTTGATGAGAACGATTTCGTATCCCTCTTCGCGGAGGGCCTTGCATGCCTGAGTCCCCGAATAATCGAACTCGCAAGCCTGACTGATGATAATAGGTCCTGAACCAATGATGAGAATTTTGTGGATGTCTGTTCGCTTGGGCATGTGCTCCTGTTCCTTGGAATCTATCCGGAAACCTTCCCCGGCAGCGCACACCCCCCTTTCAATTCCCCCCTCGAGGGGGGGACTAAGGGGGTGTTCCAAAGTCCACAGGAAGGTTTCCGGATAGGCTTTTAATGTCGGCCGCAGGCCGGTGGTCAGTATCGATGGCAAGCGTTGGTTCCCGCTTATTTCTTTTCCTTTTCCATGAGCTGCACAAACCGTTCAAAGAGATAAGATGCATCATGGGGACCCGGAGCGGCTTCGGGGTGATATTGAACGCTGAATGCAGGAATTTCCAGGTGTTCCATGCCTTCCAGCGTATTGTCGTTGAGGTTGATGTGCGTCAACCTCAGAGGCTTTTCCTTGAGAGATTCCAGATCGACGCAGAAGCCGTGGTTCTGGGAAGTGATTTCCACTTTGCCGGTGGAGAGGTCCTTGACCGGTTGGTTGGCTCCGCGATGGCCGAACTTGAGTTTGAAGGTGCGGCCTCCCAGGGCGAGACCCATGAGCTGATGCCCCAGGCATATGCCGAATACGGGTTTTTTTCCCAAAAGATGCCGGACCGTGTCTACGACATAACCGACCGCCGCCGGATCGCCGGGCCCATTGGAGAGAAAAACCCCGTCGGGTTCTGTGGCAAGGATTTCTTCCGCCGTCGTTTGAGCAGGGAAAACCATGACCTGACATCCTGCCTGTTCGAGTTTGCGAAGGATGTTGTATTTGACTCCACAATCTATGGCGGCAACCTTGAAGCCCGGTTTGTCTTTGGACCAGGCTTCGGATACATCGGCAGGTTGAGGTCCATTGTTCCAACGATATGGCTTTTGACAGGTTACATGCCGGACAAGATCCAAACCGTTCAGACCAGGAAAGGTGTGCACTGCCTCCATAAGCTGTTCGATGTCGTCGGTATCCGTGGCAATGATTCCGCGCATGGCTCCAACCACACGAATGTGCCGTGTGAGCGCCCGTGTGTCGATGCCTTCCAGGCCGATTTTACCGTGCTCGTTCAGGAAGTCTGCCAGGCTTTTCTTGCTGCGCCAGTTGCTGACAAAATCTTGATATTCTTTTACGATAAAGCCTTCTACCTGTATGGCGGCCGATTCCATGTCCTCATCGTTGATGCCGTATGTTCCGCTCAAAGGGTAAGTCATCGTCACGATCTGCCCTTTGTAGGAAGGATCAGTAAGCACTTCCTGGTAACCGGTCATACTGGTGTTGAACACTACCTCACCCAGCGCACGCCCCTGGCCGGCAAACGCATATCCTTTGAAAACGGCCCCATCTTCGAGCAAGAGCAGCGCTTTGGTTCGCTTCCATGGAGAAGTCATCTTTCTTCCTCGTTCCATTCTATAACTGCACACGGTTTGAATTTGGGTTTTGGTCATCCCGAACGAATGTGGGGGATCTTAAGATTTCTCCCTTCGGTCGTAATGACATGAGGTCCAATTTATAGCCGCTTGCAGTATATCTATAGGTTTCAAACGGCTCATCCCCTTGCCACTTTGGTCCGGAAGAATCCGCCTGATCTTTGAAATGCATTTGTTCGGGAAAAGGCGAACGAATTGTGTGGCAAAATCCTGAGCACGCAAGTTCATCGTACCCGCAATCTTAACCGACCAATTGTAACGATAAATTGGAGGATGGCAACCGATTTCATCATCCAAAGCAGAACATTTTTGTTTCGAAATTCGGTGCGGGCATACTTGTGGAGAGGAGAATTATCAGGGATGCATGATAAGGTTCAGTTTTTCAAGGTCTTGGGGGGTATCTATTCCATGGGTTTCGACCGGGGATAACGCGACGCGAATGCAATAGCCGTGTTCGAGCGTTCGTAGCTGTTCCAGTTTTTCGATGTTTTCCAGCCTTCCGGGGGAAAGCTCTGTAAAAGTCTGCAGGAAAGCGTTCCTATAGGCGTAAAAACCAAGATGCTTAATGAATGAGAGGGGAGTGTCGCCGGCATCTCTGCGACAGGGCAGGGGAGATCGCGAAAAATAGAGCGCCCTCCCGCTATTGTCCATAACAAGCTTGACGACGTTTGGGTTGAGATAATCCCGCTCGTCGCTTGTCTGAAAGCCGAGGGTCGCCATGGGACACCGAGGGGTTTTTTCCAACGCCTCGATGAGAAGATGGATCATCACGGGTTCCACAAGGGGTTCATCGCCCTGGATATTGACGACGATGTCCCCGTCCGAGAGATTCAACAGCCGGCACGCTTCCGCCACTCGGTCCGTTCCGCTCGGGTGATGGCTGCCCGTGAGAAGGGCTTCGCCTCCAAACGCCTCGACAGCTTCGAGAATGCATGTGTCGTCGGTGGCCACCAGCAGACGATCCAGCCTCGATGCCAGGCGGGATCTTTCATACACATGCTGGATCATGGGGCGTCCATGGATCATGGCCAGGGGTTTTGCAGGAAAGCGCGTAGATTGGTAACGCGCCGGGATGATGCCCACAATTTGCATGGGATGATCCTTTCAGTTTATTGTAAGAATGCTTTTTCAGAAGGGCTGATCTGTCAGGATTTTTCCAGTCCGTCCCTTTCTTCTTCCTGAAGGCAGCATACTATGATAAACGAACGTGTTCGTGCAAGGCTTCAAGGCTGATCTTTCCCACACAGGCAAGGAAAAAGGAAAATCCAAGGAATGAACGAGATCGAACGCATCCAGGGATCCTCTCAATATCTGGCTACCTTGCTTCGACGCAGCCCCGATTTTTCGGACTGGCTCTGGGCCAGGAAGAATCTCTACCGGCGCTATCCACTCACGGGTTTATACAAAGAATTGCTGGAAAGCAGTGAAAGGATCGAATCTTTTGCCCGATTGCTGACGTGTTTCCGTGAATTCAAACAGCGTCATTTCCTTCGCATCGGCGCAAGGGACCTGCTTGGGTTGGCTTCCCTGGAGGAAACGACTTCTCAGGTGAGTGATCTGGCATGCGTGGCGCTTCAGGTGGGTCTCGATATTCTCATCCGGCATCCTGAATGGTGGACAGACCGGGAAGGCGTGAAGACCTGGCTCCAGGTAAAGGATGACTTGCAGATCACGGTAATGGGCCTGGGGAAACTTGGCGGACATGAGCTCAATTACGTCTCGGATATCGACCTCATTTTCCTTTATTCCCCAAAAAAGCAGGGGGAAATCTCCTCGCCTGACAGCCTCTTTCTGTTGAACCGCCTCTGCGAATGGCTCATCCGCCTTTTGTCTCATCGAGCCGAAGGGGATCGCGTGTTTGAAGTCGATATGCGTTTACGCCCCCAGGGCAAAGATGGGCCTCTGGTGCCTTCGGTGACGGCGGCTACAGATCATTATTTGCTTTCCGGACGTCCCTGGGAACGTCAGATGCTTCTCAAGGCTCGCCCTGTGGCAGGAGACAGAGCGCTGGGAATGGCTTTCCTGCAGGAGGTCCGTCCATTTGTTTTCCGTC
Organism: Desulforhabdus amnigena; assembly: GCF_027925305.1. Taxonomy (NCBI): domain Bacteria; kingdom Pseudomonadati; phylum Thermodesulfobacteriota; class Syntrophobacteria; order Syntrophobacterales; family Syntrophobacteraceae; genus Desulforhabdus; species Desulforhabdus amnigena. The sequence continues at coordinate 1,188,694 of NZ_BSDR01000001.1, read as the reverse complement.
GCTTCCTGGATTTTCAGGCGTTGGATGAACTGCGCGCCATGAGGGATCGCATTCTTGCGGAAGCTGTCCGCCCCAACAAGAAATGGCAGCAATTCGATGTCAAACTGGGTGTGGGGGGAATCCGGGAGATCGAGTTTCTTGTTCAATCTCTTCAACTGATTTATGGCGGGCGCCATCCCGAGTTGGATGAACCCAATACGCTCCGTTGTCTCAAACGTTTGAGCGATTTGAATCTGCTGCCTCCAAGGGTGGTGGAGGAACTGAAAGATTCCTATATATTTCTTCGCAGAGTGGAACATTGGGTACAGTTGGATCAGAATCGCCAGACGCAAAAGCTGCCCAAGTCCGAGGAGGCGAGGAGCAGGCTCTCAGTGGCCCTGGGTTTTGGCCCGGATGAAAAAGAATTCCTGGCTAAGCTCGAAGCTTGTTGTTCCACCGTGCATGGACATTTTCTTGCCCTGTTTCAGCCGGAAGAGGAACCCTCGGACCAGTCCGTCCGGGCAGTGGAAGGTAAAGCCGGAGAGGTCGAAAAGGAAAATTTTCTCGGGAATTTTTCCGCCGAGGATCTGGCCCGGCTGGAAACGCATCTCAAGGGGTTCAAATCGCCCGTGCGGCGGACCATCCTGGATGTTCTCAATGAATATGGACGCCTGAAGGAACCGGACCTGAGGGAAATCGTACTGCTTCGTATGGAACACTATTTTGGCCAGGTAGTGAAACGTCCAGGCCTTGCCAAAGTCTTCCGCTCTTCCGCCCCATGGCTTCAGGATCTGTGCGGGGGGGTGGCTTCGAGCGCATTGCTCGCGGAGCTCTTGACCCATCATCCGAGTCTGGTGGAGGGGGTTGCCACCGTTTCGGGTGTTCTTCCCGACATTGCGGCCTGGGAGAAGACGAGCACGCGCCTTTTGAAGAGGGCGGACAGCCTGGAAGAAGGGCTGGAGTGGCTTCGGCGCATTAAAAATGAACGCCTGGTGCAGCTTGTTCTGGGGGACCTTGCAGGGGATGTGGGGCATGCGGCTTTGGAGCATCAGCTGACTTCCCTTGCCGATTTTGTCATTCGCCACACGTATCAACGCATATTGGACAATCTTCAACTATCCAGAGATCTGCCTCTAAGCGTTTTGAGTCTCGGCAAATTGGGCAGCCATGAAATGAGCTATCTTTCGGACCTGGACCTGGTATTTGTCTATGACCCCCGACCGGGTGAAGAGGAACATCAGATTCCCACCGATATCGTTCGTTTTTCTCAGCGGTTCATGCGGATGCTCAGCACTCCTCTCCATGAAGGACCCGGCTACGTGGTGGATGCCCGTCTGAGGCCCACGGGAAATTATGGGCCTCTCATTGTCACGCGAAACGCATGGTTCGAATATTATGAGAAACAGGCGGATCTTTGGGAAATTCAGGCGCTTTTGCGCGTACGCCATGTTGCCGGTCATGAAAAGCTGGGACGTTGGATCGAAGAGAGGGCTCAAGAAATCTGCTACAGAAAGAGAGACCCACGGGAAGTTTGGAACAGAATCTGCCATCTGCGGGGGCGCATGCAGCGTGAGCGAAGCGAGGAAAAAGGGGAGACGGTTGACCTCAAGCTGGGATTCGGCGGATTGGCGGATATCGAGTTTCTTGTTCAAGGATATCTTCTTTCGGAAGGCTACAGGGATCCTTCTCTCAGAATATCCTCTGTCCGCGCCGCCTTGCCGGGTGTGTTGGAAAAAATCTCTTCTCATGAAGTGTTACGGGAAATCCAAACAGCATTCGAGTCGCTCAGATCCCTGGATCATCGTCTTCGACTCTTTACCAATTCTACCGCCTCTCGCCTTATTCCCCGGCAGTTGGAAGCGATGCAGGCATTGAAGCTCTGGCCGCCCGCGCAGGGGGGGAGTTCTCTGGAGAGTTGGCATGATCTTTTACGTATGCGCAGGCGTGTTCGTGAGTCTTTGCAGCATTTTTGCCATGAGTTGTGACGGATTCCCCCCAAGTCAAATTTTTTTGGAAATGGAAATGTAGAAGATGCTCCCTTTACCAGGAGCCGGTGTGGCCCAGACCTTACCCCCGTGTTGTTCTGCGATTTCCTTCACGATGGCCAATCCCAGGCCGGACCCTTCGATCTCTCTCACTTCTTCCTTGCGCTGAAAAAGGTCAAAAATTTTTTGGGTATCTTCTCTTCGGATGCCGATGCCGTCGTCTCTGACAGAAATGATGTGGTGATGAGGGGATTCCTCGTATCCAACGGCGATTTCGCTTAAATCGTCCCCACCGTATTTCAACGCATTATCCACAAGATTTCTAAGAACTCTCAAGAGAGCGAGCCGGTCGGCCTTGACCTCCGGCAAATCATCCGGAATGGTCCACCGTATGGAGCGGATGCTGAATCGAGTGGAGAATTCGTCTTTGATCATCTGGAGTACGTGCCTCAGATTGACCCTTTCAATGATGAGAGAAACCTCCTTGGTGGAGATGTAGAGGTTGATTTTTTCAACGAGTGCGGCAATTTGTTCCGAAGCCTTTAGGATTTGTTCACAGTAGGTTTTACCCCTCGCATCCAGTGTATTGCCGTATTGCTTGTACAGAAGGTTTGTCAATCCGTAAACTCCGACGGCCGGGCTCTTGAGGTCGTGGGAGACCGAATATGCGAAGAGCTTTATTTTTTCAGCGCTCCTTTGCAGAGCTTCCTCCATTTGCTTTTGTTCCGTAATATCCCGGCCCACCGATTGAAATTCCTTCGGGTGATTTTGGCCGTTGAGAATAAGACGATTGGTCCATTGCTGCCAGCGAATTCCTCCCCCAGGTTTCATTGCCCGAAGTTCAATGGTTCCCACTGGATTTTTAGGGTTCAGGGAGGCGAAATGCTCCCGGACTTTTTTGTGGTCTTCGTCCACCAGAAAGGGCAAAAAGCCGGCGCCGATCAATTCCTCCTGTTTCCGTTCGAAGTAGCGGCAAAAGGCGTTATTTACAAACGTGATGGTCTGGTCGGGCAGCGAACGGAAGATGAGCTCCGTCTGATCCTCGACGATGGCCCGATAGCGGGCTTCGCTCTCCCTCAGAGCCTCTTCCGCCTTTTTATAAGCCGTGATATCCCGAAAAATTCCCTGATAGCCCAGAATGCTTCCATCCTTGGAATACTTGAGCGTGGAAGTGAGCAAACAATCCATCTCCTGGCCGTTTTTTTTGCGAAACTTCACCCTGTAGTCCCGCACGGACCCTTCTTTTTCGATTTTTTTTTGGTAGGTATCCCGGTCCCTTTGGCGTATGTAGAGTTCAGAGATGTTTGTCGTCATCAATTCGCTGCGCGTATACCCGAACAGGTCGAGTCCCGCCTGGTTGATATCAAGAAACTTTCCGTCTCGAGTGACAACGGCGATGGCGTCTCTGGATTCCTCGAAGAGGCTTCGATATTTTTCCTCATTTGCCCGAATGGCTTCTTCTGCCTGCCTGCGCTCAATGGCGATGCCTGCCAGGTGCGCAGCAACTTCAACGAGTTGCAGATCCTTTTGGGATGGTTCACGCTGCAGACCGTCATACAGGGCAAAGGTGCCCAACACGGTTCCATTGCTGGCGCGAATGGGAACGGAAAAACAGGACCTCAATCCGTACTTCATTGCCAGATCACGATAATTGGCCCATAGAGGATCGGTTGCCGTATCTTCCACCACGACGGTTTTAGAGAAATAGGCTGCGGTTCCGCACGATCCTGCAGACGGGCCGATGGTGAACCCGTCAATGGATTGGATATATTGGGCAGGAAGGCTGGGAGCTGAAGCATGAAAGAGCTTTTCTCTTTCAGCATCCAGCAGAAGGATGGAGCTGTAGCTCCCCGTAGCGAGCTCCTCCGTCATGGCAGTGAGGGTATCGAGAGTTTCCTGCAAGGCGCTCCCTGTCGCAATCATCTCCAAAATCTTTCGTTCCCAGGCGAGAAGCTCTTCCAGGTATCTTCGCTCCGTGAAGTCCTCGTACGTTCCCAGGATCCCCATCACGTTGCCTTCGCTGTCGTGCAAAGGGATTTTGTTCGTCTCGAGCCATGCCAATTTGCCGTTGGCCTGGAGTTGGGGTTCAATGATATGGAGTTGAGGGGCATCCTCTCTCATCACGCGGAGGTCCGTCTTTCGAAAAAAGTCTGCCTGCTCTTTTTGCCAGACCATATCGTAATCGGTCTTCCCTACAATTTCTTCGGGGGAGCGGAGACCCGCATCTACGGCAAAATTGTGATTACACCCCTGGTAGATCAAGTTTTTGTCTTTCCAGAAGATGGATTGTGGGATGTTGTCCATGACCAGTTGAAGCATCTGTTGCGATGTCCGAAGGGCCTCTTCCGCCTTTTGCCTTTCGGCGATTTCACAGCGCAGTTCCTCGTTGGCCTTTTCGAACTCCGCAGTACGTTCCTGAACCCTGACCTCCAGTTCGTTGCGAGCTCTTCGAAGAGCTTCCTCCGTGCGTTTGCGCTCGATGGCGTACCGCGTGGCCCTTGCCAGCAGGTGGCTGCTCACATGCCCTTTGACCAGGTAGTCCTGTGCACCCTCCTTGACAGCCTTGATGGCGAGTGTTTCATCGTCGAATCCCGTCAGGATGATGATGGGAATTTCGGGCGTCCGATCGTGAACTTTCAAGAAGGTTTCAAATCCATGGCTGTCCGGAAGGGATAGATCCAGAAGAATGGTGTCGATTTCTTGTGTCTCGAGGATTTCAATGCCTTCGTAAAGCGTTTCCACGTACTTCAAATCAAAGGAGCCGGGAGCACATTCCAAAAAGAGCTCTTTTATCAACCTTGCGTCGCCGGGATTGTCCTCGATCAAGAGTACCTTGATGCAATTGGAAATCATTCTTTTGTGCCTCGTGGTAATTTCACGATCGTGAACCAGAAGTCTTCGATGGATTCCACGACGGAGATGAACTGGTCCAGATCCACCGGCTTGGTGATGTAGCAGTTTGCATGAAGACTGTAGGCTTTCAGGATGTCCTGTTCCGCTTTGGATGTGGTGAGGACGACGACCGGAATGTGCCGCAAATCCTCGTCGGATTTGATTTCCGTGAGGACTTCGCGGCCGTCTTTCTTGGGGAGGTTCAAATCGAGCAGAATGAGGTCCGGCCGCACTGCATCGGCGTATTTTCCCTCTTTGCGCAAAAACGCCAAAGCTTCCACTCCATCTTCTACCACGTAGAGGTTGTTCTTGACCTTTCCTTCCTTGAGACCTTCAATCGTCAGGCGTACATCGCCGGGATTGTCTTCGACCAGCAGGATTTCTACGGGTTTAATTTGTTTTACAAAGGTCATGATTGATTTCCTTTTATGATTGGGATGGTAAAACAGAAAGTGGCCCCTTTTCCCGGCTCGGATTCAGCCCAGATCTTTCCGCCATGGTATTCCACTATTTTTTTGCAGATCGCCAGGCCGATGCCGGTGCCGGCGTATGCTCCCCTTCCGTGGAGGCGTTGAAAAATGATGAAGATGCGGTCGGCGTATTGCGGATCGAAGCCAATGCCGTTGTCGCGAACGGTGAACAGCCACTCGTTTCCTTCCAGTTTGGCTGATATATGAACGTGGGGAGGATCTTCACCGCGGAATTTAATGGCGTTTGCGATAAGATTCTGAAAAAGCTGTCCCATGAGACCTCCGCTGGCAATCAGTGTGGGGAGCGGGTCGTGCGTGATTTTGGCCTGGTTTTCTTCTACGGCGGCCCCCAGGTTTCCCACCGCCCAGTCAAGGGCCGTTTCACAATCCGTGGACTGTAAAACCCCACCGACCCTTCCAACGCGTGAATATGCCAGCAGGTCGTTGATCATCGTCTGCATGCGTTTGGCTCCCTCCACGGCATAAGCGATGAACTCATCCGCATCTTCATCGAGCTTGCCCTTGTAACGGCGGGCCAGAAGCTGCACGTAGCTTGCGATCATGCGCAACGGTTCCTGCATGTCGTGCGATGCCACGTAGGCAAATTGCTGCAATTCCGCATTGGATCTCTCAAGCTCTTTAGCCTGTCTGGCCAGGGCTTCCTCCGCCTGTTTGCGGTTGGTGATGTCCGTGATGATAACGAAGCTGCCTCTGAATTCCCCGTTGGCGTCGAAAAGGGGCCTTGGGGACATGATGGTTGGAATCTTCCGCTTGTCTTTGGCTGTCCAGGCAATCTCGTAAGGATCATAGATGCCTTGTCTCCGTTTGACGAGCTGCTCTTTGAGTATGATTTGGTTGTCTTCATCCAGGAAATCGGTCAAGGGGCGGTCCACAATCTCTTCGCGGGAATAGCCCCACATTTGGCAGAGTCTTTCATTGACGTATGTAATACGATCTTTTTCGTCTCGGATCAATAACCCATCATTCATGGTTTCGACAAGAGTACGGTAGCGCTGTTCGCTTTCTCTGAGTGCTTCCTCGGCACGCCTTGTTTCAGAGATGTCTTCGAAAAGGCCCACCGCCCCCAGAAACTTGCCGTCCTCGGAGGAAAGACGATTGTAAATGGCCCTCAGTTGAGTGCTCTTATTTCCCGTGACGGAACGATACTCTCCTTCGTAGTAGCTCAGTTTTCCATTCAGCGCCGTCTGAACGGCTGAACGCATCGGCATGTCTTGAGCGGAGGTAACCATGTTGAAGCCAAGGACTTTCTCCCGGGGGGCCCCCATAATTTTCAGAAAATGCTCGTTGCAGTCCAGGATGATTCCGTCCTGGTCAAAATGGACAATTCCGAGCGGAGAATGATTGAAAATCATTCGGTATCTCTCTTCACTCTGAAGCAGGGCTTCCTCGGCAAGGAGCCACGAATGCCTTTCTCTTTCGAGCTTTTCGATCCTTTTTTCCAGTTCTTCGTAAGTCGGTTTCTGAGACATGCGAAAGTTCCTCTTGTAAGTCGCAAGATTTGTCTGTGAATATTCGAACCACGTCATCCGTAACGGCGACCGGCACTCACAATCATCCCCATGTTCTCCCATGTTTTTTAAACCCATCAGCTGTCTCTATTTCGCCTATCACCACCAATAGATCAAGTAGGTCAAGGGAGCTGAAGAATTTCTCAAAATAGATCCAGGCGGTTTTCCCCTGGGGAAAATGCCAGGGGGCATGAGGAATTGAAGGGAGAATTTCGTTTGAATTCAACTCTCGGGGAATAAGGGAGTGAGTCGCTCTTGAAATCCCCATTTACCACAGATGCACAGAGATCACAGAGGAATCCCATAAGAATTCCAAAATCTTCTCCATGTCTCCGTGGTGAATAGCGGGATATTAGAATCCGCCAACTCCCTAAAAACAAAGCCTCTCCGAAGTGTGGGGTTACAGACGGACATCTCATATCAGTCGGTCGAATCCTTTTACAATGTCGAAAACCGGCGTGGCATGTTGCCGGATTTCAGGCGTCGGTTACACATCTCGGACTTCCCAATATCCTACTTTTCGATTGACAAAGATGCTGTAAGCTATAAGTTGTTGGAGCAACATCTGGTGTTCGGTTCCACCTTATTTGCCGATGGGGCATTATCCTGCATCGTTCTTCTCGCATTGCTGATGGTTGCTGCTGCAGCAGCAGGTTTTATATTTCCGCTTGTCTCACATTTTGTGGAAAGATGCCAACGTAAAGTATGCACTGCGGAGGTTTCATGAATCCGATTGCTTATGGTGAGGCTTTTTCTCCCTGGGAGCCGGGCATATTCAGTTTGATCATTTACAGTATCCTGGTACTGGCGTTTGTGGCATCACAGCTTTTCATCGCTTCCTGGCTTGGGGAAAAGAGACCGACTCCTGAAAAACTCAGACCTTACGAAAGTGGCATCATTCCCACGGGTTCGGCACGTCTTCGCTATCCTGTACCATTTTATCTGGTAGCCGTTTTCTTTCTTGTTTTCGATGTGGAGGGAGCCTACATTTTCACATGGGCGGTCGTCAGTGAAGAGCTTGGCTGGGCTGGATGGCTGCAGATATCATTTTTCATCGGCCTGTTGCTCGTTGGACTTCTCTATATCTGGAAGAAGGGGGGATTCGATTGGGGACCAACCCGCAAGAAAACGTAAACAACAGGTTCCTGAACAGTGTTGATGTTGTGGTCAACTGGGCCCGCAAGTACAGTCTCTGGCCCATGTTTTTCGGCCTTTCCTGCTGTTTTGTGGAAGAGGCTGCCGCTTTCACTTCCCGCTACGATCTCGCCCGTTTCGGGGCGGAAGTGTTGCGCCCTTCACCCCGCCAGGCGGATCTCCTTATAGTCTCGGGTACCGTATTCAAGAAAATCGCACCGATCGTTTTGCGCCTCTATGAACAGATGGCTGAACCCAAGTGGGTGATTTCTATGGGATCCTGTTCCAACTGCGGTGGAATGTACGATGTCTACAGCGTGGTGCAGGGAATAGATCAGATTCTCCCTGTGGACATTTACATCCCCGGATGCCCGCCGCGACCCGAAGCCGTGCTGCAGGGGCTTTTGTTGTTGCAGGAGAAGATCACGTCCGAAGAGCGACCCGCGCGCTCCATTTTCCACCTGCCGGGGGGAACTCAGGGCAGCCGGAGGCCCATACGGGTGGATGGTCTGACAAAGTCCCGCGATCCACGAGGACCCGGAATGGAGGGTATCCCCATCCGGGGCAGTTCGGTCATACCTCCCTTGTTTCGAGACAGCCGTTCCGATCTCATGTGGACCCCGCCGGCACGGCGCATCGAACTGAAGGATGAAGAAAGGGTTCTCGCTGATATTTTGAAGGATCGTTTTGGGGAAGCCATCGAAAGGGTGCCTCAGACGGCGGACATGCCCACATTCAATGTGGCCGAAAACCGGATCAAGGATGTGCTGCGCTTTCTCAAAAACGATGCAACGCCCAGGTTTCAGCGCCTCGAGGATCTCACCGCCATCGATGAATCCGCCCGCCGCAACCGAAGTGCATACCCGGATTTCACCCTGGTTTACCACCTGCTTTCATTTGATGCTGCTTCCAGATTGCGGCTCAAGGTGCCCCTCCATGGCGAAGCCCCCTCTGCACAAACGGCGACCGATATCTGGCCGTCCGCCAATTGGTACGAACGTGAAGTTTTCGACATGTTCGGAATACGGTTCGATGGCCATCCCAATCTTCGTCGAATCCTCATGCCCCACGACTGGCAGGGATATCCCTTGAGGAAAATCCATCCGGGCCGTGCGACGGAAATGCCTCCCTATGCGCTTGCCGATGCCCGGAAGCACCAGCCCCTGGACGGTGGGATTTTCGTGAAACATGCCGATGGTGAACAGAAGCTTGTGCTGAACATGGGTCCCCATCATGTCAGCACCCATGGACTGCTTCGCTACGTTGTTTCTCTCGATGGCGAAGAGATCACCGGTCTTGACATGGATATCGGGTATCATCACCGGGGGGTGGAAAAAATCGGGGAACGTCAGAGTTGGCATCAATTTATCCCATACTGCGCCAGAGTGGACTACCTGGCGGGTGCTGCGAACGATCTTCCCTACGTTTTGGCGGTGGAAACCTTGGCGGACATCAAGGTGCCGGAACGCGCCCAGGTCATTCGAGTGATGCTGAGTGAACTCTTTCGCCTCAGCAACCATCTCGTTTGGTTCGCCACATACGCCCACGATGTTGGAGCCATGACGCCCAATTTTTACACTTTTCGCGAGCGGGAGATAATCCTCGATATTGTGGAGCTCATCACGGGGGGGAGATTGCATCCCTCCTGGTTTCGACTGGGAGGCGTCGCCGCCGATCTGCCCGAAGGATGGAAAGATGCAATCGATCATTTCGTAAAGATATTTCCTGCCCGCCTCAGGGAATACGAAAGCCTCATTCGAAAGAACCCTATTTTTAAGGCGCGCACGGAAGGGATAGGTCGTCTATCTCTTGAAGACGCTATGGACTGGGGAGTAACCGGCCCGAACCTGCGGGCGTGCGGCCTCGAGTGGGATTTGCGCAAAAAAATTCCCTATTCGGGGTACGAAAATTTCGAATTTGAAGTTCCCACGGCCAGCGGCGGTGACTGTTATGCGCGCTACCTGGTGCGGGTGGAAGAAATGCGGCAGAGCCTCAAAATCATTGAACAGGCCGCTGCAAATATGCCTGAAGGCCGCTATGTGACCGATGACTATCGCTACGTGATTCCGAAGCGCACGGATATGCTCAAGGACATCGAGAGCCTCATACACCATTTCATCAACGTGACCCGCGGCCCGAAGATCCCCAGGGGTGAGGCTTATGTATCCTGTGAAATCCCGAGAGGAGAGCAGGGATACTATGTAGTCAGTGATGGTTTGGGTTACGCTTACCGTATGCGGATACGGGGTCCCGGGTTTGCCAATGTGCAGGTGATGCCCCGGATGGCGACAGGTGAGAGCATTGCCGACATCATTGCCATTATCGGTTCTGTGGACTACATATTGCCGGATATCGACCGATAAGAACCTTTGCTCCCTATAGCACTGAACCCCCAAAAATAACGTGGCAAGACTATGCTTACCTGGATTGCTGGCATCGTTTTTTTGATCGTAAAGCTGGGATTTGTTCTTATTTTCTTACTGGTCCTGGCTGCCTATCTGGTATGGGTGGAGCGTAAGTTCCTGGCGCGGCTTCAAATCCGCTACGGTCCCAATCGAGCGGGCAAGTTCGGCCTTCTGCAGCCCATTGCGGATGTGATCAAAATGATCACCAAGGAAGATACGGTGCCTGCGGATTGCGATCGTGTCATCTTTTTGCTGGCGCCGGCCGTGGTGGTCTTTACAGCCTTCCTCATGTTTGCCGTAATTCCCTTTGGTGCCGATGTAACGCTCTGGGGGAGGCAAATCCCCCTCATCATTTCGGACCTCAACATAGGACTTTTGTATGTTTTTGGGCTCTCTTCCCTGGGGGTATACGGAGTCGCTCTGGGGGGCTGGGCCTCCAATTCCAAGTACAGTCTTCTGGGAGGCATACGCGGCGCAGCCCAGATGATCAGCTACGAGCTTTCCCTGGGTTTGTCGCTGGTTCCCATTGTCATGCTGTCACGTTCCTTCAGTCTGGTGGATATTGTTCAGGCTCAGGAATCTTATCCGTTCATTCTGGTTCAGCCTGTCGCTTTCGTGATTTTCATGATCAGCGCCATGGCGGAGAGCAAGCGCATTCCCTTCGACCTGCCCGAGGCGGAAAACGAACTGGGAGCCGGCTACCATACGGAATACAGTGGAATACGTTTTGGTCTTTTCTTCCTCGGAGAGTACGTCCACATGCAGGTTCTGGGAGCCCTGGTCGCCGTCCTTTTTCTGGGAGGCTGGCGGGGGCCTCTTTTGCCCGGTCCCCTATGGCTTTTGGTAAAAATCATCCTGGTGTCTCTCATCATGATATGGATACGCGGAACACTGCCCCGGCTCAGGTATGATCAACTGATGGCTTTGGGCTGGAAGGTTTTGATTCCCCTGGCTCTCATCAATATTATGGTGACGGGCGCGGCGATACTGTTTTGATGAATTGAAAAATTCAATTCGGGCGTGTCGCCTTTCATTTCATTGAACTGAAAAGGCAAAACAGCGGTTAAAAATCAAAGGATTGAAAGGGCGTATGTCTTCAGCTTTAGAGGCAGTAAAGGCACTTGCGAGCGGGTTTGCCACGACCTTCAAGCATCTTTTCCGAAAACCCATAACCGAGGAATACCCCGAATATAAAAGGACTTTGCCCGTTCGCAGTCGTGCGCGCATCGTGTTGACGCGGGACCCTGACGGCGGAGAACGCTGTGTGGCCTGCTATCTGTGTTCGGCGGTTTGCCCCGTGAGCTGCATTTCCATGCAGTCGGCTGAAAGAGAAGACGGGCGCCGTTATGCCGCCTGGTTTCGCATCAACTTTGCCCGCTGCATCTATTGTGGGCTTTGCGAAGAGGCCTGCCCGACTTCGGCCATCCAGCTGTCGCCTTTTTTCGAAACATGCGAAAGGGACATCTTGAAGCTTGTTTACGAGAAGGAAGATCTGCTTGTAAGCCACCAGGGGAAGGATAGGGAATACAACTTTTACAAGTATGCGGGGGTGGTGACCGAAGTGGGCGGCAAGGGTGAACATATAAAGGAGGATCGCCCGGTGGATATAAAGAGCAATATGCCGTGATAATCCTCTTCTCGACAGGGCTCTGATATGACATTTTTCACATGTATATTTTATGTGCTCGCAGCGAGCATTGTCGCGAGCACGGGGCTTGCCGTCACGCGACGTAACCTTGTGCACGCCGTGATCTACCTGATTTTTTCCTTTTTCGGGAGTGCCATGCTCTTTTACCTGCTGGGAGCGCCCCTTCTGGCGGTCCTGGAGGTGATCATCTACGCTGGGGCCATCATGATCCTGTTTCTTTTTATCATCATGATGGTCAAGGTGGAATCATCCGGAGAGCGTATGTTTCCCTCCAGCCAATGGCTTCCCACAGTCTTTTTCGGGCTCTTTTATCTCGGGATCGGGGCGGTCATTGTCTTCACGGCTCCCGGAAGCGCAATCCATTTGACTATGGCCGTTGCCACACCCAGGGAGCTTGGATTGTACCTTTTTCAATGGCACTGGCTGTCCATAGAAATAGTTTCCCTGCTGTTGCTGGTGGCAATAATCGGTGCTTTGCTTCTGGGAAGAAAAAAAGGATCGGAAGAATCTGAGGGTCGGGTATGATGGTTCCATTTGGCCATGTTCTGATGCTGGCAGGAATTCTTTTTTTCATGGGCATTTTCTGCGCCCTGACGCGCCGCAACCTGATCATGATCGTGCTGGGGGTGGAAATCATGCTGAACGCGGCTTCCATCGCTTTCGTAGGGGCCGCTTTGCGCTGGCGCCATTTGGAAGGCCAGACTTTTGTGCTCTTCATTCTGGCGGTTGCTGCGGCTGAAGTATCCGTCGGTTTGGCAATGATTGTGTATGCTTATAAAAAAACAGGCTCTTTTGATCCGAGCAGGTATAACCTTTTAAAATAACGGAATTCATAATGATGGCCGCCTCCTGGATAAGTGACACTACATTGCTTGCAGTCATGCTGGCTACATTGATGCCTTTGGGCTCATTTCTCGTGATAATGGTTTTCACAAGGCACCATCCACGGCTATCCGCCGGGTTGTCCATCTTCGCTGTTACCGTTTCTCTCGTGTTTTCCCTTTTGCTTCTCGGTTCCCACTGGGCCATTGAAAGCCCGATTCAATATACGGGACGGTGGCTTGTTTCCGGCGAGATCGATATCCCCTTCGGTTATCTCCTCGATCCGGTGAGCATGCTCATGCTCTGCACCGTGGCGGTCATCGGATTTCTCATCCAGGTATACTCCCTGGGCTATATGGCTGGAGATCCAGGCTTTTCCCGTTATTACGCCCTCATGTCCCTTTTCCTCTGGGCCATGATGTGCCTGGCAGTGTCGCCGACCCTGCTGCAGCTCTATATCTTCTGGGAATTGGTTGGATTGTCGTCGTATTTTCTCATCGGATTCTGGTATGAAAGGTTCAGTGCCAGCCAGGCGGGCAAGAAAGCTTTTGTCATGACCCGGGCCGGGGATGTGGCAATGTTTCTCGGTATCCTTCTCATTTTGCTGCACCTCGGCAATCTGGATATCCTGGAAATAGACAGTCCGAAAATGGCTGTACATATGTCGCCCGAACTTCTCACCCTCTCCGCTCTTCTGATTTTTGGCGGCATCATCGGGAAGAGTGCTCAGTTTCCCTTGATGACCTGGTTGCCGGACGCCATGCAGGGCCCCACGCCTGTAAGCGCTTTACTGCATTCTTCCACCATGGTGGCTGCGGGTGTTTATCTGTTTGAGAGGCTTTTTCCATTTTTTCTTTTTTCTCCGGATGCCATGACTTTCGGCCTGACTGTTGGGACGATCAGCATGCTTCTGGCCTCCACCATGGCCATGGTGAGTCGAGATATCAAACAGATCTGGGCTTACTCGACCATCAGCCAATTGGGATATATGATCATGGGGCTGGATGCGGGCGCTTTTTTCTCCGGGGTTTTTCACCTGACCACCCATGCTGCTTTCAAGGCTTTGCTGTTTCTTTGCTCGGGGGTATTCATCCACACGTTTGAGACCAACGACATTTTTGAACTCAGCAAAAAAGGGGCGCGCGGCCTGAAGGTTCCCATGGCCTGCGCCTTAATAGCAGCTGGTGCTCTTTCCGGTTTACCACCGCTTTCAGGTTTTTTCAGTAAGGAGATAATCCTTGCGGGGTTGGCCGATCTATCTAATCCCATCTGGCTGGCCGCCGCCCTGCTAGGAGCCTTTCTGACCGCCTATTATGCCTTTCGGCCCATCTTCATCATTCTTTTTCCTCCAAGCTCTGAAAAAAAACAGAAACCGCTTTCTCCGGGTTTTCATGCGGATCATACCGGCAGCCACCATGGAGGCCGGTATTGGGCTATGGCCTGGCCCTTGGTCATCCTGGCCACCGTTACCATGTTGCTGGGTTTCATGAAGGTTCCACTGGAACATTTCCTGACGGGCCAAACCGGTGTTCTGAAATTTCATGAAATCTCACACCACGATTGGCTGCTCTACACGGAATTGATTCTGGCCGCCGGAGGGGTGGTGCTCGCCTGGCTTGAATTTGGCCGTCCCGGATCGGCTCAGGTGGGGTTTGTTGAACGCATTCCCGCCTTGAACAGGCTATTTGCCGAGCGTTGGTACATGGATCATTTTTATCGATATGTGCTGGATAAGGTTGTCGACAAAGGGATTTCCAAACTTTTTGCTCAAAACGACAATAAAGTGATCGACGGCGCCATCGATGGGATGAGCAAAGGGACGGTAGAAATGGGTGCGTTCCTTTCCCTGCTGCATTTGGGAATGGTCCAGTACCGGTTGATGATGGTTTTTATCGTTATGGTCCTGATGACGATTTACTTTTTCTTTTTTTGATCGGGCAGGGAGCCGATACGCTCTCAGCCTTTCGCCCATAGCCTTTCTTAGGGTAGTGAATCCATGAGAATCGAATTCACCGGTTTTCCTTTCCTTTCCGCCATACTCCTCAGTTGCCTGGTGGGGTTTTTGATCATTCTTTTCATTCCTCGAGAACGCACCCGGCAGATCAAGTGGGTCAGCGCGCTGTTTTCCTGCATTACTTTGCTTCTGTCTATCTATCTCTTTTTCGCCTATGACAAAAATACGGGAGGCCTGCAGTTCGTTGAGAAGTTCGATTGGATTCCGTCCATGGGCATTCAGTATTTTAATGCCGCCGACGGTTTCAATCTGCCCAACCTTCTTCTTACCGGCATCGTGTTTTTTACCGGTGTGCTCACCATGTGGGAACTGGAAACCCGGGTGAAGGAATTTTTTGCCCTCTACTTCCTGATGGTAACCGGCGTTTTTGGTCTCTTTATGAGTATGGATCTCTTTTTTATTTTCGTCTGGTATGATGTGTCGCTCTTTCCCATGTATCCTCTGATCGCTATTTGGGGCACTACACGCAAGGAGTACGGAGCCATGAAACTGACTCTATACCTGCTGGCGGGAAGTGCCCTCATTTTGCCGGCTATCCTTTATCTATTCGTGAGCTCGGGACAGAACACCTTCGACATCGTCACTCTCATGCAACCTGGGACTTTCACTTCCTTCCAGCAAAAATTCGCATTCATCCTGCTCTACCTCGGCTTTGGTATCCTGGCCGGTGTGTGGCCCTTTCATACATGGTCGCCCGTGGGCCATGTGGCTGCTCCTCACGGTGTCAGTATGATTCACGCGGGGGTGCTGATGAAAATAGGCGCTTTCGGTATATTGCGTGTGGCTATTTTTCTTTGCCCTCAAGGGTGGCAGCACTGGGCACAACTCATGGCCTTGCTTGCCGCTATAGGGATAGTCTACGGCGTTCTGGTCGGTTTGAGGCAGACAGACCTCAAGTACGTGATAGGATATTCCAGTGTTTCCCATATGGGTATTGTCGGACTTGGCCTCTCAACGGTGACATTGACGGGCCTCAATGGTGCGGTCTTCCAAATGTTCGCTCATGGCGTGATGACGGCCCTGCTCTTTTCTTCCGTAGGCTATATCTACGATCGGACCCATACGAAAGCTATTTCCGAGCTGGGAGGGTTGAGCAAAATCATGCCGGTGGCATCCGGTTATTTCATAGTGGCGGCCTTGGCGGGCATGGGTATTCCAGGCCTGGCGAGTTTCTGGGGTGAATTCCTCGTTTTTGTTTCGGCCTTCAAAACTTATCCTCTTCGCGGGGCTGCGGCTGTGACCGCTCTGGTGATCAGCGCACTTTTTATGCTTCGCGTGGTTCAAAAAACGTTTTATGGCCCCGGCAATGAGAAGTATGCGCAACTGCCGGACATGCCTTTCCGGCTGGGCATTCCCAGGATGATTCTGGTTACGGTGCTCTTATTGTTTGGATTCTTCCCGTCGCTCCTGTTGGATATGATTGAGACGGCATCAATTCCGTTGATCACTGGATTGACAAAATGAAATGGATGCTTTTTAGTCCCGAAATCTATTACTTTTTGGTGGCCCTCTGTTTTTTGTTTCTGTCAATGAGGGGACATCCCAATCCCAGGCGGGATCACTTCTTCGCGTTTTGTTCCGCATCCGTAGGGGTAGTGGTTTGCCTGGCTGCAGTCAGGCTGGAAGGCACCCTCTTTTCCGGTGTCTATCGGATTGATCTTTTCTCACAAATTTTCAAGAGCTTGCTTTCCATGGGCCTCTTTTTGGTCATCTCCATCTGCTCGGAACTGAAGGGTGTCAGGGAAAATTACGAACGCGAATTTTATTTTCTGCTCCTTGTCTGCACGCTGGCTATGATGATGCTCGTCAGCAGTGTGCATCTGCTCAGCATCTATGTCTCGTTGGAACTCTCCAGCTATTCCCTTTATATTCTTGTTGCGTTGCGGAGGGATTGGAATCTGGGAGTCGAAGCGGGCATCAAGTATTTTCTGGTGGGTATTTTTGCATCGGCCGTGATGCTTTTCGGGATTGTTCTTCTCTACAGCACGACTGGTTCTATGTACGTGAGTGAGCTTGTCCAGTTACTTCCCCAGTTCAGCGACAGTCCCGCCGTCATGATCGGACTCCTTCTGACCCTCAGCGGTTTCTTTTTCAAACTCGCCGTTTTTCCATTCCATTCATGGGCTCCGGATGTCTACCAGGGTGCCGCGAACCAGGCGGCGGCTTATATCTCCACAGTATCCAAGGTGGCGGCTGTCGCCGTTCTCCTTCGAATGATCTCTACGGCCGGGGAGGGCAGTTCCTATCTTGTGCGGGTTCTGGTGGTGCTCTCCATCATTTCCATGACGGCGGGGAATCTTGCGGCTATCGTTCAAAAGGATCTGAAGAGGCTGCTGGCATATTCGACCATTGCCCATGCCGGTTATGTCCTTATCGGGCTGTTGAGTATGAATACGGATGGTTATACGGGCGCCATTTTCTATGCATTGGCTCTACTGATGATGAAATTCACCATTTTTCTGGTGGTCGTCAAAGTGGCGTATGACGGAAGCAATTTACAGGTGGAACAATTGGCGGGACTGCACAGGCGTTCTCCCCTTTTGGCTGCGGCATTGATGGTATCGCTTTTCAGCCTTGCCGGACTTCCGCCGTTTGTCGGGTTCACGGGGAAATTCCTGATCTTCACGGCGGCCATGGAGAAGGGCTATTTTGCGTTGGTGCTCATTGCCATGATCAATGTGCTGATTTCACTTTATTACTACCTGCTCGTGCTGAAAGCGGCCTACCTGGTGGAACCGGCAGAGCCCGCGGCGGACCTGACCCTATCGCGGCCTGTCAAGCTTCTTACCGGGACCCTCATCTGCGCAATGGTGGTGGCGGGAATTTTTCCCCGCTATCTCATCGATATCGCAAGGGCTGCCGCTCAAGTTATAATGTAAAATCAGGCTGTGTGGCCAGGCGGGCAAGAGGCCTGGAGAGCGAATAAAATAGAGAGACAAGGGACAAACATGAGCAGATCGAGGTCGATTTGTCTTATGTCAAGGGCTGACCCTCATGAAAAAAGGTGAGCAAAACATCATTGCTCACCTTTTTTCATGAGGGTATAGGTGGAGTAAAGCTCACTCAGCGCCTTGATTTTTCTTCGCCAGAATCGCAACCGTTTCAGAAACTTCCCGCTGGGTGACCCCCTTGCGGAGTTCTTCCAGGTTTTTCATGACGTTGGCGAAGCGAATGCCTTCCGCGGCGCTGATCCATTCGAGCTGCAGGCGTTCGGGGCGGATGCCCAGTTTTTCCATTTTTTTGTGGATTTTCTGAATGCGCTTTTCAGTCCAGTGGTTGGCGTCGATGTAATGGCAGTCTCCAATATGGCAGCCGCTCACCAGGATCACGGGAGCGCCCTTGGCAAATCCCTCCCAGATGAACTTTTCGTCCACCCGGCCCGAGCACATGGTGCGTATGACTCGAACGTTGGGTGGATACTGGAGCCGTGAGACTCCGGCATAATCCGCTCCGGCGTAAGAGCACCAGTTGCAGGCGAATGCCAGGATTTTCTCTTCGGTGGATTCCTCCAAAAGGGTGTCCACCTGGTTGAGTATCTGTTTATCGGTGAAATGATTCATGGTGATGGCGTCGAAGGGGCATTCCGCCGCGCAGGTTCCGCACCCGGCGCACGCCGCCGTGTTCACGACCGCAGGAGTTTTCTTCTTCACATCCACTGTGATGGCGTTGTATGGACAAACTTCTGCGCACTTTCCGCACGACTTGCACAGATCTGGAATGACTTCGGAAGTAATCGGTTCCGTGAGTATTTCACCCTTGTGCATGAGCCGGATGGCCCGCGCTGCGGCCGCGGATGCCTGAGTGACGCTTTCTTTGATATCCTTGGGGCCTTCTGCGCATCCTGCGTAGAAAATGCCGCGTGTTGCAGCATCCACGGGCTGGAGCTTGGGATGCGCTTCCAGGAAAAAACCGTCGGATGTAAGCTGCAAACCGAGCATTTCCTGAAGTCTTTGAGTGCTCCTGGGGGGCTGTACTCCAATAGCGAGCACGAGCATATCGAGATCGTGATATTCGATGGCTCCCGTGGCCGAATTTTCCACGGCCACTCGAATGCTTCCATCGGAAAGCTCTTCCACGTTCCCCGGCAGACCACGCAGGTAGTGTACTCCCAGTCGCCGACTTCTCTTGTAGAGATCTTCAAAACCCTTTCCAAAGGCGCGGATGTCGATATAGAAGACCTTGACATCCATATCCGGATAGTGTTCCTTGAGAACGAGCGTGCTCTTCACCGTGTTCATGCAGCATACATTGGAACAGTAAGGATTTCCCTTCCTGACCGAACGGGAACCCACGCACTGAACGAATCCGATGGATTTGGGGTGCCTGCGGTCTCCGGGACGGACAAGCTCGCCCTTGGTGGGCCCACCGGCGTTGACCAGACGTTCGAATTCCAGGCTGGTGAGCACATTCTCAAAGCGTGTATATCCGTATTCGTCCATTTCGGTCGGATCGTATGGATCCATTCCAGTGGCCACGATGATCGTTCCCACGTTTTCGACGATCTCTTCATCGGACATGTGGAAATTGATGCAGCCCTTGTCGCATGCCTCCACACACTTGGCACAGACGGCGGGATTGTGCCCCAGGCATTCGTTCACGTTGATCACATAGGCTGACGGAACCGCCTGGGGGAATGGCGAATAGATGGCTTTGCGCGATGAGAGTCCTAGGTTGAATTCATCGGGTCGAACCACGGGGCAGACTTTGGCGCAATCGCCACAAGCCGTGCATTCCTTCTCATCCACGTAGCGCGCTTTCTTCAATATCTTTACATCGAAATTACCGACGTAACCTTTCACGTCCACCACTTCACTCAAGGTATAAAGCTTGATTCGGGGATGTCGACCGACATCCGTCATTTTTGGCCCGAGAATTCAGATGGAACAGTCCATGGTGGGGAAAGTCTTGTCCAGTTGCGCCATGGTTCCCCCGATGGAAGGCTTTTTCTCCACCATGACCACATCGTAGCCGTTGTCGGCGAGATCGAGCGCCGCCTGGATTCCAGCCACCCCTCCGCCGATCACTAATGTTTTTTTGGTGAGGGCAAGTTTTTCGGGTTCCAGGGGGGTCAGGTCACGGACACGCGCAACGGCCATTTTAGTGAGATCGATGGCTTTTTGGGTGGCTGCGTCGGGTTCGTTCATGTGCACCCAGCTGCAGTGCTCTCTGAGGTTGGCCATCTCCAACATGTAAGGGTTGAGCCCGGCCGCCTGAACCATCTGACGAAAAGTGGGTTCATGAAGTCTGGGTGAGCAGGACGCGACAACCACCCGGTTCAGATTGTTTTCAATGATGTCGTCCTTGATGCTGTGCTGCCCCGGTTCGGAACATGCATAGGGTATGTCCTTTGCCACAACGACATCTTCCAGTTCCGCAACCGTTTCGGCCACCTTCTTGCAATCCACGGTCCGACCGATATTCAGGCCGCAGTGACAGACGTAAACTCCAACACGGGGACGAACTTCCTGATTTTCAAGTTTTTGCATAATCGGCATCTCTTCGTTTCAATGGCCAATAACAGCCAATAGTCTGGTTTGGCGGTGGGCGAGCATTAATATACGTCTCACTGATTTTTATTCCCAGCGAATGGTCTTCGCCAGAACAGTGGTGAGATCCATGATTTCCATTTTGATTTCATCTCCCAGGAAAGGATCTTCCATGGCGCACTTGAGGTGGATCTGACACTTGGGGCAGGCGGTGACTAGGAGGTCACTGCCCGTTTCCCGGGCCTGGCGCAACCGATTGACCTGCAGTGTCTTCGTGTAACTGTCGCATCCCGTCCAGGCGCAGTTGCCGCAGCAGAGAGCAGACGCCCCATGGTCTTTCATTTCGGTGAAACCATCGGGCTGAAGCCGGTCGATCAGCTTTCGCGGAAGGTCCGGCCGCCCTTCGAGGCGGCTCAGCCGGCAGGGGTCTTGAAAAGTGAGCCTTCTCTCCATCTTCTCAAAGCCGATGGCTCCCTTGCCGATCTCCCGTTCTGCCAGGTCATAAATATGAGTCACCTTGAATTTCAATTCGATTCCCAGTGCAGGATAGTCATGGGCAAGGGTCCGGTAGCATTCGGGACATGCCGTGACCACTTCTTCCGCACCCGACGCCTCGATGGCTTCCACATTGAGTTGTGCGAGCTTACGGAAATTTTCATGATCTCCCGACCAGAGAAGATCATGACCGCAACAGCGTTCGCCGTTCAAAACGGCGGGGGTGATGTCGAAGAAATTCAGAAGCCGAAGACTGTCCGTGAGGATATCGCTCGTCTGGATGCCCAGATGGTTCTTGAAATAGGTATCGAAGTAGGGGGCGCAGCCACCGAAGAAGAGTACCTTGCTCTGAGGATCGGTCTGGATGTCTTTGGGCAGCCATTCCCAATGCCGTATTTTTAGATCTGGAGAAGTCATGGTGCGCATGATGGATTGAAAAATACCCCCATGGGCCTCATGGCCGCTTTGACCGCAGACTTTTTGAAGGTGCCTCATGTCGCGAATGAATTCCGGGAAATCGACGGCCGATGGACAGCGATCGTAGCAGAGCCCGCAGGTGAGGCAGGACCATACATCTTTCACGACTTCAGGCGAGTCGATTTTTCCTCCGATGATGGCATTGGCCATCGCCCGTGGTGAAAAGGGTTTTCCAGCAAGGGCCAGGGGACAGGCGGAAGAACATTTTCCGCAGTCCTGGCAGGCGTAAATATCGTGGGAAGCCAGAAGTCGAGAAGCGGCATCTTTTGCGACGGCTGCTGGTTCTTCCCGCAGAGTCGGCTGGACGGGGCTTTTGCCGATGGTCTTGATGACCTTTTGGAAGTCCTGAAGGAAGTTGAGGAGAGGTTCAGATTCCTCCGGGAGAAACATGGCAAGACGGAGGCGGTCTCCTCCAAGCCCCAAGAGGTCCAGGATCCCCCGGGTATCATCCACGTTCCGTTCAGCAACGGCCGTTCCACTCCCATACCGGCAGGATCCGGGTTCACAGCCCAAAAGGGCGACACCGTCCGCTCCCATTTCAAAGGCCTTAAAAAGGAGCGATTTGCTCATCCTTCCGGTGCAGGGGATGCGTATCATGCTGACTTCCGCAGGGATGTCCGCGCCGTTGTCCTGAAGGGTCTGGTAGGCGGCGTGGGGTCCCCAGTTGCACATAAAGAGTACGATTTTCAATTTATCCATATTTTGTTCTCACTGGTCGAATTATAGGCGGACAACGCGGAGCACCGGGTTGACGGTCGAAAATTCCGGGCAAACGCCCCCCTTCCTGTCCCTGTTCTTCCAAAGAAAAGGGTTGCAGGAAAGTGTCCTACGTCAGTATCTCTTCTATCATCTGTTCGAGATACCGCCGGTCGCGATACGGGCTGTCGGCAGCATTGGACGGGCACACGGGAATGCAGTTGCCGCAGCCCTTGCAAAGCGCTTCATCCACCACTGCATGCCATCCTCCATGATCATTTTTGCGGAAGCTGATGGCCTGATAAGGGCAAACCTGGATGCACCGCCCGCACCCGCGGCACCGGCTCTCGTCCACCACGACCGTATAGCCCTTGTTCTGTCGAGGGCTTCGGGGCATTGTCGAAGCTGCAAGAATGGCGGCGGCAGTCCCCTTGATCCTTTCCGAGACATTGATGCCGGAAGGACTGGCCAGAAAGAGCCCGGGGATCGATGTCGCGCCCGGGTTGAAAAAAGGGATTCCCGTGGCACCCCGTTTCTGCATGGATGCTTCCACCATGTGGGGAGGAAGGTCCGCCGTGGGCATGTAATGGATCTGTTTCCGGGAGTGTTCACCGAGAATCACCGCTCCCACATGGAAAACCTGTTGCGAACCTTCGGTTTCCACAGTGATCTGAAAATTACCGACTGTTCCTCGAAGGCCCTTTGCGGAAGACCCGCTGAAGCTGTGAATGTTTGCATACCTCAACGGATCGGTTAAGGGTTTTGTCGGAGTGCCGAAATGAAAGACCTCCATACCGGCTTCCGCCAGTGTGAGGGCGCTCTTGAGAGCGGCTTCCGAATCGCCGATGACGGCCGTCGTAAAATTATAGGGTCGAGCGGGAGCGGGAAGTCCCTTCAAATGCCTGGCCCGTCCAATGGATCTATCCATAAGACCTGTAAATTTTTCGTAAGCCAGCTGCGGGTCGCTTTTGAGATGCCGGAGGACCTCTCCCCGCAAGTTGCACGTTTCTACCATGGCCCGGCTGATCCCGGTGCCATGAAAGAGGGCATCTTTGAGACGGCTTCGCTGGTCGGTGCAGGCGCTGCAGATGAAGTCCAGAGGACAGCAGACGCAGGAAGCCAGCACGATCCGCGTCAGACCTTTCTCGCGGATAGTCCTGAGGAGCGAAGCCGAACCCTCGGGCGTACAAGCTGCCTGAACGACTTCAACGTGCTCTATGTGAGGGCGCTCCGCAAGAGCCGCCATGTATTCATTCCAATGCTCGGGCCACCCGAAAGCGTTGTTGCAGCGGCAGGCAAATACGCCCATTCGAAGTTCGGGCAAAAGCTGAGGGCCGGGAGGGGAAAAGGCGAGCCCATGGCCTTTCAGACGCAGCGAAGTTCCCCCCAGAAGAATCAAGGCTTCCGCTGCAGCCGCGAATCCGCGGAGCGTCATGGCATGGATATCGGTCTTGGCGGCTTTGGAACTGTAAGCCCGGATGACGTCCTCACCCTTTACAGAGGGAGCGGCCTTGGGGTCCGCAATGATCACAACGCCCGCATGTTCGACATCCTCACAGGCGATTGCATTGTGCAGAATGGTTTCCTTGGAAACACAGACATCCACACATTGGAGGCATTCGGAACAGACACCGCACTGAAGACAACGGGACGCCTCGGAACAGGCTTGCGTCTCTGTCAGACCCAGCGCGACCTCTTCAAAACTGCTGTTCCTGGCCGCGGGCTGCCGTTCAGGCATGCGCACGCGGGCTACCGAGGGGATATCCGGCGTGATTTCAGGAAAATCCCTGTCGACAGGCCTTTGAGGTTTCACTTGAGGAACCTCTTCGCCACTGAGAGAGCGATGAACGCAACGAGCGGCTTCCCTTCCCGACGCCATGGCTTTCACCACGGAAGATGGACCGTTGACGACGTCTCCTGCGGCATAGACCGTTTTGAGGGTTGTAGAACAGCTGGAATCCACCCGAATGAACCCATTGGGTGAGACTTCCACGCCTCCGTTCAGCCGGCAGGTGGGGGAATCGGCCAGCTGCCCAATAGCGACGATGGCGCGATCGAACTCCAATTCAAAAGGCTCTTCGCCCGGCACGATGACCGGCCATGGGATTCCCTTTGCATCAGGTTCTCCGGGTTTTGTGACGGCACAGCGCAACGCTCCGAATTGGCCGTTGGAACCCAGAAAAGCGGTCACTTTGGTCGAATAGACGAAGGAAACACCTTCTTCTCTCGCGGCAAGGATTTCATGCGGATCCGCAGGAATGAGCTCTTCCGGAAACCAGGAGACGATAGTGGTTTTTGCTCCCAGTCTCACCAAAGCGCGGGCGACATCGAAGGCTGCATTTCCGTCGCCGACAACGGCTACGCGCTCATCAAGCTTCTGAATTTCATTGCGATAAAGCCTGCTCAGGAATTCCAGACACCCTTCGACCTTTTTCAAATCTTCGCCCGGAACACCCAGCTTGCGATCTTTCCAGGTACCCGTCGCGAGAATCACGGATGCGAATTCTTTTCTGAGTGCTTCGAAATTATTGGAGGGATCGGCCGGGGAGGAAGTCTTGAACTCTACTCCAAGCCCTTCGATATATTCGATTTCGTGATCCAGGATATGCCGCGGCAGACGGTAAGGTCCTATTCCGTAGCGCAGCAAGCCGCCGATCTTTTCTTCTTTTTCAAATACCGTAACGGGATATCCCCATCGGGCCAGGTCGGCCGCGGCAGCGAGTCCTGCGGGCCCTGAACCGACAATGGCGATCTTTTGCGCCCTCGGTGTTACCGGAGCCTTTTCTGGAGCGTGGGGATGCAGGAGTTCATAGTCGGCGACGAATCTTTTGATGTCTCTGATGGCTACCGCTTCATCCAATTCTCCACGGCGACAAGCGACTTCACAGGGGTGCATGCAGATGCGGCCGCAGATTCCTGGAAGTATATTTTCGCGCCGGATGAGATCCAGGGCCTCCGCAAATTTTCCCACTTTGGTGAGGGCAACATATCCCTGGGCGTTGACACCCAGGGGACAGTTGGCCTGGCACAGAGGCTGACGGCGTTTGTCGATGAGGGGATGGCCCGGCAGGCTGCGCCGGCCATTGAAGCGAATGGGTTTGGATCCATCCGGTGTCGAAGCCGGGCATACCTCCACGCAGCGCCCGCAGAGTACGCAACGATCCGCATCGATGTAGTCGGCGGGACTCTGAATATGGGCACAGAATCCCTGTGGCGTATGCTTGAGGGAAGTGATTTCCCCGGGAAACACGCACCGGATTTTTGGGTTTCGCAAGATGCGAAGCAGCCCCGGCCGGAGGGCATAGTTCAATGTGACACCGGAATTGAGACGCCATTCCTCGCCGGACAGTTTTTCATCAAGGTCCGCATCGGTATCCACCAGGGTCACTGGAATTCCCATCTCCCCCAGCTTGTTGGTAGCCGCAAGCCCAGCCGGATTTGCACCGATGACCAGAACACGGTGGAGGCGGTCTTTGGGATTTCTCATTGTCTGACCCCTTTCTTGCCCGCCGCCTTTTTCTGACGTCCCTTGAGGGTGGCAAGGCCGAAGTCGTATCCCTTGTTGAAAGCCGTAAGGTTCAACTCTTCGGTACCCTGAGGTACGGAACCCGCAACGGTTTTCCGTACAGCGTCCACCGACACGACGCCGGTAACGGCCGTAAAAAAGCCCAGCATGACGATATTGGCCATCATCTTTTTCCCCAACTCTTCGGCGATGCGCGTGGCCGGAATGGTGAAAGAATCAGCACATTTCACCGCTTCCGCCTTCACGAGATCCTGATCCAGGATGAGGGTTCCATCCAGCTTGATGGTGCTTCCGAATTTGTCGAACCCGCCCTGGGACATGCAGACCAGAATGTCGGGGCTTCGCACATAAGGGTAATGGATGATTTTTTCGGAAATGATGACCTGTGCGCTGCACGCTCCGCCGCGAGCTTCGGGGCCATAGGATTGTGTAAGTGTACTTTCTTTGTGATCCAGAAGACTTGCCGCTTTGCCAACAATCTGCCCAGCCAGTACGATTCCCTGTCCACCGAAGCCGGTAATGAGGATTTCTTTATGCAAAATAGAGGGTGACGTTGAACTCATGCTCTTTTATTCCTGTCCCAATGACGCTGTCCGTATGACCTTCTTCTCTCTTCAGAGACGAACCAACCGATCTTTGTCTCATTCATTCGGATGCGCCCGGAAAGCTCAGACGGCAGGTCTTATCGTAAGTATCCAAAAAAGTAGGCCGTTCCGTATCGATGAACTTGCCCAGGGTGATCCCCCGGTTGTAATCCAGAGTGATTTCCGCCGGATGAGCGCCGTTTTTGGTGATGGTGCGTTCCTGGTAGATCTTCAAGGAATCCAAAGGCTTTTCCTTGTTGCGCCTGCCGTAGCCAGTGGGGCAGGGGGCGAGCACTTCGATGAAGGAGAACCCTCTGCGGGTCAAGGCTTCCTCGATGGACTTGGTGAGGTCCCTCGTGTGAAGTATGGTCCACCGCGCTACATAACTTGCCCCGGAGGCGTATGCCAGAAGAGGCAGGTTGAAAGGAGTTTCGGGATTTCCCAGAGGAGTCGTGGGGGTTTTGGCCATACAGGGTGTCGTGGCCGCTGCCTGACCGCCGGTCATTCCATAATTGAGGTTGTTCACGCAGACCACGGTGATGTCCACATTCCGTCGGGCCGCATGGATGAAATGATTGCCGCCAATGGCGAAAAGGTCTCCGTCTCCGCTGAAAACGACGACGTTCAATTCCGGGTTGGCCAGCTTCATTCCGGTAGCGAAGGGAATGGCTCTTCCGTGGGTAGTGTGGTACGAATCCAGTTTGATATAGCCGGCCCCGCGACCCGAACAACCGATCCCGGAAACCATGACGGTCTTTGTGAGATCGATGCCGCTCGCTTGCATGGCGACCAGGCAGGAGGAGAAAGCTGTACCGATACCACATCCCGGGCACCAGATGTGGGGGATGCGATCCGTACGCAAAAGAGCATCCAGTGGATGATCTGATCGGGCCTTTATGTTTTCCATGGGTACTCCTGGGAATTGCAATAGAGCTTTGTGAGATACTTTCCGGACTCCCCTCCGCAGGGAAAACCCGTTGCCCTCAAAAGCGTTCAGCCGGCATGCGCTTCTCTTTGAGGTTCCGATTTCATGTATCTTGCTGCTATGTGGTTATCTCTTTCAATTTCTCAACGATGGTGTCAGGCGAAATAACGCTTCCTCCTGCATGTCCGACCAGATGAACCGGAACTTTGCCTCTGGAACATCTCTCCACCTCGAGGTGGATTTGTCCCAGATTGATTTCCACTGTCACCAGAGATCGCATTCTGTCTGCGAGCTTGTTGATGAGTACTTCGGGAAAGGGCCAGACGGTGACGAGCCGCAAAAGACCGACTCTGATCCCCTGTTCCCGGGCTTCATCCACAGCAGCCAGACTGCTGCGGGAGGATACCCCGTAGGAAACGATGGCAATTTCCGCATCGTCCAGGCGATAGCTTTCCGTCTGGATGATGTCGTCAAGATTATTTCGAATTTTCCCGACGATGCGACTCATCATCTCTTCCTGGGCCTCCGCCGTCATGGAGGGATACCCGCGTTCATCGTGCGTGAGGCCAGTGATATGCACTCCAAATCCTTCACCCGCTATGGCCATGGGCGGAACCCCATTGGGGCCGGGCTGAAAAGGTTTGAAGCGGTCCTTTCGTCCTTTGGCTCTGGGGCGCGACTTCAGCTTGATCACTCCCGGTTCGGGAATGACTACCCGTTCACTGAGATGCCCTGTGACTTCATCTGCCATGATCAATACGGGCAGCCTGTAGATTTCACTCAGGTTGAAAGCCGTAATGGTTTGGTAAAACATCTCCTGTGGAGAAGCGGGCGCCAGGGTAATGATCTCATAGTGGCCGTGAGATCCCCACCTGGCTTGCATCATGTCCCCCTGGGCCCCCAGGGTAGGAAGCCCTGTCGACGGGCCGGCCCGCTGCACATTGACAACCACGCATGGTGTTTCCGTGCAGAGCGCGAGTCCAAGATTTTCCATCATCAGGCTGAAACCAGGACCGGACGTAGCCGTCATGCTCTTTACTCCGGCACAGGATGCACCCACAATCGCGGCCATGGAAGCGATCTCGTCTTCCATCTGAATGTATGTGCCGCCGAAACAGGGAAGTCGAGCCGCCATACGTTCGGCTATTTCAGTGGCAGGAGTGATGGGGTACCCTGCAAAAAAACGGCATCCCGCCGCCAGGGCCCCTTCTGCGCAAGCCACATCTCCTGTCATAAAATGTTCACCGGTTAAAACTGTAGAATTCATGCGTCATCTTTCAATGGAGAAGTTGGAGCGAAGCCGGAGATGTCCTTTTCCGGGTATCGAAAATCTTAGAGGATGTCTGAAAATTCCCCCCTTGGGGGGGGTAAGGGGGTGTCAGGATTTCGCGAACCAGAAAAACACCTCCCTTGGCCCTCCCCCTCAAGGGGGGAATCGAAGCAGGTTCGGCTCCCAAGCAGAGGAATTTTCAGACAGCCTCTTACTTGAGTCAGTGAGAGGAAAACCTCTTTTGATCCTCTGCTTCAAGTTCCGGAGGGGCCTCAACGGAATAGATGGCGAAATCCGGGCAGATGGTTTCGCAATAATGGCAGTTCACACAGGCTTCCGGCTTCCCGACCACAGGGGGATGATACCCTTTGATATTGTATTTTGTAGAAATTTCAAGCACATCTCGAGGGCAGTATGCGATGCAGTAACCGCATCCTTTGCATCTTTCTTCAATGATGTGAACAATGCCACGGGAAACTTGAATTTCATCGGCATCCAGAGGAATGCGCCAGTATTTCATGCGTGAGTGTCCTTAAAATATTCGAGATTGCAATGGTGCAGCCGTATGCAAATTATACGAACTGGAAAGCTCGGTTTCCTTGGCCGACGCTTTTCACAACAGTTGATTATTGTAGGTTATCAACGAAGTAAGTCAAGCAATTTTCAAGTTGTCAAACAAAATGATTGGGGTTACAGGGCGATTTTTCCGGGGGGTATCATGACGAGGTTAAAAAGTCTTGCATTTCTTTCCGGAAAGGCTTTAGGAGCAAATGGAAATTATCGCTAGAAAATTTTTTGAAAGGGTCATTTATTGAAAAAGGAAGGGAGATGGTGGAGCAAAAAAATGAGGGGTAAAACAAATAAGGCATGATCCCGGGCATAATGGGATCATGCCTTTAAGTTCCAAATGGAATGAACAACTCAGAGACGTGTTTTATACCCCGCAGTGGGGACAGCCTCCTTCGCTTTCCTCTTCCTTTTTCTTGCCGTTTTCACTTCCCTTTCCAAACTCCTTGACGATTTCGGTGATCTCCTGGAGGCGATCAGCCACCTTGCGGAACACCGTGCCTTCGGGATAGGTTCCATCTTCCTGTATTTTACCGGCTTCCATGCCTGTAAGGATCTCAATGCCTTCTTCTACGGTCGTAACGGGCCAGATGTGGAACTTGCCTTCCTTTACGGCGTCGATGACTTCCTGTTTTAGCATAAGGTTCCGAACATTCTTGGAGGGGATCATAACTCCCTGGCTTCCCGTGAGCCCCTTGTGCTTACAGATGTCGAAAAAACCCTCTATCTTGTAGTTGACTCCACCGATAGGCTGAATTTCGCCTTTCTGGCTGACGGAACCTGTTACGGCGATCCCCTGCCGGATGGGAACCTTGGAAATAGCGCTCACAAGGACGTAGAATTCCGTACTGGACGCACTGTCCCCATCCACCATTCCGTAGCTCTGTTCGAAGCAGAGGGAAGCCGTGAGGGAGATGGGATACTTTTGGGCAAAACGTTCTTTAAGGAGGTTGGTGAGGATCATGAGCCCCTTGGTATGGGTGCTGCCGCTCATCTTGGACTCGCGATCAATGGAAACCATACCTTCACGTCCAACGGAAACCGTCGCCGTGATGCGGTTTGGCTTTCCGAAAACATGATCGCCGGCCATAAGCACGGAAAGCCCGTTCACCTGTCCGACCTTTTCTCCCTCTGTTTCCACCCAGAAGATGTCTTTCTCGATGTACTCTTTGATTCGTTCCTCGATGAGGTTGGACCGGTAGATACGCTTTCGAATCGCTTCTTCTACATGTTTTCTTTGAATGAACTCTGAGTTGTCGAGGCTTGAAAAGTAGTTGGCTTCTTTGAGAAGGTCGCTGATGTTTCCCAGTTCCAGCGTGAGCTTCTCCTGATTTTCGGTGAGTTCCATGCTGTATTCGAGCACCCTGGCGACACCGGACTTATCGAGATGGCGCAGACCGTGGTCCTTGCAGAAGCTGCTCATCATTCTCGCGCAATCGACGATGGCCTCGTCCTTCCGCTCCATTTGGTCGTCCATATGGGCCTTCACTTTGAAGAGCTTCTGGAAACGATCGTCATAAGTGTAGAGCAATTGATAGATGTACGGATCGCCCGTCAAGATGATTTTGACATTGAGGGGGATGGGTGCAGGGCGAATCGTGCGGGTGCTGAACAAACCGTACAGTTCACCAATGTCCTCGATCTTGATTTCCCGGTCTCTCAAGGCTCTTTTCATGGCTTCGTAGGAAATATACCATTTTAAGAGGTCCAGCGCCTTCATGACCAGATAGCCGCCATTGGCCTTGTGTAAAGATCCCGGCTTGATCATCGTGTGATCTGTGAAGAGGGCGCCGAACCATGCCTGCCTTTCGATGGACCCGAAAAGGTTGGGATACGCGGGGTTCGATTCGATCACGACAGGGGCCCCCTCGGTTTCCGAATTGTCGATGAGCACATTGACATCATACTTCCGAAATGTCGTTTCACGCGCAGGGATGGGGAACGCTGCTCCAGGTTGAGGCTGCTGAGCTTCGGGCTTTTTCTTGAAGTCTTCGATATTTTCAAGAATATCTTCCTGAACCATCTTCAAGTAATCAAGCACATGCTCGTCATCCTTGTACTTCTCCTCAATATTGTCCATGAGTTGTCCCACGACGAACAGAGCGATTTCATTGTCCAGTTTCGTGTGCTTTTCCTTGAATTCATTTTCGGCTTCTCGAATTCTCTTGATGGCCTCTTTCATCTTTTCATGAAGTGCGTCGCTCTTTTCTCTCAGGGCGGTCTTTTCCTCATCGCTCAGATGACGCAGATCTTCCTGCGTCATGGGTTCCCCTTCCTCGTTGGCAGGGATAATGACCATGCCTACCTGTGAAAACTGGAGAATAAAACCTTCGTCTTTTGCCTGCTGAGAGAGTTCATCGATCACTTCCCTTCTTTGCTTTTCAAAACCCTGATGTACTTCACTTTCCTTTGACCGGTAATCGTCGCTGTCGAAGA
This sequence comes from Desulforhabdus amnigena, assembly GCF_027925305.1. Taxonomy (NCBI): domain Bacteria; kingdom Pseudomonadati; phylum Thermodesulfobacteriota; class Syntrophobacteria; order Syntrophobacterales; family Syntrophobacteraceae; genus Desulforhabdus; species Desulforhabdus amnigena. The sequence continues at coordinate 1,157,354 of NZ_BSDR01000001.1, read as the reverse complement.
CTTCAGGGATTTTGGCCTGAAGCGTCTGAATGAACTCATTCATGTCTTTTTTGAGCTGTTTTCCTCGACCGGCAGTAACTCTGAGAGACAGGGGCTTGTCTTGTTCCTTGAAGTTGTAGACATAACACCAGTCAGGAGGGGTCGGCTCTTTTTTGGCCTGGTCCTCTATGAATGTCTTGGCCATATATGTGAGACCAGCTTTGGACGGTCCGGCGATAAAGATATTGTAGTCGAGCGTTTTCATTCCCATACCGAACTTGATGGCATCGATGGCCCGGTCTTGCCCCACCACCTTCTTTTCCAGGGATTCCAAGGAAGCCGTCGTTTCAAATGGGAGTAAGCTCTCGTCAATCTGGGCTCGCAATTTATTGACAGATAGTTCGGGAAATTGCTTTGGCATAGAACTGATCCCTCCGTTTTTTATATGAAAAGCATTCATTATCTGAATCATTCAGCATTTCAGTAAACAACATGTTTATGCGATTAAGCTAGATCCTGTGGTGAGGAATTTCAAGTTTTTCTTTCGAAACGAATGGATATGAATATCCAAAAGTCGAGCTGCGTGATTCAGGTCACATGCTCTCAAAAGGTGCTGCAATCTTTCCCTTCAAAGTCGAAAAGGGAAAAACCATAAACCGTGCGGCCAGGTTCATTCGATTGAGCTAACTGACAACGTCGAGTTTTGCCCGCTTTTTATGGCTGGAGGCTGCCGCTTGAACAACGGTTCGAATGGCATTGATCGTATTTCCACCCTTTCCAATGATCTTTCCCAAGTCGTCCGGCGCAATCTTGAGTTCCAGGAATACCGTCTCGTCATCTTCGTGTTCTTCCAATATGACTTCTTCCGGGCGGTCCGCTAAAGACTTCACCAAATATTCAACCAGTTCCTTCATGACAAAACCTCCTCGGTACGCTAAGCATTATCCTTTCGAAAGTTTTTCCATCACAGATCGAATTTTCTGTTCGGGAGTGGCCTTTCGATCTCGCCGATCATCGATTTTGATTTGGGTGAGAACTCGACAGACGTCGGATGAAAAAACGCTTTCATGCATTTTCTTGAGAACATTCCAGATTTCATCGAGGTCCCCGGAAATGATCGTTCCCATGGCAGTCAGTTCGTATTGCAGGGAACTCTCTTTGAGGACGCTCAACACCTTGGCAACGTGTGTGCTCAGACTGCACCCCGAGATTCCAAGAGGAACAACGCTGATTTCTACAATCGCCATGATCGATCCGACTCCTTGTTGATATTGAGACATCGTCAAAAAACTACAATTTTTTGCTTTGGCCATTGGAAAGAAATAGTCCCGGTGCGAGGCATTGACTCAAAGGCTGTCTGAAAATTCCTCTGATTGGGAGCCGAAGCTGCTTTGATTCCCCCTTTAGGGGGCCAGGAGGGGCTGGTTCGCCAAATTTTGACACCCCCTACCTTCCTCAAGGGGAAAATTTTCAGACAGTCTCTCACCGGTTCTTGCCGAGCACCTGCGTCAACCCCGCAAGGGTTTCGACAAGGTGTTCCTTCCGGTGAGGTTCCAATGTCAAAAGCGGTTTCTTTCCTGCCTTTTCCAGCACCCGAAAGAGCGTTACAAAATCGATATTGCCTTGTCCTATGGGCAGATGGGCATCTCGAGTGCCGTCGTTGTCGTGCAGGTGCATTTCCATCAAAAAATCCGAAAGGGCCTCAATCCATTGGTCCAGGGATGTCTTGGAAAAACAGTTTTGATGTCCCACATCCAAACAGAATCCGAAGCAGGCGGAAGGGATCCGTCTGAAAATTTCCTGGTGTAAAAGAGGATCGTGCTCCCAAACGTTTTCCAGCAAGAGAGGGATACCCAACTTTTCTGCCTGCCTCACAAGATCTTCCCAAGTGCCCATGCTGTGATCCAACCAGATTTGCCGATGACCTCCATGATGCCTTGGGTCATAGCCCGTATGGCAAACGACTTGGATGGGGCGAAAAATCTCAAAGATCCGCATAAACTGATCGAGGCGCAGCTTCGATATCTTTCGGATGAGTGAATCGACACTTCCTGGACTCAAATCCCAGAAGGGGCCATGGAGAGTGATGCGGCAACCGCGCTTCTGCAGCTTTGATGCAACGGCATTCATTTCTGTGCGGGGGACTGCATCCAGTTGATTTGCATCAAAACCTATTTCAAGGTTCATACGGTAGTGCAATATCATTTCCAGGTATTGAGGCAGAAACCTCCAGGGCATACTGATATGGACATCCGCAAGGAGCTTTAGCATATCTTCATTGAACTGAGGTAACATTTTTCCATCTCTCGCATTCTGATAATTTTATGAGCAACCTTTTCTATCACAAAGGGGCAAAGAACACAGAATAAATTGAATGTGGATTGTATTCGGGGGAGCACACACCAATAAAAAAATGATGACGCAAAAACACTGCCTGCTGCGATCTCACGGTGACCGGCACGGCGAATAATCTCCTTTTCTTAAGTCCTTTAAAATCATATATACTTTCTATATACCTTGAATTGTCAACAGGGAGATTTGATGCAGGTCCATTTTTGGGGTCCTGGAAGCATGTGCGATGAGGCATGCCCGATCTAAGGAGAAATTATAGGGTGGATAATGATGAGATTTTTGTGTAAGTTAGTCTGCATCCGTTACTCTTCAGGTTGTTAATGAAAGCGCCATCATCGGGGCATGGTGCCTCCTATCCGTAAGTCGCACAGGATTCCGCATGGAAGGGATTTGAATGATATTTTGATCCGGTTGTGGAAAGAGAGTATTTAATCATCCAAAAATTCATAAAATTCGAAATCTATTTCTTATGAAACTTCCTTTCAGAATATTAATCGTCGACGATGATCCCGGTACCTTGGAGGCGATTTCAGATCTGCTCAAAGAGGCCGGCTATGAAATCGATGTGGCTTCAAATGGGCAAGAAGCGATTCGGAAAGCTCGGCAGAATAAATTTGAGGTCGTGATTACGGACCTTTCCATGCCCCGTATGGACGGCATGGAACTGCTGGGGCATTTTATGAAACACCAGCCGGATACCTATGTCATCATGTTAACGGGCGTTGGGACGATCGCTACCGCTGTAGAAGCCATGAAGCAGGGTGCTTTCGATTATCTTTCCAAGCCGGCCAAGTCCGATGAGATTCTTCTTGTTCTGAAAAGAGCCGAAGAAATGATGTTGCTTCGAGCGGAAAACGATTTGCTTCGTTCACAGTTAAAGGAAAGGTACTGTTTCGATAAAATTATCGGCAAGAGCGAACCCATGCAGGCAATCTACCGCATGATCGAGCGGGTAGCGAGGACGGACAGCACCATTCTGATTACGGGAGAGAGTGGTACGGGCAAGGAATTGATCGCCAATGCCGTGCATTACAACAGCGAGCGCAAGGACAAACCCTTTATTCCCATCAACTGCGGAGCGATCCCTGAAGAATTGCTTGAAAGCGAACTTTTCGGTCACGAGAAGGGTTCTTTTACAGGGGCGTATCGAGAGCATTTGGGGCGTTTCGAACTGGCTCATCAAGGAACTATTTTTCTGGATGAAATCGGAGAGATGAGCCCAAAGCTCCAAGTGAAGTTGCTTCGTTTTCTTCAAGAAAAAAAGTTCGAACGGGTGGGTGGGGCTCGAACCATTCAGGTGGATACGCGGATTGTTGCCGCCACCAATAAAGACCTGGAAAAGATGGTGAGTGCAGGGAGTTTTCGTGAAGACCTTTTCTACCGTTTGAATGTGATTCCCATTCGTGTTCCGCCTTTGAGAGAGCGAATCGAAGACATCCCTTTGCTGATTCAGCACTTTCTGAAGCAACACAGTCAGAAGAAAGATATCCCTCTTAAAAGGATTTCAAAAGCCGCCTTGTCTGCCATGCAAGCTTACAGCTGGCCGGGCAACGTCAGAGAGTTGGAAAATGCGATTGAACGCTTGGTCATTCTGACGGAAGGGGATGAAATACAAATGGAGGATTTGCCGCAAAGGATGGCACAGATGCAGGCAAAGCCGAGTTTTTCAACCATCGGCATAGAAGGCGGAGGAATCGATCTCAAGGGGACTCTGGAGGAGTTGGAAAATTCCCTGATCCTTGAAGCCTTGAAAAAAGCCGGAGGAGTGAAGAATCAGGCAGCCAAGCTGCTCGGCCTCAACCGTACGACCCTGATAGAGAAAATGAAAAAAAAGAAGCTTTGTTGTCCCGACCCTCCCGACAAATAGACGAGCTCATTGTTCATGAATGAGCGGGATTTCTATCTTTTCTGCCTTGTCACATCTTGGTTTGCTTCTCCCCGGTGCTTCCCGTGCAAACCCAAAATCATTGGCATGTTCTTTGCGTAAAAAAACCGTGTCGGTGCTTCAGGCCATTTCGTCAGACTGAAAGTTGGGTTGCAATAGTGCTATGGAAAAAAATCGGTCGTGGGAAAAAATATCTTTAGCCACGAGCCTGGTGGTATTTTGCATCATTGCGTTTTCCCCGAGAACCCTTCTCTCATATTCCCAAACCACTCAGATTAAGGACATGCGTCTGGGATTTCACGATACGTTTACGCGTCTCGTTTTTGACGCAGAAGGTCCGCGTCCATCCTCAATCGGCCCTCCTTCGGAAAAGGGTATTGCGATTCAGTTTTCTAAACTGCAGACAACCATGGAAAATGAACGAACGATTGAAGACAATTCCTCCAGGATCCGAAAGGTCAGCTTTCAGAAAAAGAAGGGGCAAATTCTAGTCACCTTTCAAGAACCGCACGTGACTGTCCAAACCGGATTCCTGGATGCCGGCCCCTACAAAGAAGGGCATTATCGGCTGGTGCTTGACTTTTTTACCCAAAAGACTCCGGAGAAGCGGGTCAAAACCTCAGCCCCAACTCCAGACACTAAAGAAGGAACAAAAAAGATCTCCGGCAAGAAACCGGGCGACGCAGACAAGGTGAGCGTTTCATTGGAGACTTCCCAGGCGGCAAAAACACTTGATGAAGTTTCCATGCAATTCGGGAATGAGAAGAGGGATTCAACCGATGAGATTTTACAGCAGGCCGACCGATGCCTCTTAGAGAAGGACAATGCCAAAGCATTTGCTCTTTACGAAGAATTGCTGAAGACGGCATCACTGGGGAAGGAGCGGCAGACGGCCCTTTATGGTCTGGCCGAGAGCTTTTTCCTCATGCATCAGAATGACCTTGTCAATCATGGTCCTGAAGCTCTTAAACGCTACAATTCGGCTCTTCAAGAAGGCTCGATTCCTTCGCGCACCCCTTTGGCGCTCTATCGAGTCGGGTTGTGCTACCTTGCTTTAAAAAATGTCGAAAAGGCGAAAGGCTATTTCAAACAAGTCACACAAGAATATCCTGAAGATCCTGCAGCGGCTGCGAGTTGGCTGCGCCTATCAGAAATATATCGGGGGAAAAAAAATTATGTGGAAGCCATTGAAACGGCGAAGGCTCTCTTGAAGAGGTCCACTTCGCAGCCTGAAAAAGCTGAAGCATATTATTACATCGGACAAAATTTTGCCCTTGTGGGGGAACATCAGCAGGCTGTCGAGGCTTTCCAGGAGTGCCTCAAGCTCGATCAACAATTCTACCTCAGGAAACCCGATATCCTGAAATATATGGGGCAGGCTCTTTCCTGCTTGAAATACGAAGACAATAGCCGTGAATTCCTTCTTCATTACATGAACCTGACATCGAATACCGACGATAGGGACCTCCTTCTGGCAAAGATCATGGAAACCCTTTTGTCTCAGCATGAAGAACGTTTAGCGAACAGGCTCTACAGTTATTTGCAGGTCTATTATCCGGATTCGGAGGGTGCCTCCATCGGCAGTATCCGCAGGGCGGAATATCTGGAGGCTGGGGATAAAAGAGCTCAAGATGAGGCGATTTATCTCTATCGGGAACTTTCACGAAAATCGCTTTCACCCCCATTGGATGGTCTGGTTCAATTCAAACTTGCCCTCTGGGAGTGGAAAAATGGAAATCTCGAGAAGAGTTTGTCGCTGATCGAGGATAGGCCCCAAGGCAGCTTGACGGATGCTCTGCATAATGAGTTTGTAGCGCTTCGTGAAAAAGTGATCTTGGATATGCTCAGGCAAGCTTTCGAGCAAAAGAAATACGACAAGGTTCTGGGACTTTACCAGGGAAATATTCCCATGTTTCAAACTCTGAAAGACTTTGATGTCTTCACGATCATTGGCAGGAGCTATGAAGAACTGCAATCCTACCCGGAAGCAATGGTGTGTTACAACACTGTTCTCGAAAACACCGGAAAGGAAAATGGAAAATGCTTGCTGAATATGGCCCAATGTAGCTTTCGAATGGGTAAGTTGGAAAAGGCCCTTCAATTTTGTCGGCGGATTCCCGCTGGAGACAATGAAGGTCAAAAAAATGAACTTATGGCGAAAATTTTTTTTGCTCAAGGGAAATACTCGGAAACCCTTCAGCAGCTCGGTCATATTTTTCCCAAAGAAAGAAAGCTTACTCCAGACGATTTTGAGTGGGTCAATATGTATATTGAATGTTCTATCGAAACGGGAAAATATTCGGATGCCCTGTCATGGATTCAAAAGGGGCTTGAGCTTCTGAAGGATGAAGATTCAGGCAAACGGGCGCAGCTTTGCCTTTTGAAAAGCAGATGCCACAAGAATCTAAAACAGCCGGCGGAAGCCATCAAATGCCTGGAAAGTGCTCTCTCTTTGCTTCAAGAGGAAGACCTCAAAGGGCAGTTGAATTATGAAATATCCAACCTCTACCTGCAGATCGGCGACAAACAGCAGGCGGTTCAAAAGCTGTCGCAGGTCCTCAAGTCGGGCAGTTCCTTTTGGCAGACTGCTGCGCAGCAGCAGCTGGACTACATACAGCTCAAGGAAGAAGGGCTGAAGATATTTTGATATTCGGCGAACAGTCGGCGTAAGCTTGTGGAAAATATAAAAAGAGTTCAAACGGGGTGGTCACATGGTGGTATTGATCGTTGAAAATGATCCCATAGAAACTCGGATGCTTGCTGATTGTGTCAGGGAACAGGGGCATGTACCGGTAGTTTTGGATGCAGTCGGTCCAGCTTTGCACTACATCGGAAAAGAATCTCCCGATCTTGTTCTGATCAACCTTAACGGTTCTGCGGTCAGTGGGTTGAAGATCATTGAAGCGGTTCGGGGCCGACAGTATGCCATTCCCGTAATTGCTATGACGCATAAGGGACGACTGGAAGACGCGGTTCAATTAATGAAAAGCGGTGCCCACGACTTTTGGGTCAAGCCGATTCCCAGGCAAAAACTGGTCAAGACATTGGAATTATTGGAATCCAAGACTATTCATTCCATTTCAAAACCACCGATTAAACATTCTTTACTCCTGACGCAGAATCCCAATATGATCCATCTTAAGACCATTGCTAAAAAGGTGGCCTTGAGCAAGGCTACCGTTTTCATCCAAGGGGAGAGCGGAACCGGAAAGGAACTTTTTGCCAGGTATATTCACTGGCACAGTGACCGAAAAAACAAACCGTTCGTGGCAGTGAACTGTGCAGCACTCCCGGAAAACCTTTTGGAAAGTGAATTGTTTGGCTATGAAAAGGGTGCTTTCACAGGTGCCATCAAATCCAAGGAAGGCAAATTCGAACTGGCTAATCAGGGGACCCTGTTGCTGGATGAGGTAACCGAGATTTCTGTTCAGCTTCAAGCCAAGTTGTTGAGAGTGCTTCAGGAAAATGAGGTCGACAGGCTTGGGGGAAAATACCCGATTCCCATAGATGTTCGAGTGATCGCCACCACCAATGCCGCCATGGAAGGAGCTCTTGCCGGGGGGCAATTTCGAAGAGATCTCTATTACAGGTTAAACGTGATACCCTTGAAAATTCCCCCCCTGCGAAGTCGGCTTGAGGACGTGGAACTGCTCAGCAAACACTTCGTTCAGAAATATAGCGGCATGTACAATGTTCCGGTGGAAGGAATCGCGTCCGATGCGCTTGAAAAGCTTCGTGGACATTCCTGGCCGGGGAATGTCCGTGAATTGGAAAATGTGATTCAAAGAGGGGTGTTGTTGACTCACGGAAAGGTCCTGAATGCTGAAAGCGTCATCTTTGACCATGAAACTCAGGTGCAAACCTCTTCCCATATGGATATGGAATTGATGACCATAGGCGAAATGGAAAAGCGTCTCATTCACAAGACCCTCGATGCCGTCAACGACAATCGCACGCGGGCTGCGGAAATACTGGGAATAAGCGTACGAACCCTTCGAAATAAGCTCAATGAGTACCGGCAAAACCAAATGATGGGCGAAGGGCTGGAAAGCATCTGAAGCGATAGTCAAAAAAATGACTATGCGAAGCTTGGTTTACGATGCAAAATCTGCGTGCAAATTCTCACCCGAAACGCATTGGGGAGGAGAGAAGATCAGGAGGGTTCCAACCGACTTCTGTCGCCATCCTTTGGTATACGGAAAAATTTGCCGGTTTTATGCTCCACGATCAGAAACACCCATCATGAAAGGAAGAAACCGAAGATTTCTCATTCCTCCCGGTGCCACCTTGTCAATCCATAGCCATCCTCCAAGGACGAAATGCATGGTTTCGTCAGCTGCGGGAGGCTCCATTTTGCATCTCATGAGCCTTCACTTATGCCGGCCGGTTACTTTCCCCTCCAGAGAACTCATCGGCGGCCCCGCCTTGGAACCCAAGACTCCCCCTTGAGGTGATCCATCTTATTAAGAATACATTTATTTTTGTTGAAAAGCCTCTCTCCTTGTGTCCTGTAATGGTATGGATATTGCTAAAATTTTTAGCAAACTTTTAAGGGGGAGGTAGCGTATGGGAAATTCCGTTATGTTTGATCGAACCGTTGAGTTGATGCAAGACCGTCTCAACCTGAATTCTCTGAATCATAAAGTGATATCGAGCAACTTGGCCAATCTCAATACTCCCGGCTATGTTGCAAAGGAATTGTCGTTTGAGAATACTCTTCGGAATGCCATGGAGGACCATGCTTTGCCTCTGGTGAAAAGTGATAGTGATCATGTGGATCCGACCGATTCCAGGATGTCCATGAAATCGCCTGAAATCGTTGCTACAGGCGCAGTGGATTTGGACAGGGAGATGGTGAACCTTTCGAGGAACAATGTGGAATATCAATATATGGTGACGATGCTCAACAAAAAGTTTGCTATGATGAAACAGGCCATAAGCGACGGAGGTATGTAATGGACTTTGATCATTCCATGAGGATCAGCGCTTCGGCACTTAGCGCCAATCGTCTCTATATGAATGTCCTCTCGTCCAATCTTGCCAATTCCAATACCACTCGCACCGCGAATGGAAAACCCTATGAGCGTCGCGTGGTACTCTACGAGAGTGTGCCTTCTGCAGACACTTTCGATGAATCTCTCGATTTGTTCATGCAGGAAGACATTCAAAAGGTTCGAGTGGTCGACGTCGTTCCCGACGGGCGTGATTTTAAGGAAATTTACGATCCCTCACATCCCGACGCCAATGAAGACGGGATCGTGCTGATGCCCAACATCAGCCCCATCGAGGAGATGGCAAATCTGGTGGATGCCACGCGGTCCTATGAGGCGAATTTGAGTGCCCTGGCCACAGCCAAACAACTCTCTCTCAAGGCATTGGAAATCGGCAAATAAACAGAAGAAAGGGATACGATGGCTACGGCGCCCATTACATCGTTTTCGCCTGAAATCAAGGGCGGAATTGTAGCTCCGATTCAGGAAAGCCCTCAAGGCCCCTCCGGAGGGTTTGCCGATATGCTCAAGACCAAGATCATGGAAGTTGATCGGTTGCAGCATGTAGCGGATGACGCTATGAGCGAGGGAGCGGTAAACGGTGCAACGAACATTCATGAGACAATGATTCAGTTGGAAGAAGCGGATCTTGGCATGCGCATGATGTTGAAGGTGCGCGACAAGGCTTTGTCCGCTTACCAGGAGATCATGCGAATGCAGTTCTGATGGAGCCACGTGATGAAAGGTTGTAGCATTTTATGAACTCCCTGCTCAGATTTTTTGAAAAGGGCAAGGCTGCCTTTCTGGGACTTCCAACTCCCCAAAAGATCCTCTATACGGGGGCTCTTTTAGTATTCCTCGGGAGCTTGGCCTTCTTGATCGTTAACAGCAATAAAACAGAATATGCCACCCTCTATGCCGGACTTTCCCAAGAAGATACCGGTCAGGTTGTAGAAAAACTCAAGGCGCAAAAAATACCTTATCAGCTCGAAGGAAACAACCGTGTGTCCATTCCCAAGGACCTGGTGTATGAAACACGACTCTCCCTGGCCACAGAGGGTCTTCCCAAAGGGGCCGGGATGGGTTTTGAGATCTTTGATCAGCAAAAACTGGGAAGCACGGAATTCGTCCAAAAGGTCAATTACCAGCGTGCCCTGCAGGGGGAGTTGGCTCGAACCATCAATCAGATCGATGCGGTGGCCGAGAGCCGTGTTCATTTGGTCCTCCCGCAGGAAAGCCTTTTCAAGGAAGATGAGCAGCCTCCAAGTGCCTCCGTTGTCTTGAAACTGAAATCGGGAACTCGCCTCGGACCCCAGCAAGTTCAGGGGATTGTCAATCTTGTGGCGGGTGCAGTGCAGGGACTGCAGGAAGACAGAATCACCATCCTGAGCACCGACGGTCAGATTATATTCAAGAAAAGCCCGTCGGAAAGCTCCTTTGGCATGAGCGATCAGCAGATCGAGTACAAGAAGAATCTTGAGGAGGATCTGCGGCGCAAGGTCCAGACCATGTTGGAGCAGCTCCTGGGAGCCAATAGAGTCATCACTCGCGTTTCTCTTAACTTGGATTTCAACCGAACTCAGGTGGCGGAAGATACCTATGATCCGGACAGTGCCGTGGTGCGCAGCCAGCAGAGGAGTACGGAAAATTCTCAGGGAAAGGAGTTGGGTCCCGGCGGCAATCCGGATGTTCCCGTCAATGTTGAAAGCAAACTGTTGCAGAATTCACCCCAGGAGGACGGTCGGAATCCGGCACTAAAAGGGTTCAACCGACAGCGGGAGACGGTCAATTATGAAATCAACCGGGTCACTCGTCAGATCACGTACACGCCGGGAAGCATCAAACGCATCTCTGTGGCGGTGATGGTGGACGGTCCTTACGAAATGAAAGAAAATGGCGAGGGCAAGGTCGGTCCTGTTTTTGTGGGGCGTTCGCCCGAAGAGATGAAGACACTGGAGGATCTGGTCAAAAAGGCTGCGGGGTACGATGAAGCTCGCGGCGATCAGATAACCGTTTCCAATGTTCCCTTTGCTGTGGACTATACGGGGCAGGATTTGGGAATGCCTGAAAATAGGTGGATCAAGATGGTGAAAGAGAATCAAAGAATCCTGTTGAACCTGCTCCTTATGATCCTGATTTTCTTCTTCGTTGTCAGACCCTTCATGCGAAAATTCCAACAGTTGGGAAAGGAACCCGAGAGCTTGCCGGATTCTGTTCCTGCCTTGCCGGTCGGACAGGATGCCGGCGCTGCTGAAATGCTTGAACCTCCCGAGATGAAACCCTTGACACTTCGGCAGCAAGCACAGGCTCTGGTTCAGAATGATCCCGAGAGGGCGGCGCAAATTCTCAGGTCCTGGTTGCAGGAGGAGGTCTAAATGCCATGGATAAACTGAACGGAGCCCGGAAGGCCGCCATCGTCCTTCTATCTCTGGGTGAAGAGACTTCTTCCTTGATCCTCAGGAATCTCACCAAGGAGGAAATCAAACGTATCGGCATTCATATGGCAGAAATCAAGGGGGTCAAAAAGGAGGTCTCCGATGAACTGCTGCAGGAGTTTTCTTTGAAATTCGAAGAAGAGGATCAAGTCTCCATTCCGGGCGGTCATTTCCTTAGAAACCTTCTCCCCAGTGTGCTCGGCAAGGATGAAGCCGCCGACATGATGGGCCGGATTGAAAAGGAAAAGGAAAAGGTACCTTTCAAGTATGTGAAGGAAATAGACGCCAAGGTTTTGGCAAATTTCATTCGCAACGAACATCCCCAGACGATCACCGTCATTCTGGCGCACCTGGGGCATGAAAAGGCCGGTCAGGTCATTCACTTCCTGCCCGAAAACCTTCAATTTGAAGTGATCAATCGTATCGCACAGTTGGAGATGGTGCCGCCCGACCTCATCAGGGATGTGGATGAAGTCCTCGAAAAGGAACTGCTTTCAGTGGGCCAGGACAGTCAGCGCATTTTGGGGGGTGTTTCAACTGTGGCGGAAATTCTTAACTACTGTGACAAACGGACCGGTGAGAATATCCTTCAAGCCATGGAGGAGCGCAACGAGGAGCTCGCCGAAAAAGTCCGAAAGCTCATGTTTGTTTTTGATGATCTGGCTGCTGTGAATGATCAGGGGATTCGAGAACTGCTCAAGGAGGTTCCCAACGAGGAGCTCACCCTGGCGCTCAAGACCGCTTCCGAGGAGTTGAAAAGCAAGATTTTCAAGAATCTTTCCAAACGAGCTGGAGAGATGCTCCAAGAAGATCTCGCGATCATGGGCCCTGCGCGTTTGAGCGATGTGGAGGCGGCTCAGCAGAATATTCTGAACGTCGCCAGGCGCATGGAAAAAGAAGGGCTCATCATTCTTGCGGGGCGGGATGGTGGAGATTCGCTTGTCTAAAATCATTAAAGCTTCCGAGAATGCTCCATTGCAGCGTTTTGATTTTTCTGAAATCGAGATGGATGTCGATGGAAGAAATTCTTTTGTGGCGAAGGATGAAAAAGACCGGTTGGAAGGTGAATCGGAGAATGTCGATGACTTGCCCTCCCAAGCGTTGCACGACCTCGAGGAAGCCATTAGAAATCGAATGCTGGAAGCGGAGCGGCACGCGCAGGAATTGGAAAAGACCGCCTATGAAAAAGGGTACGTGCAGGGGCAGAAGGATGGTTTTGAGTATGGACGGAAAAGCGCATCCATCATACAGGAACAACTTGAAAATATCTTGAAACAGTTGGGATCCTTGCCTGCCGGGGTATTCAAGGACTATCGTCAGTGGTTTATCGATGCCTGTCTCACAATGGTGCGGCGTATCGTTCAAAGAGAACTGACGATGAATCCTGAAAATTTGACACAGCTCATGACGGCATTGCTTAATGAAGCGGAAGAAAATCAAAGCCTTATACTCTATTTGAATCCCAGGGATTTGGATATGCTCAAGAAAAATACACCCTTTGAAAAGTGGATGGAACAGGTTTCCAGGTCGTTTTTGGTAAAGGCCGATGCCGGAATGACGCCGGGGGGGTGTCGGTTGGAGAGCGAAATCCAGGTGCTGGATGCCGGTATAGAGACCCAGTTCGCCCTGCTGGAGGAAGCTTTAAGAGGTGAATTGGCCGGTATGGAAGCCGAAGATCTCGAAAATGCATGACGACTATCTCAAATTGCGGCAGGTGATTCCCCGTTTCAAGGATTTTCCGAGGTGGCGCAAGTTCGGGCGTGTGGTCTACCTGGTGGGCAACATTGTCGAAGTGGCAGGCCTGAGGGCGGCATTGGGAGACGTCTGCAAGATTTTGCCGGCAGGAGGTTTTAAACCGATCTATGCCGAGGTCATCGGCTTCAATCAGAAGCGGCTCAAGTTAAGCCCTTTGACTCCTCTCAGCGGGATTGCGCCGGGGGATACCGTGCAGCCCCATCACCAGGCGAGCGCCATTTCTTTGCATCCCTCCATTCTGGGCCGTGTGATAGATGGCATGGGCGAACCCATAGACGGCAAGGGGCCCTTGCTGCAAGGAATTTCCTATCCCCTTTCGGGGGACATCTCCAATTGCATGGAACGTCCTGTCATCAAGGAGCAGTTGGATGTTGGCATACGCAGTATCAATAGTCTCCTGCCCATCGGCAAAGGGCAGAGAATGGGCATCTTTGCAGGATCGGGCGTGGGCAAGAGCACTCTTCTGGGGATGATTGCCCGTTATACTTCCGCTGATGTCAATGTGATCGCCCTCATTGGAGAGCGTGGCAGAGAGGTGAATGAATTTCTCGAGAGTGAACTCGGAGCGGATGGATTGGAACATTCCGTCGTTGTGGTGGCTACTTCCGATCAACCGGCGACCGTTCGTATGCGAGGGGCATATGTTGCCTGTGCCATTGCCGAGTTTTTCCGTGATCAAGGGCGGGATGTCCTTCTCATGATGGATTCCGTTACCCGGTTTGCCATGGCGGCGCGGGAAGTGTACCTGGCTGCCGGGGAACCGCCCACGACAAAAGGCTATACACCGAGTGTTTTCAGTCACTTGCCTCGACTTCTGGAGCGGGCGGGCAATTTTGAGAGGGCTTCTATTACCGGCATTTACTCCGTTCTGGTGGAAGGCGGGGATATGGAAGACCCCATAGCGGATAGTGTGCGCTCTATTCTGGATGGGCATATCGTTTTGGATCGGTCTCTCACTCAGAAACGGCATTATCCCGCCATCAATCTTCTCAAGAGTGTCAGTCGTTTGGCGAGCAGGTTGCACAACGAAAAGGATAAATTCCTGGCAGCCAAATTGACCCGGACTCTTTCCCGCTATAACGAGAGTGAAGATATGATCCATATCGGGGCCTATATCAGGGGAAGCCATGCCGAAACGGACTATGCGATCGATATGATAGACAGAATCAATGATTTTCTGCGCCAGCCGGTGGATGAAAAATGCACTATTGAAGAAGCCCGGGCTTCCTTGGCAGCTCTTTTTGAATGACTACCGGTTTTCCATAACTCTTCTCCTGAAGATATATAGAATCATTTGTAAGGGAGTTGGCGGATTCTAATATCCCGTTATTCACCACGGAGAAGATTTTGGAATTCTTGTGGGATTCCTCCGTGATCTCTGTGCCTTCGTGGTAAATGGGGATTTCAAGAGCGACTCGCTCTCCAGGTTTATGCTCGCAATGGTTGATGATGGCGCTCTTGTGGGACTGGCGTCCTCGCCTCGATCTAAAATCTCCGGACCGACTGTTGTCCTTAACCTTCTCATTATTATAAGTTATTAGGAATGTGATGATTTTCCAATTTCGTTTCGAAGCCCTTTTGAAACAGCGCCAATTCAATCTAAAAAAATGCCAAAGTGATTTGGCTGTGGTTCAATGTCGCTACCAGGAACTGAAAAGTAAGGAATTGGAAATCATTCAACAGATCGCTCATCATGCGAAACTCTGTGAAGATGATCAAAGCCGGGGAATGAATGTGGCGGCTTATCTTTGCTTTAAGGATTACGGAGCATCTTTGGCGCGACAATTGCAAAATCTACGTAATGAGTTAATGAAAGCCTCTCAGGAAGTGGAGGAAAAAAAAGGTGCTTTGCTCGAGTGTGAAAAGGCGGTGAAAATGTTAGAGTGCCTTGAAGAAAAAGAGCTGCAGGAACATCGCTATCTTCAGGCCCACAAAGAGCAAAAAGAGCTGGACGAAATCTCAATTCTAAAGGGCTTCCATGAAAAAGATTAAAAACGAAAAAACGGACTCCAAACCGCACAAGAAGAAGGAGAAAGGTTGGTGGGGGAATATCTTTTGGATTCTGTTGGGGGTAGTGTCTCTCAAACTTGCGCTCACTTTCGGTTTTTTCTGCAATGAGAAAGAATGGGACCGCAAGTGGCTCTCTGCTCCTGATGTTCTTGCGGAAGAACAGAAAAATAAGATGGCTCAGTCTTCTTCTCAAAACAAGTCGACTTCGGTTGCAACGGTTTCGCCGGCAGAAAAAATTTCCTACCTGGATCAAAAAGAGGCAGATCTGAAACGCAAGGAAAAAGAGATTCAACAGAGACAGGAATATCTGCAGCAAATGGAAAGGGATATCGAAAAGAAGCTCCAGGAGCTTACAGCCATACAAAAGGAAATCCAGAATTTCAGAAGTGAAAAAGAAGCCAATCAAAATGCCAAGATTCGTTCTCTTGCCAAGATTTATGAAACGATGAAAACCAAAGAAGCTGCAAAGTTATTGGAAAATTTGGATGAACAACTGGTGGTGAATGTGATTTCAGTCATGAATACAGATGCCGCCGCGAACATATTGGCCAATATGGACACCAAAAAAGCTGCGAAGATCTCTCAGGTCCTTTCCACCCATTGATTTGATTGCCCCGATACACAGAACTTTTGGTCCTATCTCCTCAAAACCAGGATTCAACGAGTCAGTCTTTTCTTGAGTTTTTTCTTTTGGGCCTCCGAGGTCCTGCGGTCAATGCCGGCCTTATGAGCAATGGCGAGTGGAAATGAGAAAAATTTTCCAGAGCCGCGGTTCGGTATCATTTGCTTTGGATCAAGCAATGGTCCTATCTGCATGCAATTCATACATAAAATGATTGTAATCCCTCCTGGCATTTCTCTTGCTTTATAAAGCGCAAACGATGAACGAACAGGGACTTGAGAATCACTTGTGAACGCAGGATAGAAAATGCAAGCCACTCAGATTTCCGCAAGTCAATTGATGATGAGCTTTCTTTCTAAAGCGAAAAAAGAGATCGGCGAAGGCATTTTAACGAACGAATTTTCCAAGGAATTGCAAAAGCAATGCGGTTGTTGTGAGGGGAATAGCACTCTACGGGTTCCTGTTCAAGGTGAGAAATTGTCGGTCCCTGAGAAGACAACCCTCAAGTCCTCTAAAACCGAAACTCCACCTGCCTCGACCGAAAAAGGCAAGCCGCAGGAAGCTGCAAAAGCTTCTGCCGTGTCCCGGCAAAATGTTCCTGCTACCGTGGGAAAAACGATTTCTGAAACGAAGACGCGTGAACAACTCGTCGTTCTCAATTCTGTAGCTGTGGAGAAAATCCTGGCAAATTTTCAACTGCCTGCCGAAGCAAGGAAAAGCTGCTTGAGTTCGGTAAACGCAGAGGGTGGAGTCCCATTCAATGCCCTCGTTGGAATCCTGGATGCATACGGACAGAAGACGAAAGACTCTATAAATGAGAACAAAGCGAGTGCTCAGGATGTCGCAGAACTTGTCGGATCACTCCAATTGATGCAGGGAATGCCTCCCGAAACGATTGAAAGAATCCAGCTGAAACCCAAGGGTTTCTATACCGTAAAAGAATTTAAAGGGTTACTGAACCGTATCGTCGAATGTGTCAATGATGCAGTGCTAAAAAAGGCTCCTCTTCAGGAACAGGCTCATACAAACGGGCATACAGCCTCGGCGCAAGAGAGTGTCAAGGGGGGAATGGCCCCCGTTGTTTCCAAACAAGAGTCGAGAAGGCTGCTTCGAAGCGGTCTTCCTTCTTTCGCCATTCCTGATTTTCGAAAAACACATAGTGACCTTTGGACGAACATTGATAAGCCCATTGCTGCCGAGTCACTGCATGAGCCAACCTTGGGTGACAGTGGCAAGAGCAAAAAGGCCGAAAGAGACTTGCATGTTTCGGTAGCTGCAGATGCCGAGTTGAACACACCTGTGAAGGAACCCGGAACAGCTCTTCTTTTCACTGGATTCGGTGAGGACACATCAGACAGTGCCACCTTTGAGACTACCTGTCTTACTGAGAAGGATTCAGATGAAATATTTGAGACAAATGCTTTGCCGGTCTCTGGAATGGAAAAAGAAAACTCGCCCTACGTAACGGCAGGGCAAGGAAATATAAGGAGTGAGAAGCCTCAAAAGGTCAGAATAAGCGACATACAGGAAACTGTAGAGAAATTGGCCGATGGTGGTGGAGATGGGTTTGCAATTCGGCAATATGGAGGGGGCAAATCCTCTTCCACCGATTCTTTCCAGGAAAGGGATGATATCCTGTTTTCTTCGCCGAAATCTTTTCTGGAAGCAGGTGAAATCTTGGAAGGGAGAAGCAGCGCATTGGGGCAGGAGGAAGCTCCTGATCAGTCGTTCAAGAAGGAAATTCCAATAGTCAAAGCATCGGAAATTCCAATAGGCGATCCGGATCAATTCCTGGAAGGCCTGGATCGGGTGATCCAAAAGGCGGAAAGGGAAGAGCCCGGGCATTCTGGAGCGGATGGAGATGTCCCTCACGAATCCATTTTGGAAAAAGCGGACCCCGCTACAACCGTTTTGGTGAAGAAGGACTCTTCCAATCTTGAAGGGCACGGTGTTTCCATCCTTGAAAAGTTCCCCGAGGCCGATTCAAAAGATCGCCAAGTATCCGGAAAGGATGCTCCCCGAGGAAAGGTGAGCGGATCAGGCGCTGAAGATCCGGAAGGATTGGAGGCAAAAGATGCTCGCAATACTCCCCAAGTACCTTTCGATGCCCGTCCGGCGAACTCCGACCAGGGCAGAGGTATATCTGAAAAGGATCGCTGCGGGCCGGGAGAACAGGGGGGAGATCCGGTTCTTGAGGAAGATCGGGATGATCTCGGGGTTGATGCAACGGACTTGGGCAGTGCCTTCAGTCCTTCGGTAACCGGTCGGTCGGTTGGTTCCGGCGAACCTGCGCGCGCTCCCGAAGCCGTTCTTTCTCTTCAAGATGATTCATGGGCAGGAGATCTGAGTCGTCGCCTTGTGGAGCTTCATGAAAAAGAGCGAAACCAATTGACGCTGGAACTGACACCCAAGCATCTGGGAAAATTGGTCCTGCAGGTGGAAACAAAACACGACCAGGTGATTGCGTGGCTTTCCACGGAGAACGAACAGGCCAAGAACCTGCTCATGCAAAATGTATCACTCCTGCGACAGCAATTGCAGGACCAGGGGCTCATACTGAGCCAACTCCATGTGAATGTCAGGCAGGAAGGGCAGGAAAAAAATTCCCACAGGAACTTCGAACAGTTCAGTGTCAAGGGTGGGCGCAGCAAGGTTTTAGAAAGACTGAACGGGTCGCGACTCTCCACAGCCGGGTCAGCCTACAAATCAGAAAACGATAATCGTCGCATCAGTTTCTTCGCATAGGAAGAGATTTCAAACGGCAGCCGAGTGAATCGGTACAGAAGGGAAGAGAGCTATGGCAATTACAGGAATAGAATCGGCGGGCAGCCTGATGGGAGTCTCTCAAAGCAGTGCACAGTCGGAAACATCAACCGGCGGCAACCGGATTGACATGAACGGTTTTTTGAACTTGTTCTTGACTCAGCTGGAAAATCAAGACCCGACAAACCCACTGGAATCATATGAACTCGCAGCTCAATTGGCGCAGTTCAGCACGGTAGAGCAGCTTTCTCAGGTCAATGCAAACATTCTCAAACAAAAAGATTACTTGACGTCCATCAATTACGGGCAAATGGCCCAGTTGATCGGAAGGGATGTGGTAGCGGTGGACGACAGCATACAATTGACCGATGGAGAAACATCCAAAAGTTCATATGAGTTGAATGTTTCGGCTGAGGTGAGTCTGAAGATCCTGGATGATCGAGGGACACTTATCCGTACGATTTCACTGGGGAACCAGGAGTCGGGGACTTACGAGGTTGAGTGGGATGGAAAGAACGATTCCGGGGAGGTTGTGCCGGATGGAACCTATCATGTTCAAGTGGAAGCTGTCGATGCCGATGGAAATTTCACGGAGGCGACCCAAACCGTGAGCGGTAAAATATATGCCTTAAGCCTTGATCAAGACAATCCCCAATTTATTATCGGTGGGCCGAATGGCGTGAAAGTGTCCGCAGGGACAATCTCTGAGGTTCGTGAAATGGATGGATCAGGAACTGTCTGATGAGGACAGATTACATTTTGGGGTGTAAAGTTTTAAATCAAAAAACACTTATGATCGGCAACAGGGAGGATTACCATGTCTATAACCAGTGCAATGTCAAATGGCGTCAGCGGATTGAACAGCTTCAGCACGGCTTTGGAAGTAACGAGTGACAACGTTGCCAATACGGGTACTACAGCATTCAAATCCAACGCAGCGCGTTTTGGTGACATGGTAAGTAGTTATTATAACACTCAATCTAAAGATACTGACAGACGGGGAGCCGGCAGTGTTGCTCTGGGTGTGGCCACTGACTTCGCTCAAGGTTCTTTTTCCACCACGACGTCCTGGTCAGATATGGCGATCAACGGCCAGGGCTATTTCGCTGTAGCCAAGATTTCTTTGGATGATAGCGGTGCCGCTACGGTTAACGGTCAGACTTTCTATACGCGGGATGGTAGCTTTCACGTCGATAAGTCGGGCTATTTGGTGAACTACCAGGGATATGCCGTATTGGGAGCGGATGGTCAGCCCATAAGAGTTGAAGCAACACCAAACAGTCCTTCGCACACCAACTTCTATGTAGATAACAAGGGACAGATTTGGGGATATCCCACGGATACAACTTTGAGTACGGATCCAGAAATGATTGGAAATCCGGTGAAAATTGTTATTTTTCCCAACGAAGGTGGACTGATTCGCAAGGGTGGCAATCTCTACAGCGTCGGCCCCGAATCCAAGAGTCCCATTGACGTCACGAACAACGAGACACTGCGTGGAGATATCGCCGGATACACTTTAGAGGGTTCCAATGTGGATTTAGCCAAGGAGATGGTGAATATGATCATCTACCAGGCAAGCTACAATGCCAACAGTAAGTCCATCACAACAGCAAGGGATATGCTGGATACGACCATAAATCTCGTAAGATAGCATTGAAGGATTCAGTGCCGTTTCGGGGATGCTGAATCCATACTCTGCCCCGGTATGGTCGCAATGGTTGATGATTGTGCTTTCGCAGGAGCGGCTTCCAACTGTTCCTGCGGAGGTCAAGGTTTCAACCGTTCACGGTAGAGCAGTCGCTTGAGATGATGCTTGTCAAAAAAATGACAATTTGTGATTTGGTTTGACGAGGTAGTGTCTTTCATAAAACTTCAAGGAACATCCCTCTTCTCGTTTTGAAGAGTCCGCCCCGTTTTGCGCTTCATCAAGCGCAATGTCCTTCAGTCAGGGACGGATTCTTTATTTCAGCTGCTCCTGCATGTTTCTGCCTTGTTTCATTATCCTGCCATGGCATGTTCGTTGCTTTTCCAGTCTTGTGGTAACTTCCAGCACAATCGACCCGATTTGACTGATTCGAAACACTGAGGTTGGTTCGTGTGGGCATAAGGCTCGCCACCCTACGGCATAAAATCCATGGCTCCGATACGTAGGGATGAGGTTTGTGGCCACCCGCCTGCAGTGCCGGTCTGTGCAGCAGGTTGAACGAAACGGTGGCTCGATTCAGGTCGGAATGGCTGTCTGTTGTAATCGTACTTACCGTCAATCAACACCAGGGTTTTTGACTGTTTATGGACTTAGCAACTGTAATCGGCATTGTCGTGGCTTTTGCTCTGGTCTTTCTTTCCATTGTTATGGGAAGCGGACTGGGTGTATTTGTCGACTACCCGTCCATAATGATTGTCATGGGGGGGACGCTTGGAGCGACGATGATCAACCACCCGCTCAAAGAAGTGTTCTCGGTTTTCAATGTTGCCAAGCATTGCTTCTTCACCAAACCTTGGAACAGCAGTGAAATCATTCCCATGTTCATAGAACTTGCCAATAAGGCGAGGAAGGAAGGCATTCTGGCCTTGGAGTCGGAACTGGGCAATATCGATGACGAATTTTTGGCAAAGGGTTTACAACTTGCCATCGATGGAATCGAGCCGGATTCCATTCGTGAAATACTTGAGACGGAAGTGGAATATCTTGAGGAGAGGCATCGCACAGGTGGTGAAATCATGAATACCATGGCGACTTTCTTCCCGGCGATGGGAATGATCGGCACGCTCATTGGATTGGTGCAGATGCTTCAGACCATGTCCGATCCATCCACCATCGGACCCGCCATGGCTGTCGCGCTGCTCACGACGTTTTACGGAGCGATCGGAGCGAACCTGCTCTGCATCCCCATGGCGGGAAAACTTCGCAAACGTAGCAAGGAAGAGACGGCCATAAAAGAAATGATCATCTGCGGAATCATGGCCATTGCCGGTGGGGATAATCCAAGAATCATCGAGCAAAAGCTGTTGGTATTCGTACCGCCAAATTCGCGGCAAAGCGCGTTCAAGTAAGGGCGTCTAGCCAACTTTTTGAAAAGAGGAAGGAGTTTTCCGGTTTATGGCTAGAGCAGGGAATGGAAAAGATAATCCGCAGGAGGTTGGGAGCGGCAAATCATCGGGTATGAAATGGGTAATCATTGGAGTTCTGGCTCTCGTTCTTCTTGGTGGGGGTGGGTTCTTTGGGTGGAGGATGTTTCTTTCAACAGGCCGGAGCGACGCGCCCGCTGCCGCCAAGGAGGCGCCTCAGATTACCCACCAGATGGATTCTTTTCTGGTGAACCTGGCGGATCCAGGCGGCAAAAGGTACTTGAAAGTGAATATCCAGGTCCTTTTGGATAATCCTCTCGTAGAAGATGAAATTAAAACACGTACTTATGCAGTTCGGGATACCATATTGATGCTTTTGTCGGCAAAAGCATATGATGATATCGCGACGCCCAACGGTAAAGACATTCTGAAAAGGGAAATGATGGTCAAGTTGAATCGCCTTCTCACAAAGGGCCAGGTCAAGGAAGTTTTTTTTACTGATTTTTTGGTTCAGTAAGGAAAATAAGTCTAAGCCCATGGAAAAAGTCCTTTCCCAAGAGGAAGTTGATGCCCTCCTCAGAGGTATTTCGGACGGGGCGATCGAGTCCGAACCCGAGGTTGAAGAGAATCCAGACGCTGTCCGTGTCTACGATCTCACCAGTCAGGATCGGATTATCCGCGGACGTATGCCCACGCTGGAAATCATCAACGACCGGTTTGCACGGCTCCATCGGGTCAGTCTCTCCGCATCACTGCGAAAAATAGTTGATATTACCGTCACTCAAACAGACATGGTGAAGTTCGGAGAGTTCCTTCGCACTTTGCCGGTACCCACGAGTCTTCATATTGTCAAAATGGAACCGCTGCGTGGGCATATTCTGCTCGTGATAGAGAGTCGTCTCATTTTCAGTTTGATGGACTGTTTTTTCGGCGGCAGCGGGAAAAGCAGCTTCAAAGTGGAGGGAAGGGATTTTACCAGCATTGAGCAGCGTGTGATTCATAAGGTGGTCGGCGGTGCGCTCAATGATCTGGACAATGCCTGGAAACCCGTCGTTCCGGTCAATTTTCAGTTGGTACGGTCCGAAGTCAATCCACAATTCGCCACCATTGTGGCTCCAACGGATCTGGTCATTGTGATTCATTTCGAACTGGAATTGGAACGCTCCATCGGTAAGATCATCCTCTGTTTACCTTATTCCACCATTGAGCCCATTCGATCGAGGCTCTACGCAAGCTATCAAAGCGATCAGCTTGAGGTTGACCTGGATTGGATCGAACGACTCAAACGGCGAATGATGGAAGTGGAGGTGGAAGTCCTGGTGGAACTGGGAACAGCAGCAATCAAAGGCCGTGATCTGCTTCATCTCGAAGTGGGAGATGTTCTGATTCTGGACCAGGAAGTTCATCAACCCCTTCGAGTAAACATCGAGGGCATTCAAAAATTTAAGGCGTCTCCAGGTATTTCAAGAGGAAATCACGCAATTCAGGTGACTGAAGTCGTCAATTCTCCTGTTTCGGAAGGGGTATCCAAGAGGATTCATAATTATGGCTGAAAGTGAGAACGTCCTCAGTGAAAAAAACAAAGAGAGCCTGACTTCCGGAGATGGGAAGGCGGAATTTCCCAAGTTCGAGTCGAGTCAGCAAAAAAAAGAGATGGTGAGAGACCTGGATTTCATTTTGGACATTCCTTTACACCTCTCCGCCGAATTGGGACGCACCACCATGATCATCAATGACCTCCTGCAACTGGGGCAGGGATCAGTGATCGAACTCACCAAACTGGCAGGCGAACCTTTGGAAATCCTGGTCAATGGAAAGCTCATTGCCCGGGGAGAACCGGTTGTCGTGAATGAAAAATTCGGTGTTCGAATCACGGATATCATCAGTCCCATGGAACGAGTCAAGCAACTCGGGTAAGTGGGCGGTTTCAATCCGGTACGGATGGGAAGAATTTCTTCAAAGTGACCCGCTCGTCGCAGGATGTGCCTGTGACCTGAAGGCATGGAAGGATCACAGCTGTTGATGGACCTTGGAATACAGTTGCTCCGTGTAGCGGGCAGCCTCGCTCTTGTCCTGGCCTTGCTGATTCTGGGGCTTTATGTGGTCAGACATTTCAGTTCCTGGATAAAAAAAACAGGTGATAACGAATGGATTCAGGTTTTGAGCCGTCATTATCTGGATCCCAAAAACTATTTGGTCGTGGTCAAGTCACAGGAGCAGGTGCTTCTGATGGGCGTTTCCCCCCAGGGCATACAGCTGCTTACACCTCTTGATAAGCCCACAGGCGTTCCTTCAGAAGAAGTCTGAAGTCTTCGACATCTTCCCGAAAAGTGGGATTTGAATGTAACAATATGAAAAAAAAGTGGTTTATTCTATTTGTTGCCGTCATCTTCATCTTGGGTTTCCAGCTTGTCGGCGGTTGGGCGTCTGAGATTCATTTTCCCGGATTGAGCTTCGACCTGGACAACCCGCAGGCTCCAAAACAGATTTCCGGAATCCTTCAAGTCGTTTTTCTCCTCACTGTCCTTTCTGTGGCTCCCGCCATTCTGATCATGACCACCTCATTCACCCGGGTGGCGGTTGTTTTAAGCTTTCTCCGCCAGGCTATCGGCACGCAGCAGTCTCCTCCCACCCAAGTGATAATCGGTCTGGCGCTGTTTTTGACTTTTTTCATTATGCAGCCTGTCTGGGAAAAGATTCAAAAGGACGCCATCGTTCCTTACACCCGGCATGAAATTACCGGTGAAGAGTTTTTGAAGAGGGGAGTGACACCGCTCAAAGACTTCATGCTTCGGCAGACCAGTAAAAAGGATCTGGCGCTTTTCATATCTTTTTCCCAGGAGGAAAAACCTCAGAATGCCGAATCGCTCTCACTCGCCACAGTGATCCCGGCCTTTGTCATCAGTGAACTCAAAACGGCCTTCCAGATTGGATTTTTACTATATGTCCCTTTTATCATTATGGACATGGTGGTGTCCAGTATCCTCCTTTCCATGGGCATGATGATGCTTCCTCCCGTAATGATCTCTTTGCCTTTCAAACTCATGCTCTTCGTGCTGGTGGACGGCTGGAACATGCTGGTCGGCTCTCTTGTCAAGAGCTATCTGTGAGGAGCGAGCCATGACTTCTGATTTTATTATAGGCCTGGCCCGGGAGGCCATCGAGATTACACTTCTTACCAGCATGCCGGTTCTTCTCGTCAGTTTGGTTGTGGGGGTGGGGATCAGTCTTTTTCAGGCAGTCACCCAAATCCAGGAACAGACCATCACCTTTGTTCCAAAGATTGTCGTGACTTTTTTGGCGCTGCTTTTTTTCGGGGCCTGGATGTTGAACGAGATGGCTCAGTTTCTGAGAGAAATCCTGCAAAACTTTCCTCAGTGGATTCGGTGAAAGGTATGAGGGAGTCAGCGGATTCCAATATCCCGTTATTCACCACGGAGACACGGAGGGCACGGAGAAGATTTTGGAATTCTTATGGAGCTCCTCCTTGATCTCTGTGCCTCCGTGGTAAACGGGGATTTCAAGAGCGACTCACTCCCTAAGCATTCTCTCCGGTTTTCAAATTTTGGGTTGAGAATCTTTCGTGCGATGGCTCTATTGCGAAAATCGGTTCGGGAAGAGGTGAGAGGGAGTGACGACTTTTCATATCGATATTAATGAAATCGCAATCTTTTTTTCCATTTTGCTCCGGATCAGCCTCCTTTTATTCATGATCCCGCTCTTCACCGGAGGACAGATTCCGAATATGGTGAAGGCTGGCGTATCCCTGGCTCTGGGAGCTTTTTTTTTCCCCTTTCTCCGCTCCGTGGTCACCCCTCTGCCCCTGGAACCTGTGGCCTTTGTTCTGGTTGTTCTAGGGGAAATCCTCCTGGCAATGGTGCTTTCTCTGTCCATGCTTTTGGTGCTGGCGGCCTTTCATTTGGCGGGAGAAATAATCAGTGTGGAGATGGGGTTGGGATTTGCACAGGTCGTTGACCCGCAAGGCGGCGCACAGGTGATGGTCCTCAGCAGATGGTTCAATTTGCTCGCAGTTTTGCTTCTTTTCAGTTTCGATGGACATCACATGATCATTCAGACCATCGTGGAAAGCTTCAGAACAATTCCCATGGGCGGATTCTTTTTAAAGCATCTCACTTATTCCCGAATGGTCGCCCTCTCGGGGTACCTGTTCGTGATCGCCCTCAAGATAGCCGCACCCGTGCTCATCGTGCTGATGCTCATGAATGTCGCATTGGGCTTGATTGCCAAATTTTCTCCTCAAATCAACATACTTACAACAAGCTTTCCTCTCACCATATTCTTGGGGCTCCTTTTTATGGGATTTTCCGTTTCCGTGTGGGGAGCTGCAACGGGTCAATTCCTCATGCAACTCATGGAGTACCTTCGCGTGATCACCGGATAGGAGATTCCTTGCCCGCCTCTAATATCAAGGTTTTTTGGGACAAAAAATTGACAAGGCAGGTTTTTTGACGAGAGCTCAGGAGCATTTTTCGTGTCAGGTGGACAGGATAGGAGTGAAAAACCCACAGAAAAAAAGTTGCGCGAGGCTCGAGAACGGGGACAAATCCCCAAGAGCAGGGAACTGAACTCTGCTGCCGTTTTATTGGGGGGAGGGATGGTCCTTTATCTGAGCAACGGTGTCATTTTTGATCAGTTTGGACAAATGCTCAGGGAACTCTGGAGTCAAGGGTTCAGTTCAACACTGACACTCCCGTCCGTAAAAGAATCCATGGGGCATGTATTGATTCATTTCTTTACCATGATTGCTCCCACGGTCATTTCCATTCTCCTGATCGCTGTCGGAATCAATATAATACAAACCAGAGGCTTGAACTTTTCTTTGAAGGCCGTTCAGCCCAAGTTTTCGAAACTGAACCCCTTTCAAGGTCTGAAACAGATCTTTTCGATACGCTCTCTCATAGAGTTGGTGAAGTCGATTCTCAAGATCATGATCGTGGGCTGGGTCGTGTACAGTGTATTCAGGGATGGTGAGGATCTCTTTCTCCCCATGGTGCAGCAGGAACTGCCACAGATCCTGGAAGTCTTCGGACATCTGAGTCTGAAACTTTTGGTTCGAGTCTCTCTCATCATGATCGTTCTGGGCATCGCCGATTACTGTTATCAAGCCTGGCAGCATCGGAAGGATCTCATGATGACCAAACAGGAGGTGAAGGAAGAACACAAGCAGTCGGAAGGCAACCCGCAGATCAAATCGCGCATTCGTTCCATCCAGCGTGCCCTCGCGCGACAACGCATGATGGCCAAAGTCCCCAAGGCTACGGCAATAGTCGTCAACCCGACCCACTACGCAGTCGCCCTCCAATACAAGCAGCAGATGGAAGCACCTAAAGTCGTCGCAAAAGGCGTCGATTTTGTCGCCAGGAAGATCATCGAAGTGGGGCGAAAACATGGAGTCCCTGTAATTCAAAATCCACCATTGGCACGTGCTTTGTATCAGGAAGTGAAACTTGAGGGGACCATTCCGATTTCTTTGTATCGAGCCGTAGCCAAAGTGCTGGCCTACGTCTACCAACAAAAGCAAACACGCACAAAATAGAGAGCGAATGCAAGCGTCCGGTTCTGCAATGAATTCATTCATGGAGCGCCTCAAACGCGCATCCGACAGCGATGCCATGATGGGACTCGGGGTCGTGATGATCCTATCCGTCATGCTTCTGCCCATGCCCAGCACTTTCCTGGATATGTTACTGGCTGTAAATATCGCTTCTTCCCTGGTCATTATGCTGACCGCCGTCTATTCTCTAAAGCCCCTGGATTTCGCTATTTTTCCCTCCGTTCTTCTGATCACGACCCTCTTTCGGCTGGCCCTGAATGTCGCCAGTACGCGCCTGATCCTTTTACGAGGCCATGAGGGGCCTGCTGCCGCGGGTCACATCATCAATGCCTTCGGTCAATTTGTCGTCGGAGGAAACTACGCCGTTGGTTTCATCCTGTTCGTCATCCTCGTGATCATCAACTTCATGGTGATTACCAAGGGTACCGAGCGAATCTCTGAGGTCACTGCGCGGTTTACTCTGGATGCTCTACCCGGAAAACAGATGAGCATCGATGCGGATCTGAATTCGGGAATGATCAGTGATGTACAAGCGCGCCGTAGGCGAGAGGAGGTTCGAAGGGAAGCCGACTTTTATGGCACGATGGATGGTGCCAGCAAGTTCGTGCGGGGGGATGCCATCGCCGGGATTCTCATCACATTTATAAACGTCGTCGGCGGTTTGACCATTGGAGTTCTCCAAAACCACATGAACATCGTGGATGCCTTGAAAAACTACACTCTGCTCTCCATCGGCGATGGTCTGGTTTCACAGATTCCTGCACTGATCATCTCGTCTTCGGCAGGCATACTGGTAAGCCGGGCAGAATCGAACGTGGGAATGGGAAAGGCCTTCGGGGAACAGTTCAGCATACAACCCAAGCCGCTCGTCATAGCGGGTGCAATGCTCTGCGTACTTGCGCTGGTTCCCGGATTCCCTGCCATTCCCTTGATCCTGGTAGGGGCAGGGCTCCTGTATGCCGGTTTGGCCCTGTTGAAGAGAAAGGAAAAGAGCGAGGTTCCCAAAGAGGACCAGGA
The DNA here is from genome assembly GCF_027925305.1 of Desulforhabdus amnigena. Classification (NCBI taxonomy): domain Bacteria; kingdom Pseudomonadati; phylum Thermodesulfobacteriota; class Syntrophobacteria; order Syntrophobacterales; family Syntrophobacteraceae; genus Desulforhabdus; species Desulforhabdus amnigena. The sequence continues at coordinate 1,128,898 of NZ_BSDR01000001.1, read as the reverse complement.
GCAGGCTCAGGCGGCATCTCCCCCTGAATTCGGGGAACTTCCTCCGCCTTTGGACATCCTGGAATTGGAAGTGGGCTACGGATTGATTCCTCTGGTGGATGAGTCACAAAAAGGGGATCTGCTGCCCCGCATCAAGGCCATCAGACAACAGCTGGCCATGGAATACGGGATCATCGTGCCTGCATTGCATGTGCGCGACAACTTGCAGCTCAAGCCCGCCGAATACCGGGTTTTGCTCAAAGGGAACGTCATTGGCAAAGGTGAACTGATGATCGGGCATTATCTTGCCCTCAGTTCGGGGGACAGCTTCCAGGATATCAAGGGAGTTCCCACCAAGGATCCCACTTTCGGTCTTCCCGCAGTCTGGATCCCGGAGAAAGAATATGAGTCGGCGGTGGGAAAGGGCTACACGGTCATTGACCTTTCCACCATTGCAGCGACCCATTTGACGGAGCTGTTCAAGAGGCACGCCGACGAACTCCTGAGCCGCCAGACAACTCAGAATCTTCTGGACAACCTGGCTGCATCTCAGCCGAAACTGATTGAAGAGCTCGTCCCCGGTCTCCTGTCCGTGGGAAGCATTCAGAAGGTATTGCAGAATCTTATCCGGGAGCGCGTTTCCATACGGGACATCCAGACCGTGTGCGAAACCCTGGCGGATCATGCCGCTATCGTCAAGGATCCTGAAATATTGACGGAATATGTGCGTCAGGCCCTGGCGCGTACGATCACCAGGCCGTATGAAGGGGAGGGACGGGAACTGAAGGTTCTCACTCTACAGCAGGATTTGGAAGAGCGGATCAGCAAAAGCATTCAGAAAACGGACCAGGGAGCCTTCCTGGCTTTGGAGCCCGATTTTTTGAAATCCTTCATCCAAGCGACCAATGTTGAAGTCAAGAAGGTTCTGAATATGGGGTTTCATCCCGTAATCCTCTGCTCGCCCATGGTGCGCAGGCATTTGAAGAAACTTCTGGAACGCTTTCTGTCCGACGTCGTCGTGCTCAGCCACAATGAATTGAGCGGACATCTGGAAATTCAATCCATCGGGATAATCAGGCTCACGCATGCAAATTAGGACTTTCAAAGCTTCCACTGTCAACGAGGCCCTGGCCCAGGTAAGGAAAGAACTGGGTGAGGATGCGCTCATCCTCGGAAACAGGAAGGTGACTGTTTCTCCGATGGAAACCTACGTTGAGGTGACGGCTGCTGCTGAACCGGACAGGGGGGAACCTCTCATTGCCAAACCGGCACCGGTAGATGGATTGGATCTGCATTCACGAAATGATATCGAGGAAATCAAAAGCTTTTTGTCCATGCTCATTTCATCCAAGGACTACTACAGCAAATTGCAGATGCAACAACCGCTTGCGGAAGTCTACCACAGCCTCATAGTTCGTGGACTGGATGAAAAGCATTGCTATGTCCTTTTGAACGATGTGCTGAGCGCAATGAAGATGGAATGCCTGGACAAGCGCAGGGTCATGGAGGGATTTTGCAGGAAGCTTCTGGAAAAAATCAATTTTTCTCGTCCTTTCCATGATCTTCCTCCGAATATCGGAGCGCCCCACACCTTTACCTTTGTGGGGCCTACAGGCGTGGGGAAGACCACCAGTCTGGCCAAGTTGGCCGCTTTTCTCAAAATAAAGCGGAATCTTGAGGTCGGTATCATTTCGGTCGATACCTACCGCATCGGCGCAGTGAATCAACTCGGTACCTATGCAGACATCCTCAACATTCCCTTCCTGGTGGTCCAGACCAATGCGGAACTGCGCAATGCCAGAATGCAGTTTGGGCACCACGATGTCGTGTTGGTGGATACCAGTGGAAAGAATTTCATAAATCCGGATCATATCAAGGATCTCCAGGCTGTTTTTGGGAATATGGATGACATTCGGCACTTTCTCGTTCTGAGCGCTACGGTGAAAGACAGTGATCTGAAGCAGACCATCATTCATTTCCACCCTATGAACATACATAGCTTCATATTTACCAAGATTGATGAAACGCTCAGCATTGGTTCCATCATCAATCAGCTTCTTCGTTTTCCTTATCCTGTTTCATATCTGGGGACAGGGCAGCAGGTTCCCGAAGACATTGAGTTGGCAACTCCTAAACGGTTGCTCACGTTTCTCTTTCCTGCGAAAAAAGGTCGGAATGGAAAGGAGTAGTATGGATCAAGCATTGGGCTTGCGTAGCAAAAGAGAGCGGGAAGCCCGCTGGAAAAGCTCTTTTTCGCACCCCCTGTCTCCCGGGCATCAATCGATACGTGTGATGACTGTCAGCAGTGGGAAGGGGGGGGTTGGAAAAAGCAACATCGTGGTAAATCTGGCCCTGGCATTCGATCAGCTGGGAAAGCGAGTGCTGATTATGGATGCCGATCTCGGGCTGGCGAATATAGACCTTCTGTTGGGGCTGACACCGAAGTTCAACGTCAGTCATGTACTTGCAGGCAACAGGAAATTCAGCGAAGTCCTGGTGAGAGGGCCGGGCAATATCCGTATCATGCCGGCATCTTCCGGGGTGCAGCAACTGACTCAACTCTCCGACGAACAAAAACTGCTCTTCCTCGAATTACTGGAAGACCTGGAAACGGAGATCGATATTCTGCTCATCGATACGGGAGCCGGCATTTCCGATACGGTCCTCTATTTCAATCTGGCGGCTCAGGAGAGGATCGTGGTAGTGACCCCCGAACCCACATCCCTCACTGATGCATATGCCCTCATCAAAGTGCTCTTCACCCGCCATGGAGAGCGTTATTTCAAGGTCCTTGCGAATTCTGTGGAAGATGAGAAAGCGGGAAAGGTGATTTTCGGGAATATAAGCAAAGTGGCGGACCACTTTCTGGATGGGCTCTCCTTGGATTATCTGGGGAGTATTCCTCACGATCCAAATATTCAAAAAGCGGTTTTGCATCAGAGGCCTCTGCTGGATCTCTTTCCAAATTCACCCGCCTCGAAAGCCTTTCACATGGTTGCCAATCGTATTGAAAAGATTCCTCCTCGTATCAACCAGGGAACCATTCAGTTTTTTTGGAAAAGGTTATTGAATGTATAACCCCAGAATGAAGAAAAATCCTATGTTGCCAAAAGAACTTCAGTGCAAGAATTCCTCTCAGATGCAACGCCCCGCACAGCTCTTGAGCAGAAATTGCTACCCATCCCAGTATAACGCTGCATCTCAAGAATCCATGGACCGAGAAGAGGCCATAATCAAGCATTCCGGCATCGTGAAATATATGGCGCTGCGATTGGCTGCCAGACTTCCGGCTCATGTGTCTGCAGATGATCTGATCAATTCGGGGATGATTGGGTTGATCGATGCTTTTGAGAAGTTTGATCCCGGCCAGGGGATTTCTTTTTCTTCATATGCCAAGATTCGTATAAGGGGGGCCATGTTGGATGAGATCCGGGCCATGGATTGGGTGCCGCGCTCGCTCCGTCAAAAAAGCAATGAGCTCTCCAAGACCTGTCTGCTCCTGGAACAAAGACTGGGGCGCGCTCCCCTGGATGAGGAAATTGCCGCCGAGCTCCGGATTTCTTGTGAGCAACTTTTCAAGCTATTGGATGAAATCAAGGGAATTTCTCTAGTGCCCGAAGACATTTTTGATGCGGTGGGGGAAGGTAAAATCAATGGTACGTTGCCCTCGGAATCAGATGAAATTTTCCAGAAGACGTATCGGGCAGAACTGAAGAAACACCTTGCAGAGGCTATCAGCAGTCTTTCCAAAAAAGAACAGCAGTTGTTGGCCCTGTATTATTATGAAGAATTGACCATGAAAGAAATCGGCGCGGTCATGGATTACACGGAATCGCGTATTTCCCAGATTCATACGAAAGCGATTCTAAAACTGCGCAGTCGGCTGGCAAGGAAGCTCAAGAGGGAAGACCTTCCGGACCGATTGCAGGATCAGTGGTGTGAACAGACTGTTTCTTGAACGAAGTTTATATGAAAAAAGGCTCATGGTTCATAGCTCATGGCTCATAATAACATCGCCTTTCAAGAGCGTTTCCCGCTTTCCATATTGGCTTGCATCTCTTTGCCTTTTTCATTTTTCGTTGTGACCGTTCCGGCCATGGGAGTTCATTGAAAGGACGCGCACGAGTATGGAAGATCCCATGAGGATGGGCTGGAACCTCAAGATTATTTTGATGAAAAAAACTGTATGCGATTGAAGGAAAAATTCAAAAGGTGAAAGATGAAGCATTCGAGAGAATACTTCCCCAGGCATCTACCGAAGGCAGGCATTTAGATGAGGAATTTGTCGGGATTCAGGGGGAAGAAACATCCAATGAAAGGTTTTCCCTTGAGATAGATGAACCGTCAGAGGATGAAGAGGATTCGGTGAGCATTGAACTGGATCCATATTTTACGCCCGATTTGTCGGGGGAATCCTCTTCCGAATGTGAATCTTCACTCGAACCGGCCTCCTCCAGCCATGAGGTTGGTCTGAAACGGCCTGTTTTCGTCTGGAAGATCCTTTTCGTCTGGCTTGTGGCCTTCCTGGTGATAGGTCTGGCAATCGCCTGTGTGGTATTTTTGCGTTCCAAGGGGTTGGCAAAATCGAAGAGAGTGGCATCTGATGGGGCCAATATAATCAGATATCCGATTCCTGTTCCGTTGTATGTGGAAAACCTGGAATTCTTTTTTCTGGCTCAGTCCAAAGAGGAAAGAGATCTGGTTTCCATTGAGCTGGAGTTGACGCTTGAAGGCCGGGAATCCTATATTTTTTTTTCGCATGGCAATGTTCTACTGCGGGATGTGATCTATAAATTCCTACTCGCACAGGCGCCGGTGCGTAACACGTATAAATATTGGGAAAACATTTTGCAGAATGCTTTGGCCGATCATCTTAAAAACACGCTGCCTCAATGTAGAATTCGATTGATCAAGATCATCAAGCTGGATCGGTTGTGAGCGAAAACCGGAGATATGAATGGAAATTTTCCAAAGCTGGTTCGGCAGCCAAATGTCTTTTACACTCATGTTGCAGATCATTCTGGACGTGGGGCTCATTATTCTGTTGTTCCTTCTTCTCGGGAGACGTTCGCGGCCCCTGGACGGGGCGGAGGAACTCATTCAGACTTTGGAAAAAATACTTGAAGAAACCACCGCTATCACCACGGAGTTCGATGCAAATCTTCATGAGAGAAAGATGCTGCTCCAAAACATCCTGGCTAAATTGGATGATCGTTTGAATGAAGCGGAGAAGGTCTGCAAACGTCTTGAAGGGGCACAATCCGTGGCGGTTGTCAATAACCCTGCGCCTCTTGCTCCTCCAAAGGGCAATGACCATGATAAGGTCTTCAAACTTGCCAATAAGGGGCTTGCGGCGGAAGCCATTGCCAAACGCTTGCAGAAACCGCTCGGAGAAGTAGAGCTGATTCTGAACCTTAAGAAGATGTACTCCAGTCGTTGAATCGATCTATTCCCCAAGGCTCATATCCTACCGATTTTACTTTGCTTTTCGTCTTGAAATCCTCTGCAAGTCATTCGGTCTTTTCCTTTCGAGAAATATTCGGAACAATAATCTGAAAATCAGGTCCTGACCGAAGATATGAATCGATCTCGATAAGTCTTTTTGCAGGAAATTCCCTAAGGAAGAAGATAAGAGGAAAATCTTGCCTGCGAACGGACTTTTTTTTGAATTTGGATTGCAGAGCTTCTAGTGGTGTGAGGGCTTCCATCGCCGTGTACCGGCTTCAGACCTGGCAATGCGAGGGAATTCATTTCCTGGCATTATCGTTGCTTCTCTAAAGAATGCAAAAGGAGAGCAAGGCCATGCGATTAGGACTTCATGCCGTTGTGTTGGGAGCCAGACAACAGGAAAAACGTCTGGAAGTGATTGCGAACAATCTCTCGAATATCGAGACTGCAGGCTACAAGAAAGACAATGTCCACTTCAGTGATTTTATCCGCCAGACGACTTACACGCGAATGGATCAGGGAAATATGAGGAATACTGGACAGCCCCTTGACGTCGCGCTCTCCGGGGAAGGGTTCCTGCGTGTACAAAGTGACAAGGGAACGGTCTATACGCGTGAAGGCAATTTGAGCCTCAACAAAGACAATGTTCTGGTGACACAGGAAGGGTGGCCGGTGTTGGGCCAAAATGGCCCCATCACGTTATCCGGAGCTGATGTGCGCATAGAACGAAATGGTCAAATACTTGACAAGGGAGAGTCCGATGGTCTTGGAAATGGTGAATATGCGGCGGTGGATACTCTCGATATAGTCAAGTTTTCTGAGAATTCGTTGCTGGAAAAAACAGACAATGGTTATTTCAAGCCCAAAGAAGAGAATGTACAGCCTGTTCCGGCACCGGATACCATCGTGCAGCAGGGATCACTGGAGGAAGCAAACTTCAATCCAGTGGAAGAAATGGCGCTTATGATCGATACCCAGAGAAATTACGAGGCTTATCAAAAAACGCTGCAATTTTTTCAACAGGAAGATTCTCAATTGATCAACAAATTGGGCAGCCAGTAACGAGGAGGCAGAAAGCATGATTCGCAGTCTTTGGACAGCAGCGACCGGTATGGGAGCACAGCAGTTGAATATGGACGTGATCGCCCACAATTTGTCCAACGCCAATACGACGGGGTACAAACAGAGCCGCGCCAACTTCGAAGATCTGATGTACCAAAACATTATACCTCCAGGTGCCAAGACTTCCAATGATGCTCAGCTTCCAGTGGGAGTTCAGGTGGGTATGGGAACGAAAACCGTTTCCGTTCAGAAAAATTTCACTCAGGGAAATTTTGTGGAAACCGGCAACAAACTTGATCTTGCAATTGAAGGCAAAGGTTTTTTCAAGGTGTTGCGAGGATCGGAAGAGGTCTATACACGCGCAGGCACCTTCAAGTTGAATGAAGAAGGATTCATTTGTGATTCCGAGGGAAACCGTCTTCAGCCCGAGATCGCCATTCCCGTGACAGCTACGACCATCAATATCGACGCCGGGGGAACTTTGACGGCGGTAGATCAGGCGGGAAATGTAGTGGCCAACGAAACCCTGAACATTACGGATTTCCCCAATCCTGCAGGGCTTTCCAGTATAGGGAAGAATTACTTTGTTCCTACAGAGGCATCGGGGGAAGCGACCGACGGACAGCCCGGCAGCGATGGCTTGGGGAGCCTGCTCCAGGGGTTTCTGGAAAATGCCAATGTCGATGTCGTAGAAGAGATGGTCAATATGATTGTTGGTCAAAGGGCTTATGAAGCCAATTCCAAGGTCATCAAGGCTTCGGATGAAATGCTCCAGATCGCAAATAATGTAAAAGCATAATGATCAGGAAAGTGAGCCCGATGGGTGGAACACTCTTGCAGCAGAGCCTCATGTTCTTTTTTGTTTTGCAGTTGATTTCCTGGGGACTGCCGGGTGGTGTGTGGTGGCCATCGTTTCCCTGTGAGTCTCAGGCTTACAGTCAGGAGTTGAACGGGCTCGATAGAGTGGAAGTTAAAGGAAAAGATGTCTCTTTGTTGGATCTTTTTGACTCAAACACGGTTCCAGCCGATCTGAAGGTTCTTTTGAGCCGGGAAAGCATCGGACAAAGTCCTGCAGTGGGTGAAGAGAAATTCGTTCAAGGTGATCGATTACGCAGTTATCTCAATACGTTTCTCAGCGACCACGGGTACGATCCGTCGGAGTTTACGATCCGATTGCCCGACCGAATCGTCGTGGTCAGCGAATCGGTTCAGATCCACCGGGAAAAAATTGAGAAAATTTTTCGCGAATTCATTTTGGCTCGCATCTCCAGGGATGCGAGCGATATCGTCATCAACAACATCCGGTGTGACGACAATCTGTCAATGCCTGCGGGAGAAGTCACTTATAGAGTAAACGCCTCTCCCGGGGAGCGTTGTTTGGGCGATGTAGCGGTCGAAATCGATTTTTATGTGGATGGGAAAAAGATCGACAGCGCCAAAGTATCGGGGCGGGTGGAACTCTACCAGAATGTTCTGCACTCCCGCCACCCCATGAAGCGCAATAGCGTGGTGGGGCCTTCAGATATTGAAGAAAAGCGCATCAATGTAGCGGATGGGGCTGTGGGTTTTGTTACTCAATCGGACCAGGTGATCGGCAAGCGCCTCTTGCGGGATGTGGGATTTTTGCAGCCCCTGAAGCTTGAGGACTTCGATGAACCTCTCGCCCTCAAGCGTGGTGATGCGGTCACCATTGTGTATGAACAACCAGGTTTGCGCGTGACAGCAAGTGGAAAGAGTCTGGAAGAGGGTAGCGAGGGTGCTACCATCCGTGTGTCGAACATAAAATCAAGGCGCACGATCGATTGCAGAGTCGTTGATGGGGAAACGGTTTATGCGATTCCCTGACGGGATAGCACGGAGGGATTCATGTCCCAGGTGAAGCGAGTCTTAGAATTGATTTCATTTTTCTGTCGATATTTCTCCATGGCGAGGGCGGTTAAAATCCTTCCATTCCTATTGCTGTTCTTCTTTTTTGGGTGTGCATCTCAACAGCTTCACAAAGTCGAAGCTCCTCCCTTGAATCCCGTCCCTCCTGCGCAAATGACCATCCCCACCTCGCAACCCCCTTCGATAGTGCAGGAATATAAGTCCGTGCAACAACCTCCCAGCGGTTCTTTGTGGGTGGAAGGCAATAGCTCCATGTTCCAGGACATTAAAGCTCGAAAGATCGGTGACATTCTCACCATAACGGTCAGCGAAATATCCAAGGCCAGCAAGTCGTCAATGACGGATACCAGCCGGGAAAAGACCATGAATGGCAACTTCAAATTCAATGGCTTGACTGCAGGCAACAAAACCATTCTCAATCCCGTGGAATTTGGAGGGTATGAGGGCACATTCGGGAGTGGTTTTACTGGAGCCGGCAGCACGTCCAAGTCGGATTCCATGACAGCGTATATGACGGCAACAGTCGTGGATATTCTGCCAAACGGCAATTTGCTCATCAGGGGTTCGCGATGGACCAAGGTGAACAATGAAATGCAGCAGATTGTTTTGGAAGGGGTCGTGCGGCCCAATGACATCAGCAGGAACAATGCGGTTCTTTCACAAAATATTGCGGATGCCAAGATCTTCTTTGAAGGCAAGGGGCCGCTCACTCAGCAACAGAAACCGGGCTGGCTGCTTCAGCTCTTCGATTTGGTTTCCCCTTTCTAAGAGGTGTGTGAGGTGTTCAGACGAAATCTGTTTCTTTTGTTGAGCGTGTTTCTTCTGCTTCAGTTCCATGTCTTTCCTGCTTCCGCTGCGAGAATTAAAGATATCGCTTCCTTTATGGGAGACCGCCCCAATCAGTTGATCGGCTATGGGCTCATTGTCGGATTGAACGGCACCGGCGACAACAACAAAACGCAGTTTACCGTAAATACTCTGGCAAACCTGCTTGACAACATGGGCATCCATGTCAATCCGGATCAGGTCAAGGTGAAAAATGTAGCGGCGGTCATGGCGACAGCCAAACTGCCGTCGTTTGTGCGCAAAGGAAGCCGGGTGGATGTTCAGGTTTCTTCCATAGGCGACGCCAAGAGCCTGGAGGGAGGAACCCTCCTGATGACCCCGCTCCAGGGGCCCGATGGAAAAACCTACGCCGTGGCCCAGGGCCCCATTTCTGTAGGTGGCTTCAGCGTATCGGGGGCCAGTGGGAGCGGAGTGCAAAAAAACCACCCGACAGTCGGTTTTGTGAGTGGTGGTGCTCTTGTCGAACAGGAAGTTCCCGTGCCTTATGGTAATTTGCAGCAGTTGGATCTGGTATTGAGCAATCCCGATTTTTCCACGGCCAATAAGGTCTCTAAAAGAGTCAACGAGACCTTGGGAGACTCTGTTGCACAGGCAATGGATGCAGCGACCATCAAGGTACAGGTTCCGGAAAGCTATCAGCAAAATATTGTGGGGCTTATCAGCCGGGTGGAGAGCATAGAAGTTCAACCCGATGAAGTAGCCAAAATTGTGGTCAATGAACGGACAGGGACCATCGTGATAGGGGAGAATGTTCGGATTTCTCCTGTGGCTGTGGCCCATGGGAATCTGACGGTCCAGATCTCTGAAACGCCCAGCGTTTCTCAACCCCAGCCTTTCGGTAAGGGACAGACGGTCGTAGTTCCTCAAAGCGAAGTGAATGTAGAAGAAGAGAAGGGGCATATATCCATTGTGGGAGGAGGCGTAACCATCGGTCAGGTGGTCAAGGGGTTGAATGCCATTGGGGCTACCCCTCGTGATCTTATCAACATTCTACAAGCCATTCGCGCAGCCGGGGCGATGCAGGCTGAACTTGAATTCATTTAAACCGGGTATTGCCTCATGGCCAGGAAAAAAAAGCAGGAAGAAAGTTCACCGGGGGCCAGTTGGCTCACTACCTTTGCAGACCTGACCACCTTGCTCTTGACCTTTTTTGTTCTTCTTCTGAGCATGTCGACCATCGATGAAACGCGTCAGCGGAAGGCTCTCGATTCCCTTGTAGGCGCCTTTGGATTTCTCAGTGGAGGGCGCTCCGCCATCGGCAAAGAGAAGGGTTCGGATCCACGGGAATTCACTTCTCCCATCAATAAGAGCGAGGGTGTCGATATTGAAATGCTCAAAGAAATCACCATGCAGAATAATGTGGATGCCGATATTCAAGTCCTTCAGGAAAACGACAGAATCATCATTCGCATCAGTGAGAAGATCCTCTTTTTTCCTCAATCCGCAGAGATTTGCCCGGGAATTAAAGACTATCTGATCCGCCTGGCGAGTTACTTGAAGTCCACAAAAAGGGAAATCGAGATTCAGGGGCACACAGACATCCACGAGATATTGAAAAATGGCATCTATAAAGACCACATACAGGAGCGTTCCTGGTACCTTTCAAGCAAGCGGGCACAGGTCATCTACACTTTTTTTGGGCAGGCTGGAGTTCCTGAGGAACAAATGATCGCCAATGGATTCAGTTATTATTATCCCATCGTGAAGAGTGAACAGCAAGTGGAGATGGGCAGCCGAAATCAGCGGGTGGATATCATTGTTGGAAAGGATGAAATCATCCCTGAAGCTTTGCTGGAGGTCAGATCGGTTCCAGCGAAAGGATTCAGCTATAAGAATTTTTTCTTTCAAGTGTTTCCCGCTGAAAAGAACGAAACGAAAGAGAACTTCTGAATTTCTTTGTAGCGAAGAGAGCCTGAAACAGGAATGGGGGCGGGGTGAGAAAGAAGAAGAATCAGGAAGGGGAAGGCAACGGAGGGGGAGAGGCTTCGTGGTTGGTGACCTTTTCCGACCTGTGTACTCTGCTTCTCACCTTTTTCGTTCTTCTCCTGTCGATGTCTTCCTTGAACCAACGCGCTTTCAGAATAGCCTTCAACAACTTTTCCGCCTCCAGTGGCGCGCTCTATTATAACGACCATGAAAGCGTCATTCTGCCGAGGGACCTGGCCATCAAAGACCTCTGCAAGAGTCTGCAGAGTGTTTATGTGCTGGATATTCGCGACCTGGACGAGGTCAGAAAAGAAGAAGTTTCTTCCGATCAAAAATTCAATCTTCTCGTTTCCTCGGGTAATGCCGTATGGGTGAAAAGATCCCGTGCAACGGGAAAATTCTCATTTATATTTGGAGACAAGCTGTTGTTTGAAAAGGGGAGCGCAACACTCAATCCACGAGCTTTTCCAATCCTAATGAAACTAGGGGATTTTATTCGTGAATCCAACTATTCCGTTTTTGTTGAAGGGCACACGGACAACATTCCGATCCATACGCAAAGCTTTGCATCCAATGAAGATCTTTCGCTGGCGCGGGCTCAGGCGGTGCTTGAGTTCCTCTTGAATCGATGTGATACGGATCCGAGGCAGATGGGCATGGGCGGTTATGGAAGCTCGCATCCCATTGCTTCCAACGAAACTGAGGCGGGTAGAGAGATGAATCGCAGAGTCGAAATCATTTTCAAAAGGGAGAAGTGATCCGGTTTTGTGAAGTCATGGAGGAAAAGATGCTGAAAATCGGCGCGTCACGTGTGAATCCGGAACCGAACAGGGATGGGGAAAATCAAAAGAACCGGCTCAAAGAGTGTTGTCAGAGCTTCGAAGCCATCATGATGAACAATCTCCTGAAGGATATGAGGCAGAACTCCCTCAGCACCGAATCTGCAGACACCGGGCGGGAGGTCTACGAAGGGATGATGAACGAGTCCGTCGCAAGGATGATGAGCAAAAGCGGCGAGTTAGGGTTGGGAGAGACTCTGTATCGGCAACTTTTACCCTTGATTCAGAAGGATGGTCGGGAAGATTCATGAACAGGCGTGCTTTGATGGCAAAATCTTTCGTGCCGTAAATTATATTCCGCATGTTTCGATCTGATCTCTGATCCTTCAAAGAAAGTGTAATCCATTGATGAGTCATGATAATCGCTCTTGTCTGAATGTATCCGACCCGGAATCTTCCAATGTTTCAGAGTTTCAATCAAGCCTCTTGGAAGCCTTTAGCAAGACGGTTCAGAGCTTGATGCGGATACTCCATGAAGAGTTTGAAGCCTTGAAGCATTTTCAAAGCGATAGGCTTTTGGAGCTCCTTCCGGAAAAGGAATTTCTGATACAGCGTATGACGCAGATGCTGGGAGAACTCGAAAGGATTGGCGAGGAGGATACCACCCTGGGAGAAAGCGAGAGTGTCAAGACTTTCATGGGTAATCTCCTTGAGATCGAGCGTATGAACCGTATGAATCATGTTCTCGTTGAAGGATCGTTGGAATACTGCCGGGAATATCTCAACGTCCTGGTCGGAGGAAGCTACTCCGGGAATAATTCGAATCCGCTCAGTAAGATGTCGTTGAAGGGACTCAGGGTCAGCAGGGAGATATAGCCATGGGTAGCCTGAACTTTACTCTGGAAGTTGCCAAGAATACGCTTCTGAATACTCAGGTTTCCATCCAGACAACGTCGCACAATATAGCCAATGCCGACAATGCGGCTTATGCACGCCAGAAAGTTGTCATGAGTACGAATCCGGCGTATCGATTCCGTGGCGGCTGGGTTGGCATGGGGGCCAATGTTGCCACGGTGGTGCAGCAGCGTGATCAGTTTGTCGAACGGCGTCTTGTAAATAGTATTTCTGAAAAATCGCAATCGGAGACGCTGACTTCTCACTTAAGCCTGGTAGAGGCATATTTTTCGGACGATGGGGAATCGGGAATTTCAGGTGCGTTGGGTTCGTTTTGGGAGTCCTGGGATCTGCTTCACCGGAATCCGACCGGAGAGACGGAAAAAGAAGGGGTCGCTCAAGCGGCAAAGCGTTTGGTGGAGGAGATCAATGGTGCCTACCATAATCTTGAAGGTCTGGCGGAAGACATCAATGGCGAACTTGAAAGGGCGGTCGGAAACGATGGCTCAGTAAAGAGCACAGTCAATGCTCTTTTGGACCGGATAGCGTCCATGAACGCGGAGATTCGTTTGTCGGAAAACCCGGGCCGGACGGCAAACGATCTTCGAGATCAACGTTATCAGGCGATCAAGGATCTTTCAGAAATCATCCCCATTCGCTATAGCGAAGAGCAGGACGGGTCTCTGACGGTTACCCTCGATTACAGAAACTCGAGTACGGACCCCGTGGTGCTTGTCTCTCACGACAAAGCCGGAGAGCTGACCCTGGCAACCGACTCCGTGGAGGGAAAGCTGATTGAATATCGTTCCTTCGACTACGATTCCGCTGCTTCCTCTGGAGTGGCGGTCACACCTTCGCCGGGGGAGGGTGAGATTTCCGGCGGAAGTCTGAATGGATTGATCAAAGCTCGGCATGTGATAGACGATTCACTCGATCAGCTGAATAGTTTCGCTGATAACCTGGCTGAGCAAATCAATTCCTTATACCCCGTATTTGAAACGGGAGGCTCTGGGAATCCAGCCGAAAGTATTCAGGTCGTTTCGGATTTGGCGAAGAGCATGGCCACGGAAACCAACAATGAGATTCAGAACATTTCGGAACTTTCACTTGAAATTTCAAAGATGCAGGATGAAAGCATCAGCTTTGGCGAGTTGGGCGACTTCACATTTGGACATTTTTTGAGCAACATTCATTACAAAATAGGGATTCAACAGAGTGATGCCGATTCTAAAGTGGAGTTCTACGGAAGTCTGGTGAGTGAACTGGAGGCGCAACAACAATCGGTTTCAGGTGTTTCCATCGATGAAGAAATGGTCGATATGCTCAAAAATCAGCAGGTTTATCAGGCTGCTGCAAAAATAATTCAAATGACTGCAGACTTACTCAAGACCGTTATCGACATGGTATAAGGACCAAGGGCCTATCCAGAAACCTCCTATGGGCTTTGGAACACCCCCTTTAGTCCCCAATGTTGTTGACTTAAAGTCACCCCGGTGAAAACCGGGGTCCAGAAAAGCTTAATTGACCTGGATTCCGGCTTTCGTCGGAATGACGAAAGTTGGTTAAGTCAACGGCATTGCCTTTAGTCTCACCTCGAGGGGGAATTGAAGGGGAATGTTCGCTGCCAAGGATAGGTGGTTCTAAGAAAAGAAAGAGGGGGCACCCATGAGAGTCACTTTAGCGTCCAGCCACGAAGGAACGGCTGCAAATCTTGGCAGACTGAATGCCGACCTGGCACAGTTGTCAATTGCTGCTTCATCTGGAAAACGACTGGCAAAGCCTTCCGATGATCCCATGGGGTGGGCTGGGTCCATGGATATCAAACAAGGGCTAAAAAAACTTGAAGCATACTCCAAGAATATTGATTTTGCCGTCAGTTGGGGGAATGCCACCGAGAATGCTTTGAATCAGCTTTCGGATTTGTTTGTAAGAGCAAAAGAAATCGCAATAGGATCGATCAATGGAACTTTGAGTGAAAAGGACACGGCCTATTTGTCCGAATTGGACCAGATCCTTGAAGAAGCCGTATCGGTTGGCAATCAGAAATATCAGGGTCGCTATCTTTTTGCGGTGAACAGTGGGCAACCGCCTTTCGATCTTTCTGAAGCCAATGCTGCAAACAGCAATTATCCCATTTCGGTTGAGAGTAATTTAGAAGGTACCTTCACGGTTCGGGTGGGAGAATCCAGTGAGCAGAAAGTGAATGTGAGTGGAGCGGATACTTTTCTTTACGACCCGGCAGGCGATGGGGAGAACAGCTTGCAACATCTTGTCAAGCTCAGAAAGGCCATTGCGGATGGAGATACGGATGCCATCAGCCAGGAGATGGAATTTATCGATACGGCTATCGAAGGATTTTCCAAACAAACCTCTATAGTCGGGTCCCGCCTGGCAGGTCTCGAACGGCGGCAGAACTTCCTGGATGATATGGAAATAGGACAAAAGTCCAACCTGTCACAGATAGAGGATGCCGATATGGTTCGAACAATATTGCAATTGCAGCAAAAGCAAACCGCCTACCAGGCCGCGCTCCAAGTCACAAGTATGCTCAACGGCCTAAATTTGGCACAGTATTTGTAAAATAAGCTTTGCTGAGTGCAGCCCCACACAAACAAGCGTACAAAATCGGTGGAGTCTATCCATCGTCATTCCGACGAAAGTCGGAATCCAGGTCAATTAAGCTTTTCTGGATCCCAGCTTTCACCAGGGTGACGGCAACCGCATTTTGTTCACCTTTCAATGTAGAGCTGTACTGAGGATTCAATGATCTGATTTTATGGCGGGAACTTTCAAGCGAATGGCGTGAGACACTCAGACATCATTTGCTTGCTCTCTGGGTAGGCGGCTTTCTCTCTGCAACTCCTTTATCTCTTGGTGAACAAAGGAGGAGACAATCGCGTCTCTTCCTTTGTTCCATTCCTGTCGCGCTATAAGTATCCAATCTTCCATCTGCGCTTTTTCATTCTTTATTGTAACCGCTCCGTTTATGAGAGGGATATACGATAAGAAACTGTTCATTATGAAGCGTCAAAGGGCAGACAAGGGAGTTGCCATGAAAGCTTCGCTGCCTCGGGAAAAGAAAATAGGGACAAGGAATTCTCTGAATTCTCTCTGCTTCAGCCGTACATCCAGGTGCTTTGAACTCCAACAGTTTGTCAATCTACTGACATGCCGTGTTGATTTTTGGCGGTTTCGTGATCGTATGGGGTTGAAAATCAAAACAGCTCAGAGATCATCTTTTCTGCAATCTTTTCAGCATCTATCGAATACGCGTCATTCTTCAGGAGATTACGATAATGGTCTACAACCTCCGTGCGAATTTCTTCCCGATCCATGGAGACTTTCGTCAGCCGGTTCATTTCCTGGTATTTATCGGATAATTCCACACGGTCCTGCGTCACCATTGGAGTCTTGTTTTCCGACTCATTGTCTTCCAATTTGTTCCGAAGAAACGTTTCCTGTGGGCGTTCGATGTGTGGAGCACTATAGGTGTTGAGTTGCTTGATGTCCATGTTGTAAAGCCTCTTCAATTCTTTCTTGAGTATCCGAGCGATGATGGAAGCCTTACCGGAAACAGTATGGAGCAAGTTCGCTCTGAAAGGTAGGAATTTTTTTCCTTTTTGCCCCAAGACTTTCTCCATCACAAAGGGTCTGATGTGATTTTTTCTCCTCAGTCCAACTGGTTTCTTCCGGGAAATGGCCATTCTTATTTTTGTATTTTTAACCATTTTGTAATTGTTTCTCAATCTACAGGAATCGGAAGTGTGATTGTCAGTTGGTCATTCCCGTCACAGTAAGTGGATTCATTCAAGTCTTTCGTCTGGGATGCGAAATGCTGCAAAATCATTTGCCGTCCGGCTTCTTCAGATATGCTGACATTTGCAGATGGCATTCTTTTGCGTTCTGCGTCAGGGACGTCCGACCCGGCAGAAAGTTTCGAACGCTGTAGTTGTTTGCTGTAGTTCCGAATTACGTTCTGCACCAGATGGGAAGTTATTCTCATGTCAGCTCCTCCAACGATAATATTATCGGCATCTGCATAGGAAACTTAAAAAATAAATGCGGTTTACCCGGGTCAAAGAGAAGCGAGCCTCCAATCTCTTAAATCCTTCATTTATGCGGATGGCTTGTCGACAAGCGCTTAAAATGGCACGAAATTCGCTTTTTAACATTGGTGAGATCCGGGACAGACAGAAACAAAAAGCGCCCCCCTTCACACAATTTTCAATCAATAATTTTGCATGAGAAGTGAGGAATGAAAAACATAACCTGTATAAAATGCAAGCACTTTTTTATCACATGGGATCGCAACCTGCCGTATGGCTGCAAGGCTTGGGGGCTACGCTCCAGGCGGTATCCCGATACATTGGTTCATGGGACATCCGGAATGGTCTGTCAGTTGTTTGAATTGAAACCGGTCAAAGTGAGTCCGGTGACATAGAATGACAACGAGGCTTCTACCGTCTGGTGGGCAAAAGCAGAGTGTTGTCTACCAGGGTGATGTCTGGGGCTATGACGGTGGGCAGGGAAAAGACTTTGACCACCCGACAAAGGGATGGATGAGGGAGTGCCGATGGGGCGGGGTCAGGATTCTCAAGAGCTTGGCAAAAATATGGGAAGGTTGTCGGAAATCGTCATTGAAGCTTTAAAGGAGATCTCTGCACAGCGCCGGCCGCTTGCATCTTCTTCTCTGTGCCAGGCCCTTTCTGCGAGAGAGGATGTTTTTCATCTGATATCGGAAATATCCTGTTGCAATGGTTTGTCTTTACAATGTCCGGATCAAACGAAAGCTGAACTCAAAACCATGAAGAATGAAATTCTTATCCTCAAGTCTCAGAAAGAACGTCTTTTCAATCACGTGATAGAACTTCAGGAGGAAAAGGAGCAACTGCAAACATTTTATAGACGTTCCTTGTCCACCTTCCTGACGTGGATTCAAGCATCGGCGAATGATTCGCTCTACTGCGCCCTGAACGATTTCAAATCCTTATTGTTCAAAGACACAGATTTGGCCGACCTCGAGAAGTCCCTCAGCAATATAAAGGAAATCTTTGTAAAGTTGGGTGAGGAGGATCTGTTGCCCCCCGCTATCTCCAATCACTCTTCCCCGGTTTGGGGAAGACTTTTCAAAAAAGCGAAGGACCTCAGGGAACCGGGAGAACCCGGCGGCTTGTACCTGAAAGAACTTCAAGAGATTTACCTGGATGTCCTTCAGGTGGTCACAAACGATCTGGGGAAAAGGGATGTGAACGGTTTATCCGAACTGCAACAGAAAATCAAACGCAGTGCCGATCCTTCGCAACTTTTTTCAATAAAAAAAGACATTCTTGCCTTTATAGAGTTTTCCATCAAAAGCATTTCAGAAGAGCGCAAGCAAATCGCTCAGTTCATCTCAGAAATCAATGAAAACCTCGTACAAATGGAAAGTCATCTTTTTTCCTCTCTCAATGGCAGGCGTCAGGCGCACCAGGCAAATGCCGATTTCAATCTGATCATTGAAACTCAGATGGATGATATGAAGCGGTCCATGGATGTCAGTACTGATTTGGGTGAGTTAAAAAAACTGGTGATCACTAAAATAGCTACGATCCGTTCCGCTCTTGAAATGAAGCGTCGAGAAGACGAGAAAAGACTGGCCGAGGCCCATGAGCAACTGGGGGGACTCCAAAAGAAAATAGAGAATGTAAAAACGGAAATCGATCAGATCCAGGAGAGGGCCAGGAATCTTGAGAGGGAAGCCTTCATTGATCCTCTCACGAATATCCATAACCGAAGGGCTTATGAACAGCGGCTCAAAGAAGAATTTCAGCGTTATACCCGCTATGGGCAGGTTTTTTCCATGCTCTTGCTGGATGTGGATGACTTCAAGAATGTCAACGACAGTTATGGTCACGCAGCGGGGGACCTGTGTCTGAAGGAAGTGATCAACAAGGTCAAGGGGATTTTGCGTGTTTCCGACTTCTTGAGTCGCTACGGTGGGGATGAATTTGTTGTAATCCTTCCCGGAACAGATCGAGAAGCCATGAAAAAAGTCGCCGAAAAGATACACTCTTCCATCGAAAAAACCCGTTTCTTCTATCAAGGCAAACAGATAATCGTTCGCATCAGCGTCGGGGGGACACAGGTCGAACCCCTGGATCAGAAAGAGGAAGATGTTTTTGATCGTGCGGACAGGGCCCTGTATGAAGCGAAAACCGGGGGCCGAAACAACGTGTTGGTATTGTAATCGTTTTCTCATTCAGCAAGGCAAGCAAGGATATTTGTAGAGAGGAGTCATCCATGGCATTCAAAATCACCGCTCCTCAAGGGCAACGATCAAGCGGCGAAAAAGTTGACGAAACTCGCAATTACCTGCCGCATGCAAAAGGAGAACAACGGTTTGACGCCGTGTTGAATCGGGTCGGCACCGATATGGGGAGAGAATCATCGGGAGCGGATGGCGGCCGTGGGATTGAGCCACCCTTGGGACATTTCATTTGCCGGAATGCAGTCTTACAGTTTTCAAACGATGCCGTCTCTTTGCCGAATCAGAGCGGGGGTCTCGCAGAGTTGGCGACTTCGGCCTTTTTGCAGGCGATGGCTCATTCGAGCGGCGGGATGGTGTTGAGAGCCTACGAACTGGCCGGCCGCATGGGGAATTTTAAGTCCCGGAATCCGATTATGGCGGCTGCAGGGGAATCGCCCATTCATTCACACAGTAAAAGCTCCTATGACCTGGGTTCCTTGTCTGCGCAATTCGAATCGGGCAGCGCCGGCGTGGGGGCCATAGGGTACGATAGAAACGGTGGAACTTCCTATGGCATGTTTCAGATTTCATCCCGTCAGGGAACCTTGCGGAACTTTTTGGAATTTTTAGATAAGCATGCCCCTAAGTGGTCTGCAAGACTTCGGGAATCGGGCCCTGCCGATACGGGAGGCACTGACGGAAGTATGCCCAGGGAATGGAATCGAATTGCACAAGAAGATCCGGTTCGTTTCGAGAAACTGCAGGAAGAATTCATTCAAGAATCTCATTACAATGTTGCTCTAAATGAAATTCAGGAAAAAACCGGTGTGGATATCAGCGCACAATCCGGAGTGCTTCAACAGGTGCTTTGGAGCACCGCCGTTCAGCATGGTCCTCATGGGGCGGCCAATCTTTTCAGTGAGGCGGTCGAGCGGATTCAATCTTCGGGAAAAGAGATCACGGAAAAACAAATAATAGAAAACGTTTATGCTATGCGTGCTTCGAAGTTCGGACTTTCGACTCCGAGTGTGCGTGCCGCTGTCAGGGCCAGATTTAAAGAAGAAAAGGGCATGGCGCTCGCAATGCTCGAAGACCGTCAGGCACAGGGATGATGTTTCTGACCACCTCGAAAAACCTTGTTAAAGTCCTTCTCGGGCAATGCCGATAAACCTTCAGGATATGCAGACCTTGCATTTTTGCTGTAAGAGGCTGTCTCAAAATTCCCCCCTTGAGGGGGGGCTTGGGGGGTGTTTTTCCTGTTCGCCAAATCTTGACACCCTCCAGGCCCCCCTCAAGGGGGGAGTCGAAGCAGGTTCGGCTCCCAGGCAGAGGAATTTTCAGACAGTCTCTAAGACCTTGCCGGGGTGTAATGCCCTGGCGGTTTCGAATCTTCAACATCGTCATGAAGGGAACGGGATGGAAGATCAAACGAGCAAGATCAAAATGGATAGAGGAGGAAAGTATCTAACTTTCACCCTGGCAGATGAGGACTACGGAATAGAAATACTGAAGGTCAAAGAAATCATAGGGATGATGCCCATTACAACGGTGCCTCAAACTCCCGATTTTGTTAAGGGCGTTGTAAACCTGCGCGGCAAGGTGATTCCGGTGGTAGACCTGAGACTCAAGTTTGGAATGGCTTCCCAGGAGTATACCGAACGCACCTGTATCATTGTCGTAGAGATTTTCAGCAACTCCGGGTCGACCATGATGGGTATCGTTGTGGATTCCGTATCGGAGGTGGTGCAGATCAGGAATGACGATATAGAGGAAACTCCACAATTTGGAACCAAACTGGATACGGATTATATCCTGGGAATGGCCAAAACCGATGGCCGTGTCAAGATCCTCCTGGCTATCGATAAGATCCTTACCGCCCAGGAACTTTGCCTTGCCTTGAACGCGGCATAAAGAGTATACCCCCCTTGCCCGTCTTTAGGGATAGGGGCGAGGGGGCGGGAGTGAGTCGCTCTTGAAATCCCCATTTACCACGGAGGCACAGAAATCGCGGAGGAATCCCTTAAGAATTCCAAAATCTTCTCCGTTCTCTCCTTGTCTCCGTGGCGAATAACGGGATATTGGAATCCGCCAACTCCCTTAGAAACCGAATTCAGCCAGCAGGTTGTCCACATCATCCTGAGAATGGAGTGCACCCAGTTTTCCTTGATGTGCTGGTCCATACAATTCTTCCGACTGGGTCTTCTTCCGATCATCGATCGCCACCCCGAAAGTTCGAATGAGATTCACCATTTTGAGCTGGAGATCGTTCAATAAATTGATAATCTTCAAGATGATCTGTCCCGTCAGATCTTGATAATCTTGAGCGGTGAGTATCGTGATCAAATCATCACGGGTTTGAATGGCAGAAGCACTCAGTTGATCGAGTAGGGTACCGCTATCCGTGAGACGAGCCTGAGCGGGTTCCCCGATGGCTTTGAGGCCGGATAGAATCTTTTGGAGTTTCTCCAGATTGGCCTGGTCCATCTGATTTCTTTTCTGCAATGATTCAACATGATCCAGGGTGGTGGTCGCAGCATGTTCCGTGATTTGCAGAATATGTTCCAGGCGGTTGCCCGAGTCCGGCAGTTTGTCCATAACCAGGTCCTTCAAGGCGGGATCCATAGTGTTCATAAAGCTCTTCAAGGAATTGTGCAGGTCTCTGGCCAGAGTTCCTATCTCCACAAAAAGTCCTGCCTGCTGCTGTTTTTCCTGGAAAGAAAGCAGGATCTCCTGGGCCTCCGCAAGGTTGCCGCTGGAAAGAGCGTTCATAAATTTCTTGATACCGGTCAGGATTGCCTCCACTTTGGTGTCTCGATTGTTCAATTGTGAAGCAAACTGCGAATTGGGGTCGCATGGCGCCAGCAATGTCCCGATGCGTTTCAAGATGTCCGGGTCCGATGGAAAATGGAGTTGGAAAGACCCTTTTCCATTTTCAGCAGTTTCCCTGTTTATGATCAGCTGTCCGCCGAGCTTGGATACAATTTGATCCAGATCGTCAAAACCGGCGGCAGAGTGATCCGCATCTCCAGCAGCTACCTGCCGTCTTGTCTCTTCCTTGGATAATTCCGTCAAAGACTCCGGCGTTGGGAGCACATCCTTTTCCGCAAGGGTTGTGCTTTCCGGGGGAGCATGGAAAGCCCCCTCCAGTATGGAGGTGATTTCCTCAACACACGACACGTTGTGATATTCCGTTTCATGAGTGTTTTCGAGCCTGGTCAGCAAGGCATCTACAGCGAGATTGAAATTGGATGGAACTTCTCCATTGCTCCCCGGTTCCTTTGGCTTGAGCAAATACTTTTCCAGGGCGACACCGGCCTCTTCCAGCTGTTGGAGGCCCAACATGGCGGCAGTAGTATGAAAAGACTGCAGGAGCTTTTGAGATTCAGCGATCTCCTCGGTATCGCTCTCCACGTCGACCCATGAGGATGTTTTTTCACTGATATTCTTGAGTGCTTGAATCAGTTCGATCCAATCTTCTTTTTCTACCGATATCATCATCTTAATTTGTCCTCGTAGAGACTCACGATACCTTTGACATCAACGATCAAGGCAACTTTTCCATCCCCAAGAATGGCTCCCCCTGAAATTCCGCCGAGATGACGCAGTGTCGTTCCGAGACTTTTGATCACCACTTCCTGGCGCCCGATAATTTCATCCGCCTGCAGACAATACGAGCGATTGTCTTCATTGACCACCAAGAGCAATCCTTCCCATGGATTTCGGTATCGGGGTTCCACTTCAAAAATCTCATGAAGCCGGATGAGGGGCATGAGTTGTTCCCTCACTTTGATCAGTTCACCTTTGCCCTGCACTGTCAGATAGGCTTCTCGAGCCGGCCGGAGCGATTCCTTGAGGGCTATGGTGGGGACTACAAAACGTTCCTCACCCACCCGTACGATCATTCCGTCAATGATAGCCATCGTGAGGGGCAGCTTGAGGTTGAATCGGGTGCCATTTCCTTTTGAGCTGGATATTTCGATTTTACCTCGCAGCCTTTCCACGCTCTTTTTCACCACATCCATTCCAACACCCCGGCCCGAAACTTCTGTTACCTGGTCTTTGGTTGAAAAGCCGGGATGAAAGATGAGATCATACACTTCCCTTTCTTCGAGAGGCTCATTTGCTCCGATAATGCCCCGTTCCACGGCCCGGGCATGGATTCTTTTCACATCCAGCCCTCGACCGTCGTCCTGAATGTTGATGAGTATATTGCCTCCCTTTTGCTCTGCTGTTAGGAAAACGGTTCCTTGCGCCGGTTTGTCGGCTTCCGTCCTTTCCTCGGGAGACTCTATTCCGTGGTCGATGGAATTGCGAATCATGTGCACCAGCGGCTCATAAATCTCTTCGACCATGTTCCGGTCGATCTCCGTTTCCTCCCCTTTCATTTCCAAGACCACATTTTTGCCTGCTTTCTTGGACACATCCCGGACAAGACGAATCATTTTTTGGAAGGTGCTCTTTATGGGAACCATACGCATGGAAAGACTGATGCGTTGGAGTTCGGCGGTAATCCGCCCCAATTGCGCGATATCTTTTTGGAGTTTCTGATCCTTGATATTCTGCAGATCCGGGTTCTGGAGGACCATGGATTGGGCGATGACCAGCTCTCCCACCATGTCCACGAGATTGTCCAGTTTTTGAGTATCTATGCGGACAGAGGCTGTATTTTCATTGATCTTGCGCTGTTCGCCGAGAGCCTCGGAGACGTCCCTCGGATCGACCGCACCCATGCAAACGAGTTCTTCCCCCAGCTTCGTCCCTTTTGACTTGCTCGCCTTCACTGCCTCTTGTATGACTTTTTCATCCACAAGCCCTTTTTCGACCAAGATCGTACCGAGTTTCTTCGTGGCGGGTTTTTGCTCTTGAACATCGGGCGATTGGAGGCTTCTCACTTTTTCCAGGAAGGGCTCTACCAGTTGCGAAAGAGAGCCGATCCCGGTTCCCTGGACAGAAGATTTTTCCAGTTCCTGGAGGAGCACCTTGAGGATATCCACGGCATTCAAAACGATGTCGATCATGTTTTCCGTGACGACAATGGTGCCCGCGCGCGCTGCGTCCAGAAGGTTCTCGACTTCGTGGCTTAAATGATGAATCTCACCCAGGTTCAGGAACCCCGCGACCCCCTTGATGCTGTGGAATGGACGAAATACGGCGTTTATGGCTTCCTCGTCTTCCGGGTTCGCTTCAAGAGAGAGCATGTTGATCTCTATGGATGCCAGATGCTCTTTCGCTTCTTCGATGAAATCCTTGAGCAATTCCGGGTCATATGTCTCCGCCGTTTCGCTTGAAGGGGCATCGCCTTCAAGGATCATTTCCTCTCTGCATCGATCGAGGTTTCCCAAATCATCCAGATCGAAATCCATCGGCGAATCTTCATCGGAGGTACTCGAAAAAAGACCGTTCAACAAATTCTGAACCGTACCCCAGTCTGACTCCGGATCTCTGGATTCATCGAGTATGAGCCGGTTGATGATTTCTTTGAGCTTGAGTATTTTTCTCCTGGATGATTCCGAAAGATCGCATGCCTGTTCCGCATGTTCCAGCAGGTTGAGACACTCCCCCATGCCCATGAGGTCGTCGCTTGCTGCGATGACACCATTTGTGAGTAGCTCCCGGATTTCATCGAGGGATAAAACAGTATCTTCGGATTTCATTATCCTTGCACTCCTGGTTCATCCCTAATTCGGGGGCAGTATTTTTGCCAGCTTTTCAGCGAGAGTGGCTGCCGTAAAAGGCTTGACAATGTAGTTGCTGACTTTTGCTTTTACGGCTTCGACAATATTTTCCTTCTGCGCTTCCGCTGTAACCATCAGGAACGGCACATCTTTGATTTTCTCTGTCGCCCGCACACTTTTTAGGAGCTCCAGGCCCGTCATTTTGGGCATGTTCCAGTCGGAAACAACGAGATGAACCTCCTGGGAATTCAAAATATCGAGAGCTGAGGCGCCATTTTCGGCTTCAAGGATATTCTTGAACTCAAGGTCCCGTAGAATGTTACGCAAAATGCGACGCATGGTCGAAAAATCATCAACAACCAGAACGGTCATGTCTTTATAAGCCACGGTTCACTCCTCTGCTTTTATTCCAACCAACTGGAAAAATTACATTCATTTGTTTGTCATTGTCGGGAGGTGAGGGACGTTATGATGGCGCTCGGAATGTCATTCAGGGAAACGACCTTTTCCACCGCTCCTTCTCGAACGGCTTCCTTCGGCATTCCGAACACGACGCAACTGGCTTCGTCTTGCGCGATCGTGAATGCGCCCGCTCTGCGCATCTCCAACATTCCCTTGGCTCCGTCTCTTCCCATTCCCGTCAGGATCACTCCCAAAGCGTTCGCCCCTGCATATTTTGCGACGGAATGAAAGAGAACATCGACCGAAGGACGCTGATGGCATACCAGGGGGCCGCTCTCGACTTCCACATAGTAGCGGGCGCCGCTTCTTTTCATCACCATGTGATAGTTTCCCGGCGCAATGAGAGCCAATCCCGGAACGATGGAATCGCCGTTTTTTGCCTCCCGCACTTCGATTTGGCATAATTCATTGAGCCGATTCGCGAAGGCCGTTGTGAATCGTGGAGGCATGTGTTGGACTACAACGATGCCCGGGCTGTTGGGGGGCATCTGTGAGAGAACACTCTTGAGGGCCTCCGTGCCGCCGGTGGAGGCCCCCATGGCGATGACCTTGTTTGTCGTTTGCTTCAGCGCTGCGCTAAAAAGGGTTCTTTTTTCCCTTTGTACCGGTGAACCGGTATGAGAGCAGAAAGAAACGACTTTGGCGTTTGCCGCGGCGCGGATCTTTTCCACCAGTTGAACGCTCATATCGCCCACAGAATAAGATCCACCGGGTTTTGCCAGAACTTCCAGCGCGCCGCATTCCACGGCTTCCAGGGCCATTTCGCTGTTCTTTGGAGTCAGCGAACTCACGATAACGGTGGGAATGGGATAGTATTTCATGAGCTTTCGTAGAAAGCTCAATCCGTCCATGCGCGGCATCTCTATATCCAATGTGATTACATCGGGTTTCAATTTGACGATTTTGTCCCGCGCGATGTAAGGGTCCGGGGCCGTCCCCACGACCTCGATGTCTTCATGCTTGGAAAGTTCCTGGGTGAAGATTTTACGAACGATGGCAGAATCGTCCACAACCAAAACTTTAATCGATTTCATTATGTCCTCTGCTGCGAGGGTTTCCTCAAGAAAGGATGATCGATCCTCTGCCGGTGGGTGTGATTCCGATTTACCCGGAAACCTCGGACGACAGATGGACTTCCCCGACGTATTCTCCAAAAAAGGAGAGAGATATTTGCGCCGGGAAGGTCCGCTCCTCTTTGAGCATCGACACAAATTGCGGGATTCCCAATTGCCAGTTTCCATCCGCCAGCCTTGCCAAATAACTTCCGCCCACCATGTTGGCCAATTCCTTCATGGCGTCCTGGAGTTCATCGGCATTCACTTCAAGTTCGTGTTTGCCCAGAAGATTTGCCGTCAACATTTTGGCAAAACCCTCTCCCAGCTGAAGGCCGATCTCCAACCGTTTCCTGTTTTGACGTAAATAGATGCGTGATTCACAGTAGCTTTGATTCGTTTTCTTTTCGGCAGGTGGAAAATCCACCATAACGAAAAACATGGTCTCAAGGACTTCAGAAATCGCATCCTTCATCGCTGATTGCCATTCCCTTTGCATTGGGTTCCCCCATAATCTCAGATAGATGGGCATGAATTGTTTCAGGGCGAAAAGGCTTGCGGATATAGCCCCTTGCACCCAGTGCCAACAATTCATTCAGTCGGTTCTCGTTGGACTCGGTCGTAATGAAGACCACCGGCAGGTCACTCCAGTTCTTTTCCTTTTTCAGGGCCTGCAATAATTCGAGACCGTTCATGACGGGCATGTGCAGGTCGGATAAGACTAAATCCACCCAATGGTCCTGGAGTATCTTCAATGCTGCCTGCCCGTTTTCAGCTTCCCACCATTCCCCCAGGTCGAAACCGGAAACGAGGAGGATTTTCTTGATGATCTTTCGCATTGACCCAGAATCATCCACGATGAGAATATTGTAGGACATTATCGCCTCTTTCTAAAAGTCTATCCGAACCCCTTTGTGGACTTTGCGACACCCCCCTTGGTCCCCCCCCCCTCGACGGGAGAATTGAAGGGGGGTGTCCGCTGCCGAGGAAGGTTTTCGGATAGGCTCTAAGTCGAATGTGCATGCTTGCGACTATCCCCGGCGAACCTTCTATAAGGAGTGAGCCGCTCTTGAAAACCCCATTCACCACAGAGATCACGGGGAAATTCCACAATCTTCTCCGTGCCTCCGTGGTGAATAAAGGGATATTGGAATCCGCCGGTTCCTAAGATGTTCGTCAGCCACAAATATTCTGAAGAAGACTCTTCCTGGACACTCATGACATTTCCATTTCGCCCTGGCCTGAAATCTTCAAAAAAACCCGTCCGGTACTCATTTCGAGACGAACGGTTCGATTGACATTTCCGCCGACATGTTCCTGTTTCACCAGCACGTTGTTCCGCCACAGAATATTTCTCAAGGCCAGGTAATTGCGCTTGCCGATGTTGAAAAAACCTTTTTCGTCAAGGATTTGTGATCCGCCTGCGATCCTGACGATCAGATTTTTCTTGGTCGCTCCCAACTGATAGCTCTGCTTGAACAACATGGGAATTCCCGTATCGGCAAACATTGCCGGCTTGATTCTGGCCTTTTCCGGATCCATGGCGGATTCGGGAAGCATGTAGTGCAGCATTCCGCCCACTCCTGCCACAGGGTCAAAAATGATCACCGCGATGCACGAACCCAGGGAATAGGTGATCAGAGTTTCGTTCTGCTGACTGGTGACCGCCATATCCGCTACTCCGATGACTTTTCGCATATCGACTCAATTCTCTCGCACGGATATTCCATTTTTCTTATTTTCGGTAGACAGCTGGTTTTACATAAGTGAGAGGGTGATTCAGGCCGGTCAGGCTTTCAGAATGCCCTACAAAAAGGTATCCTCCAGGACTCAGGTACTCCGCCATGCGCTGAATCAGGGATTCCTGAGTTTTCTTGTCGAAATAAATCATTACGTTGCGGCAAAAAATGAAATCGAAAGGACCCTTGAAAGGATAGGGCTCTTTGAGATTCAGCCGTCTAAAAGCGATGAGATTTCGTATGGCAGGCACAATTTGAAAATCGTTGCCTTCTCCATCGCTTCTGGAGGACTGAAAGTACCTTTGTCTAAAAAGCGCCGGAACCTTGGCGATCTTGGATCGGTGGTACATGCCTCTTGAGGCGATAGCCAATACACGTGTCGAAATATCTGTCGCAAGAATTCGGAAGTCCCAACGGTCGAGATCCGGGATATGCGAAGCGATAGACATTGCCACACTGTAGGGTTCTTCACCCGTAGAGCAACCCGCGCTCCAGACGCGAATGCGGTTTGTACGCTGCTTTTGTTTGACTTCCAACAACTTGGGCAACAAAACTTGTTCAAGAAGATCAAAATGCTGCACTTCTCTGAAAAAATAGGTGAGATTCGTGGAAATGCAGTCCAGGAAGTGGGTCAGTTCTTCCCCATCTCTGGAGCAGGTGAGATATTTATAATAGGCTTCATAGGATGGGAGCCCCCTGGCTCTGAGCCTTTTATTGAGCCTTGCTTGAAGGAGGGCTTTCTTGCCGTCGTGCAAGTTGATTCCGCAATTTTCGTACACCAGGTGACTGAACTTGCGAAAAAGTCCTTCGGAAAGTGACAATTCCATCGCTGCCGCCCTTACACATGTTGAGTACTCTTTTTCAACCCACCGTGCTTCAGGCGAATAATCGGCTTATGTTTCCCTTCACTTTAAACAATTTCTTTTTTCATGCTTCGTGGTCTCCTCTCTATAAGAGGCTGTCTTAAAATTCTCTCCTTGAGGGGGGGCAAGATTTGGCGAACCAGAAAAACAGCCTCCCACCCTAAAAGTAGTCTCCACGGTTCCACTTGGTGGATTCCACGTAGCAGAGTACGCTGACTTCTTCAGCGATTTGCCTCAGGGGATGGTCCCCGGGAAGTTGGCTCACCTGCTGTTGCAGGCCGGGCAATTCCTGCGAGATCTTATCCAGGGCCGATCCCACTTCCTGCGGATCGACCGCATCGCCTCGCAAAGACTGTTCCACCTGTTCCAACCGGTTCATCACGCTGTCAAGAGCTTTCAGGGTTTGCTGGTCTTCGCCGGCAGGGACCGGAATGGTTGACGCCGAGAGTATGCCGTTCAAAGGGTTGATGGAGGGGGGATAAAATTCAAAGCCGTCGGAAATGGTCTTCCTGGCTGTTTGTTCTTGTTCCAGCAGTTCGGAAAAAAGTTGATTTTTGTCAACGGAACTCTTTTCCTTGATTCTTTCCCGGCTGACCTGATCCAGGTTTCCCGGAAGCTGTTCGATTTTCATTTTATTGCTCCTGCAATTTTAGAATTATGCCTTCAAAATGCAGCTCCACGCAAATAAAAGCCTATCCACTCCCCCTGTGGACTTTGCGACATCCCCCTTTGATCCCCCCTCGAAAGGGAGAATTGAAGGGGGGCCAAAGTACCAGGAAGTTTCCGGATAGCCATATGTGGTCATGTATCAAGCAAGGAGCCTGCCAAGGCAATCCACTGATTCTAACTCCACTTTATTCTTTTGATTTCAAATGATTACATTTTACAGAATTTTGGGTCGAACAACTGCCGTTGATCAGGAAGGGAATAAGTTGCTGCGACCGGGGCAAAACTTTCCCAATAACGTATAGGCAGTCATGAGGATATGAACCGGTTGGGTTCAGGAGGACGGCGGAATCCTCAGGGTGACGGCGGTTCCATCACCATCACGTTTCAAAGACGTTTTAACGCCGTATGGACCGAGCAGATGCTGAACGGCATATAACCCAAAACCGAAATGTCCTTCATCTCTCTTTGACTTTTGAAGGGGTTCAGGCCAATGAGAGCGAAAGAGTCGGAAGAGGTCTTCTCTCTTGCAGTCGGGATCGACCCCGCATCCCGAATCCTTGAAAAGAAGACAAATCCACTGATCCTCAACGTAGCCTCTGATGGTGAGTTGTTTTTGAGGGGCTTGCCGCATGGAAATGAGAGCGTTATCGATCAAGTGAACCAGGGAGGGAACCAGGTGGCGTCCGAAAATTCGAACGAGAGGGAGGTTTTCGGTCAATTGGAGGTCGAGCTTGACCTGATGTTTAAAAAAGGGATCGGCACGGAACACGCAAGCCAATTTATTGACTACCAACCTGAGGTCCACTTCGGATTCGCTTTGTTCTATTTGGTGCAGCAGCATGAAGTCCCGCAGCATCTCTCCCAGGATTCCGACCTGCTGATTCAATTGGTTCAATCTGCGGGACTGCTTGTCGGTCAATGTCTGCCGGTCTTCGTCATTCTGCCATTCAGAGGTTTGAGGCATTTGCGCCAGGCGTGTATGCTCCTGAATCAGCATTTCGAGCAGCATGGAAATATTCTACAGGGGGCCGTTGATATTGTGGATGAGCCCATGAACCCACTGTCCCCATTGGCCTTGCCGGTCTTTCTCAAAGAGCAATTCGAGGTATTCTTCAGGAAGTGTTTCCAATCCGTTCCAGGTCACTTGTTTTTTCATGATTCTGCTCATTCCTTTTGTTTCCTCTGCATAATCTCTCTGAAGGCATCCACGACGTCGGGAGCAAACTGTGTGCCCCGGTTGTCGATTATTTCCTTGAGGGCCTCCTTTGCGGAAAGCGCTTTTCGATAAGCTCTCTTTGAAGTCATGGCATCGAAAGCATCGGCTACCGCTACGATTCTGGCCGGTTGTGGAATTTCTTCCCCCCGCAGACCGTGAGGATAGCCCCTGCCGTCCCATCGCTCATGATGATGGAGAATGATGGATCGCTCCTCCGGGCTCAGCCCCAGATCCGCAACAATGGTTTCACCGATCACTGGGTGTTTTTTGATAAGCTCAAATTCTTCGTGGGTCAGGGCCGATGGTTTATTGAGGATTTTGTCTGCTATACCCATCTTGCCGATGTCGTGAAGGTACCCGGCTGTGCGCAAAGATTCGATAGATGCCGGAGAGCTGCCCATGGATAGCGCAATACGCTCGGCGTAGAGGGTGACTCTTTCAGAGTGTTTTCCCGTATAGGGATCCTTGGCCTCCAAAGCATTCACGAGGGATCTGAGGATTCCGTAAAAGTTGCTGATCAGGTTTTCATAAAGTGCCAGGTTTTCCATGGCCAAGGACGTCTTCCTGGTAAGGAAATCCATGAGTTTTAGCTGTGAAGCGGAAAGTGCCGCAGAAGACCTGTCGCGAAACGTCATGAGGAAACCGAACAACTCTCCCCGTATTTTCAGAGGCCAGCAGGAAAGTGTTGCGTCCTCCAGGTTGTACTTTTGGAGATGGGGCGAACCTATCAATTCGTGTGACGGACAAGCCGCGGGGTAGGCTTCTTCAAAAGCCAGCTCTTTGAGTTGCAAACGATTGGCGGAAAAGATGCAATCCTTGCCGGATAATCCGTCCATGCCGTGGCCGGCGAGAAGTACAAGTTTGTCCTTTTCAGGGGGAAGCAGGAAGACTGCGACATTGGGGGAACGGGTAATGTCGGAAGAGATTTGAGCGACTCTTCCATAGAGGTCGCCATCGGAATGTATCTCGTCGAGGTCCCTGGCAATTTCGAAAAGCCTCGTTTGTTCCTGGATTCTTTCCTGGAGCTGCTGGTTCACGGCCTCCAGTTGCCTGCGTGTCTGGCTTTCCCACTTCAGGCGGAGGTTCTCCATGAGGAGCTTCTTTTCCTTGGTGACCCGTTCAAGGGTCAAAACCAGGTTTTGGAGCGTAAAGGGTTTGGTGAGGAAATCGGACGCGCCCTTGCGCATGGCATCCATGGCGTAGTCCATGGTAGGATGGCCGCTCATCATGATCACCGGGAGTGCTGGATCTTGACGTTTGATCTCATTGAGCAGGTCCACTCCAAAGATATCGGGAAGGTTGAGGTCCACAAACACGCAATCGAAGAGTTCTTCTTCAATGCATTTCAGAGCATTTCTACCGGTGGTTGAAACCTCCACTCTTTCATGCTCCAAATGTTGGAGAGATTCTTTCAGCATGTCGCCAAGCAGTATATCGTCTTCAACGATGAGAATTTTCATGAAGCGCCCGGTCCCGTTCTATCCATGATTCGCTTTTTGAGACGTTCGAATTCATTTTCATTGATGATTCGGTCCTGTTTCAACTTCTTGAGCCGTTCGAGTTCGGTCAATATGCGCGAGGAATCCGTTTGAGGAATTTGTAGAAAGGAGAGGGGCAAGATGTGACGGGGAAAGAGATAGAACGTTCCTTTGCCTTCCCCTGGTTCTACCGTGTCATTGGGGGAATCACTTTCTCCACACGGTGAAGAGGCATAATATTGGAGCTTTCGATGAGCCTCTTCAAGCTCCTTCAAAAGTTGCGTTTTCTCTCTTAGAATAGTGATCTTTTCTTTGGCGTTTCTTATGGCGACAGAAATTTCTTCCAGCTTGAAAGGCTTTTGAACGTAATCGTATGCCCCTCGCCTGATGGCTTCGATGGCTGATTCTAGGCTGCCGAAGCCTGTGATGATGATGGAAAGAATGTGGGGATGGAGTTCTCGCGCATGCCCCAGAAGGGTGAGTCCGTCCATGCGGGGCATGTTGAGGTCCGTGATCAGGATATCGAAGGGAGAACTTCCGAGCATCTCCAGGGCATCCACGCCATCGGCTGCGATCTTTACGAAAACGTCCTCGCCCTGTATGGCATCGCGGAGTATTTCACGGCATAAATCATCGTCATCGGCAATGAGTATCCTGATAGGTGATTCCAACATTCCCCCCGACTTTATTTTTGGTCACGGATCATCTTCTCATTTCAAACACCTTAGACCCATCGGAACCGTAACGAACGGTTCCGTGATACCTTGAAAACGTCTCTTTGCCATGTGACAAAATCTAAAAGCACCAATTGCGCCAACCCGTGGAATTGTCCGGTGGAGTCAAGACTTCCGCCGCCTGTCCGCCCAACTGCCTCGCCAGCACTTTATAGCGCGCGGCGGGCTCTCCTGCAACCGTTGTCCAGTAAAAATCGACATCGGGCCCCGGCAGGGAACAGGCGTTCTGCTGAAAATACCAGAGCTGCCTTCCTGAACGCACATCCCATATTTCCACATCGAGCTTCAGCTGCGTCGCCTGATTTCCCGAACCATCGAAGACGTAAGGTATGTCTGCAAACATCACCAGATCACAGTTTTCCTTCCATCCCCAATAAATGGCTTCCTCCCTGCTTTTCACCACTCGAGAGATGAGCACGGTTTGCCGGAAAACCGATTTCTTGAGGAATTCCTGCTGGAAAATCGCGGCGACTTCCCGACCCGCTCCCGGCAGGTAAGAGGGTTCGGAAAACTGGGTGATGCCGAGTTTTTTCACGGGATTCCTGAATGGGTCCGATTCCACATGGACATCCATGGGAGAGACGGTGATGGTCCCCGGGGAATCGACATTGACCAGGGAAATGCAGCCGTTGAGGGTGACCAGGACCAGGATAAAAAAAGCAGGCAAAGATGACTGCCGCCAACCGCGCGAAGCCTGGAAATGAAACCTGTGCCACAAGTTTTGGAATTTAGCCTTCGTTATGTCTGCTCTATCCATGATGATTCTAGGATCCCTTCGGTCATCGAATATACTCCGCACGCATGAGAATCGAAGCCACTCCTACCAGACCGGAAGAGGTTCGGATCTCAGCCGTTTGCAAGTATCCATAACACCCGTTATCCGCACACTTTTTTCTATCGGCAGAGAATAGTAAATTCTTGACTCTTTATTTTCTGAAGGCCCCCCGTTCCAGCTGTTTATATTTCAAATATTGTCCTTGTCTTCGTTTATCCCGTGAAATACAAATAAACCATGATCGAGGTGCACCAGGCAGAGGTCTATTCACAGGAGATGCCTCGTCCGATTCGATCATGAGAGGAGAGAACCGTCTATGAACTGTACCAAAGAGCCGGCATTCATCAATCGATCCAGGGAACTTGCAGCCTTGAGCGACTGGATCGCCGAACGTCCGGAAAACCTGCTTTTCATCTACGGTCCCAAGTACGTGGAAATGATGGCGGAGATGGAACGTTCGCATTTTGCGCCTTGATGCATCACCGGCATGCCCTGCAGAAGGAGAATGAGCAATGTCGGAACCGGCAAAGCGAAAAGCTACCTACGAAGATCTTTTCAGTATTCCGGAAAACATGACCGGAGAGATCATCAACGGGGAATTGGTCGTTACTCCCAGGCCATCTAGAAATCATGTTGAAACAACCTCTTCCCTGGGATACAGGTTGGGCCCCTCCTATCAGTTTGGAGAAGGAGGACCAGGAGGATGGATTATTCTCATTGAGCCGGAAATCGGGTTCGGAGAGGACATCCTGGTCCCGGATCTGGCCGGCTGGAGGCGGGAAAGATACCCGAAAGAAGAGCCTCACAACTGGATATCGGTTCCTCCGGACTGGATCTGCGAAGTGCTCTCACCCAGCACTCTCAGAAGAGATAAGGTTGAAAAGACACCGATCTATGCACGGCATGGAGTTTCATATCTCTGGTTTATCGATCCGATAGCTAAAACCCTCGACGCCTTTCGCCTGCAAGACGGCGACTGGGTGCTGGCAGGCGTCTATATGGAAAACGACAAAGTAAGGACAGAGCCGTTTATCGATATCGAAATCAATCTCAGTGATCTATGGCTCGAAACACGTTTCAGACGGCCGCTCGAGGAATCGACGAAGGAGTAAGACCTGCAGGCGAGCTCGTGAGGAACCCCTTGAGGGCAATGCTATTGAACTATACCACGCTTCGGATGAGATCCGGCCTTCTTGAGGAGGCGAAACAATGTCGGAACCGGTAAAGCGAAAAGCCGCCTACGAAGATCTTTTCAGTATCCCGGAAAACATGACTGGAGAGATCATCAACAGGGAATTGGTTGTCACTCCCAGGCCGTCGAGGAAACACATTTACACTGCGACAGCTTTGGGTGGTGAAGTAATACCACCATACCAGTTTGGGCGTGGCGGACCCGGCGGGTGGATTATCCTGATGGAACCTGAAATCGGGCTGGGGGAACATATTTTGGTTCCGGATCTGGCCGGGTGGAAAGAAGAGAGGTTTCCTGACGAAGAACCCCACAACTGGATCTCGGTTGTGCCGGATTGGATCTGTGAAGTGCTTTCACCCAGTACTCTCAAAAGGGACAAGATGGAAAAGATGCCTATCTATGCCCGGCGTGGAGTTCCATATTTCTGGCTTATCGACCCCGTAGCCGAGACTCTCGACGTGTTTCGGCTAGAGCACGGCAACTGGATGGTTGCCGGTCTTTATGTGGAAGACGCCAAAGTGCGGGCGGAGCCTTTTACCGAGATTGAAATCAACCTGTCTGATCTCTGGCGCGGGGAACGGCGCAGGGAATCATCTGGGGACCCACCAATCCAACCATCGTTCTAAAAGAGATCACTCTATTCTTTCCCTCCCTGGCGGTTTGTCGGAGATCTCCCTTTCTGTCATTTCAAAAAAAAAGCGGCAAGATTTGCAAAGGCGGCAAGCACGTGCCCAAACCAGGCAGAATACCAATGGTTGGGCACCGACTTTTTGAATTCAAGAGAAAAAGTCTAATGCTTCCCAATGGTGATGCCGATACTGGTGAGGAGTATTTTGGAGGGATGCAGCCTTTATTTGTATGTAAGGAGAAGTCCGATGGAAATAGATGCAAAAAACATTGGGAACGTAGTTGCCGTGGGAGCCTGGGGCAGCCGGGGAGAAAGACTTAACGAAGAACGGACCATCCCCCCCGTCGCCAAAGCCCAGGGGGGATCTACCAAAAAACTGGGAACGGAAGATCAGAAGACTCAACACAAATTTTTTGGAACAAATGCTTCCAAATCCGGGAGTAATCCTGAAGAAGTGGAGTCGATGGTTCAGGACATCGAAGAGTATCTGGGAATGCTCAAGATTGATTTGAATTTTAAAGTCGACGAAAAAACCGGAGATGTGGTGGTTCAGGTTATAGATTCTAAAACCGGTGAAATGATCCGGCAGCTGCCTCCGGACGATGTGCTGAAATTCCGTGAGAAGTTGAAGGAATTGCGCGGCGTGCTCTTCGAAGAAACCGTTTAAGGACCTTTCGGAATCCCGTCACCCCTCGGCCCTGTTCACAATGCTGTTGAATCAAGTGCCTGAACAGAAATTTCTTAATATTTTCAAACTGTCATACCGGAGAAAGCCGGTATCCAGAGAATGTGCCGTATGGCTGGATTCCGGCTAAAAGCATGCTGGAATGACGTAATCTGTAACTACCAGGAATGTTAAATAACTTCTGCCGGGTACTTGAACAAACTGCTTCTCCCCCTGAGGGAGGGATAAAGCTCGGTTCTTGTAATATGCAGTGGAAGGGAGTTTTTTTCTCGTCCGCCTGGAAAGTTTTTCCTGTTTTTATCCCCCTCATTGCCGACCTTTCGCTTTACCCCCACCTCGGCCGACATTCCCGGAAGCCCGTGTTTCGTCAACCTCCAGCCCCTGAGTCTGTGTGTGATACTCCCTGGACATCACCTGGTATGTGTCTTGCTCTTGAGTTTTTTATCTACATTTTTCTCAAGTCTGTCAAAAGCCTTGCCGATGGAATGACCAAGTGGATGAATGAGAATGCACTCGCATGACGAAAAGGAGGTGATGGAAAGGCAGAGAGAGGCAAAGGGGATGAAACAGGGCGCAGCATCTAAGAATCGTCGATCCAATTATTGATATCATTTATTAGTTTTTACCCGGTTTATGGACAAGGAAGTCCATAAGGGACCTTTCAAGGAGGATTTATCATGGCACTTACCGTTAATACCAACGTTTCTTCTCTAACCGCACAGCGCAATGTCAACAAGACGCAGAGCGCTCTTCAAAAATCACTGGCACGGCTTTCCTCGGGTCTTCGCATCAACAGTGCTAAAGACGATGCAGCCGGCCTCGCCATCTCCAACCGCATGAACGCTCAGGTTCGCGGTCTGGATCAGGCCGTTCGCAACGCCAACGACGGCATCTCCCTGGCTCAGACGGCGGAAGGCGCGCTCAGTGAGGTTACCACCAACCTTCAGCGGCTGCGTGAATTGGCCGTCCAGTCTGCCAATGCATCCAACAGCGCCGATGACCGCGCTGCTCTCCAGGATGAAGCCTCGCAACTCCTGGACGAAATTGAGCGCATCGCCACCCAGACGGAATTCAACGGTACCAAGCTGCTGGACGGCAGTTTCAAAGCCCAGAATTTCCAGATCGGTGCCAATGCCGGCCAGACTCTTAGTGTCACCGTGGATTCCACCAGGACGGACAAGCTGGGAGTGAGCAACACTGCAGCTCTTACGGCAAGAGGCAGCAGCTCCGCCATTAGTGAAGGTGATTTGATTATCAACGGTGTAACCATCCGAAGTTCTTCTGCAGCAGATGATACAGCTTCTTACCCTTCCTCCAGCAAGGCTTCCAGCGCTATAGCTAAAGCGGCGGCCATCAACGCCAGTTCTACTCAAACTGGGGTTACTGCCAAGGCTGATGTGAATGTGGTAGAAGGTGCTTCAATGGTAGGGGCTGAAGGCAAAGGCAAGATTACCATAAACGGTGTGGAGGTGAATATTACCACGACCTCTGACACTGCTGCAAGTCGGGCCGCCGTTGTCCAGGCGATCAACATGGTTTCTGGACAGACAGGGGTGACAGCTGCCGATACAGGACAGGATGAAACCGGCGTGACCCTTACGGCAGCGGATGGGCGCAACATTACGATCAAATTTGATCAGACTGATGGAAGATTCGACGCCAGCACGACAGGTATCCGTGGATTGACTTCGAATGAGCGCGATGGGGCTGATATGAGTGGCGCTGATTATTCCGTGGGTGATATCAAAGGGGTTATCACCGTAAACGGTGTTGATACAGCTATTGTGACCTTGGCCCAGAATACGGATGCCGCCACGAGCCGAAAAAGTGTCATCGAAGCTATCAATGCGATTTCTTCCCAAACAGGTGTCACGGCGGTAGATGGTGGAGATGATTCCAGTGGTGTGAAGTTGGTCGCTGCAGACGGTCGCGAAATCAGGGTCTCTTTGTCCGATATTGATACCGATGGTGATGCCGGCAGCATCTTTGATGAAGGCACTACAGGCATTGATATTACCACTGGCGGTGGAAAGACTACTGTCCAGACCGATGCTGGTACCGATTATGGCAGTTATACTCTGACTTCAGACAAAGAGATTGTCATCACTGCCGGAGCAGGGGCCAATGCCAATGTTGCCAACGCAGGGCTTGTAGCCGGTACGTACAGTTCGCAGACAGCCTACACGTCAACCACCTCCAATAATGGATTGGCTATGGGAACGGGGGATGTGAAAATCAACGGTGTCTTAGTGGGAGCTTCCCAGGCGAGTTCAGACACTTACTCACGCTATTCCAGTGCAGTTTCAGCATCGGATGCATCCAAACTGAGTGCTGCGAGCGCGATTTCCAAAGCGGCTGCCATTAATGCGGTCTCCGGTCAAACGGGTGTTACAGCCGTGACCAATGCCACTTCAGTCGATGGGGCTAATATGACCGGTGCTGCCGCAGGAACGGGTACAATCACCATCAATGGTGTGGAGACCTCAAATATTGGAGTGGCAGCTGTCGGAACCGACGCAAATGTGGCAGCCAGTAACCGTTCGGCAGTAATTGCGGCCATCAATGCGATCTCTGAACAAACCGGAGTCACGGCTGTAGATACCAATAGTATGGAGAACGGCATCAAGCTGGTGGCTGCGGATGGTCGAAACATCAATATTCAGTTTGGTAATGGATTGAACAGTGCCAATACCGGGATTAAGTCAACAGCCAGCAGTACTGCTATAACAAGCACAGGTGGTGCATACGATGCCGCTTTTGATGTCTCAATAAACGGTGTAAATATAAAAAGCGTCGCTGACCCCACTGACATTGGTGATGTAGTGGATATCATTAATCAATATTCAACTCAGACAGGCGTCACAGCAAGTGATGATGGAAATGGTGAGCTTAAATTGACAGCTTCCAATGGTTCCGCAATTTCCGTGACTGGCGCTGATGCAGCAACCTTAATGGGCACAAATGTATCTGCTCTCGGCTCTTCAAGCACGAGCTTTGGCACTTTAACCTTGAGTTCCGCCTCGGAGTTCACCATCGAAAAAGGCACCACCGCCAATCTGGATAACACAGGATTAGCGGTTGGTACTTATGGCAGTGGGAAAACCGGTATGGCCCTCTCTGAGGTTGATATTTCTACTGCTGAAGGCGCTACCAAAGCGATCACCGCCATAGACAATGCCTTGAAGCAGGTCGACAGCAACCGGGGCAAGCTGGGTGCTGTCCAGAACCGTTTCGAGGCCACTATCAGCAACCTGAGCAATGTATCGGAAAACCTCTCCGCCGCCAGCGGGCGTATCGTTGATGCCGACTTCGCGGCGGAAACGGCGTCTCTCACCAAGTACCAGATCCTCCAGCAGGCCGGCGTGGCCATGCTGGCCCAGGCCAACCAGCTGCCTCAGCAAGTACTGAGTCTGCTACAAGGCTAATCTTTAGCCGGCTTCCAATGATCCTTCCCCCCGATTCTCGATGCTGTTGACGCAGGATCCCCTCTTTTTTCGGGGGAGAGGCGAGGGATGATTAAAAGCCTTTTTGAAAACCTTCCCCGGCAGCGGACACCCCCCTTCAATTTCCCCCTCGAGGGGGGACCAAGGGGGGTGTCCCAAAGTCCCAGGAGGTTTCCGGACTGGTTCCAACCTCGACATTGTCGGATTTCATTTGAACCACGGAGACACGGAGAACACAGAGGTTTCATTTGAGGGTTTTTCTCCGTGTCTCTGTGGTTAATGTGACAGTGATCATGAGGACCAGGAACGACCCTCGCCTGGAATGAAAGGGAGTTTTTGAATCATCCTGGTGAGTTGTTTAGCCTTCCTTTTGCGGGAGGGCGTGGAGTTGTTGCAATATCTTACCGGAAGGGGGGAGACAGTCATGGGATTTTCAGTGGGCGGGCTGGTTTCCGGGATTGACACCGATAGTGTGATCTCTCAGTTGATCGAACTGGAGCGGCAGCCCATCACCAAACTGCAGGCAAAACAAGCGGCCTACGAGGTGAAGCTGACCGCATACGGGAGCCTTCAAAGCGCGCTGTCCACCCTCCGCACAGCGGCTTCGGCTTTGGATTCTGCGTCGGATATGAATGCTTATACCGGAGTGTCGAGCGATACGGACGCCTTTTCGGCATCTGTTTTCTCGACGGCCAGGAGCGGCGCATACAATATCAGCGTCGAGTCGCTAGCCCAGGTACACAAGGTCAAGAGTGCCGCTTTCGGTGCCCATGAGGCCGTGGGGGCAGGGACTTTCACTCTGCAGCTGGGCGAGGGGACCTCCGTGGAAATCACCACGAACGCGGACGACACGCTGGCGGATGTAGCCAATCTCATCAATGAAAAACAGAAGGACATTCAGGCTTCAGTCATTACGGACGGGGACAAAGTCTACCTCACTCTCACCGGACAGAGCACCGGGGAAGCAAATACCATCCGCCTGGAGGTGACGGCGGAAACACCGTCGGACCCTGAAGACACCGGGGACGTGACGGACGAGACGGGGCTCTCGCGCCTTCTGTTCGTGGCGGGAGGGGACAACAACCATCTCACGGAGACCCAGGCCGCTTCGGACGCGATTTTGACGGTGGATGGCGTGGAGGGGATACACCGGTCCACCAATACCGTGGGCGACGTCATCAAGGGGGTCACCCTGACTCTCAAGGGAACGACAGAAACGGGAAAGACCGAGACTCTCACCGTGTCACGGGATACGGAGGCCATTGCTTCCAAGGTGAATGCCTTTGTTGATGCATACAATGCGGTCGTCGATTTTTTCAAGGATGCTCAGAGCTACGACAGCGAAACCGAAAAGGCGGGGAGCCTGCTGGGCGACGGCACAACCAATCAGATCCGCAGGAAGTTGAGAAATATGGTTGCGGATATGGTCCCGGGAGCCGCAGAGGGGTTGAACAGGCTTTCAGACCTGGGCATCGCCATGAACAAGGAGGGCAGGCTCGAAGTAGATTCCACGGTTTTAAACGGGACTCTTAAAAACAATTTTAGTGGCGTGGCAGCGTTTTTCACCACTAAAAGCGGAGAAAACAAGGGATTCGGCGTGCGCCTGGTGAATGCGCTGGACGGTATTCTCAATACCAACGATGGTGATTTGACTGTCCGGACCAAGGGTATTCAAACCAGTATAGACCGTATCGACGAAGACATTGAAAAATATGAGACACGTGTGAGCAATACAGAAACTCGCCTGAAAACTCAGTTCCAGAACCTGGAAACGCTTTTGGCACAATACCAGAAAACGGGAGATTTTCTGACCCAGCAGATTGAATCCTGGCAGAATAGCAACAAATGATCGGGATGCATGAGTTTTTGCCGGTAGTCGGGGCTTTAGAACCTATCCGCCCCCCCCTGTGGACTTTGCGACACCCCCCTTTAATCCCCCCCTCGAGGAGGGACCAGGGGGGGCCGCTGCCGGGGTAGGTTTTCGGATAAGCTCTTAGTACTGATCTTCGCAATTACGCAGCCGTTTCATTCGATTACCCCTATCAGGGTCATCAAGGAGCTGGGATATCATCCGCGCTGAGCATGTACAACCTATATAACCTGTTGACTTTACAGTACCATACGGGAGGAGTGAATACTATGACCCCTTACGCACATCATGCGTATCAAAAAACTGCGGTGAATGCCATTTATGACAAGGAACGACTGGTGGTGATGGTATATGAAGGGCTGGTGGGGTTTCTGCACCAGGCACGGGATGCGATGACGGCAGGCAACAGTGCGCGCAAGGGAGAAGCCATTTCCAGTATCATTGCCCTTTTGACCGAATTGGATTGCGCCCTCGATCGCGAAGCCGGCGGGGAGATGGCCACGAACCTGGCCGACCTCTATCAATGGATGATGGGCAGACTGACGGAAGCGAACCTCCATAACGACGTTCATAGACTGGACGAAGTGGAAAAGGTGGTTGTTGAACTGAAAGAAGGTTTTGAAGGAGCGGCAAAACAACTGGCGGCTCAAGCGGTGCAGCAACCGGCGGCCCCGGCGCCGGTCGCGGGAGTGGTAGGAACGCCGGTTCCAACCCGGAGACTGAGTTATGCCGTGTGAGTCACCATCCGGGACGCATGAGAATCTACTGCAAAAGCTTCTGTCAGTGACGCAAAGGATTCAGGCGGTGCTGGCGGATTTAGAAGATGAGAACGATGAAGAGGTCGAGCCCATCGCTTCGCTCCAGGCCCTGGCGCAGGAGCACGCCATATTGACCGAGACATTGCAGCAGGCTGGTTTCAGTAACAACCCCGGTCTGCTGCCTCTCGCGGAAAAAGTCCGAGAGGAAGTTCGGGCCGTCGTGAGCCGGCTGGAGTTTTGCCGGAACTGCACGTTGGAGGCTTTGGTTTCGCATGTAAGGGGAAGAAAGTGCGTGGAGACCTATGGAAAGGAAGCTAACCGCCCGCATTGGGATCTGCAAGGCAGGATATGACCCTTCCCTGGAGTCAGACGGTAGCGCCGTCTTCCACAGGCGGCGCAACCAGGCAGGGATGAGATGAATCCGTTCCCTGGAGTTTCAGGTTTTCGCGCGAAAGTCCGGTTCCCCTAGCGGCATCAAATCATGTCCTTTCCATTGATCATCACTTCGTGCCACATCTGAATAAAAAAGACCACCACGATCAGTCCCGAAAGATCCAGTGATCCCCCCTTGCGATGTTGAATCAGCAATTCCTGAACGAACTGTGGATCGAAATAGTCCGCCTCCCGGACTTTACCGGGAGAAAGGTATTCCATCACCAGTTCGTCCATGGTTTTGAGAAACCAGGGAGCGGGAGGATTGAAAGGCTGCTTTCGCCTCGCACGGATGGTTTCGGGTACAATCCCCTTCATGCTTTCTTTCAGAAGGAACTTTTCGTTCAATCCCTGCATCTTCAGGTGGGGCGGGATCTGAAAGAGCAATTCCACGAGTTCGTGGTCGAGGAAAAGGGGCCGCACTTCCACCGAGTGGGTCATACCCATTTTGTCTGCCAGCGGCAGGG
Organism: Desulforhabdus amnigena; assembly: GCF_027925305.1. Taxonomy (NCBI): domain Bacteria; kingdom Pseudomonadati; phylum Thermodesulfobacteriota; class Syntrophobacteria; order Syntrophobacterales; family Syntrophobacteraceae; genus Desulforhabdus; species Desulforhabdus amnigena. The sequence goes on along the minus strand of NZ_BSDR01000001.1, from coordinate 1,085,713 downwards.
TTAGATTGAGTAAGCGAAGTTTCGTTTCGAGATAGATGGCCTGATCGAAGGCGGGGCGGTGGCTGAATCTTCCTACATTGGCCAATTGGACGGGTTCCTGCGCAAAATGAGAAAGGCGCTGAGCGAACCTCCTGGAATAGAGCTGTTCTTTGAACTGGAATTCCCGGTAACGGTAAGGGATCGCCGGGTGATTCACGGGAAATCTCTCGGCGGCGCGGGCCAGGTGTTCGTGCATGGGAGCCAGTTGAGAATCCTGCAGGGTTGGATAGAGACGCTTGAGGACGGACTTTCTCCAGGGGCCGCCTTTTTTGATGAATTCCATGCACTTCAGTTGCTTGAAATAATCGTAGCCTCCAAGGATTTCGTCGGAGCCGTCGCCGGAGAGCACCACTTTGAGTCCCAGTTCCTTCGCCTTTCCGGAAAGAAGATACAGGGGAAGGTGCAAGAGGGAGACAATGGGGTTTTCCAGGGCGCGGACCATGGGTCCGATCTCTTCGGCGCCGATGGAACATTTGAATTCGTGATGTTCGGCTGCCAGCGAGGATGCGACGCTTCTGCTGAAGTCGCGTTCGTCGTAGTCCGCTCCATCGAAAGTGATGGTTATGGTCTTGACCGGTTGGTCGGTTGATTTTGAATACAGGGCGGCGATAGCGGAGGAATCGATGCCGCCGCTCAGATAGACGCCCACGGGAACGTCCGAGACCACCCCCTGCCGCACCGCTTCCTGCAGTTTGCCGCGAAACCGCTCTATAAGTTCGCAGTCATCGCCGTGCAGGTAGGGAAGTTCTGCAGGGATGTCCCAATAGGGGGCCATTTTGATTCCGTGGCGGTCGACCTTGAGAATATGCCCCGGTAGCAGTTGTTCGATGCCCTGAAAAAAAGTGTGGGGAGCAGTGTTGAACCCGAAGGTAAAAAGATTGTCGATGGCCTGGGGGTTCACTTCCCTCTGTATTGCGGAATGCGTCAGAATGGCCTTGATTTCAGAACCAAAAAGGAAGGTCCCGTCAGGCAGTCGAGAGTAGTAAAGGGGCTTGATGCCAAAGTGGTCGCGAGCCAGAAAGAGGCTTTGGCGGCGGGAATCCCAGATGCAGAATGCGAACATCCCCTTGAAGCGTTCAACACAGGAATTCCCCCACTTCAGGTAGGCCTGGAGGACCACTTCCGTGTCGGTGTGCGTTCGGAATAACCGCCCATGTTCCGCCAGTTGCTCACGAAGTTCCCGATAGTTGTAGATCTCTCCATTGAAAACGATGCATGTGCGGCCGTCTTCGCTCCAGATGGGTTGAGGACCGGCGTCCACGTCGATGATGCTGAGGCGGCAGGAGCCCAGTTGGGCCTGTTTTTCCACATGGAATCCCTCGGCGTCAGGGCCGCGGTGCCTGATGGCCTGGATCATTCGATGGACATGGAGAACAGAATCATCGAGTCCCTGAGGGTTGAAAATGCCGGCTATCCCACACATATTCGTCTATTCCCGTTAGCTCTTTTCTTAACCCGATGCCAATCCCCTTGAGGAGGGCAAGGAGGGGGGCAGATTTTTCAACCCAATCTATGGCTTCAACCAAAGGTCGTTCAGGGCGAGTTCGATTTCTTCAAACGGTTCCGCTTTCATCCGGTCGTTTTCCGCAAATACTCCCAGCAGCGCCCATCTCCCGGATTCCAGCCTGAAGACCTCGATCATCTCGGCTTCGGGGTCCATCAACCAGAGATGACTCACTCCGTGCCGGGCGTAAATCGGCATTTTTCGGGTCCGATCCGTGCGAACGGTGCCCGGCGAGAGGACTTCGCAGACCCAATCCGGAGGGACCGAGATCCAGTTGGTTTCCTCGGAATAGGGGAAGCGTTCCTTTTTCCAGCCTGCAAGGTCAGGAACAAGGATATCCTCTCCCAGGGAAATTTCCGGTTCAATAATGATGATCCAGCCGCCGGGACCGCCGCCACGGCCGAATTGGTAGGGCGGGCCTATTTCTTTGTCTAACGCAGAACTTGCAAAAGTGTGCCTTCTCGATGGCCTGGGAGTAACGACCAGTTCGCCGTCGATGATTTCCCCCACAGCATTTTCGGGGATTGAATACAAATCTTCATAGGTCACTTTTTTCAGTGCGGTTTCGCTCATGGTGGTCTCCTTCGAATGATTTTCGAAAGAACTTCGAGTGAAACTCTAACTTGATCGTCCCCGCTTTTCAACGAGAGAATGCAGCAATGCTCATTTTGGATGTCTCTCATGATATGGACGTTTCCGACATCCCCCTTGATCCCCCTTCAAAGGGGGATTTTATCCTAAAAATTCCCCCCTTGAGGGTGGGCAGGGGGGTGTTTTTTAAAATGAGAATTGCTGGAGAGAATGAACCGGTGTGATGTTGGAAGGATGTTTTGTTTCAAGTGATACGGGCAATATACCGATTCATACTTCATACATTGATTTCCCGGGATTTTGACAGGTTTTCCTCGACGGGGACATTCTTTTTCCGGTGCAGGGTATAAAAAAAGGGAACGAAATGGTAGTGATGTCGGAGCAGCGTATATCACTGGATCGGTTGCGCGTGGGGGTTTATGTTCGACTGGAGTTGCGCTGGATTGAACATCCGTTTGCTTTCAATAGCTTCAAAATCAAGTCGGAGAATCAAATCAAGGTTCTGAAGGATTTGGGAATTTCCAGTGTGGTCTATAAGCCGGAGAAAAGCGATCAGCCGCCTTTGCCGCCCGCTGAAGTCGGTGTGCCCGAAGCACTTGATGTTGCTTCCGTTTTCAAAAAACCTGCGGATGCGGATCCCATACTGCAGAAACGTAAGCAGGAACGTATTCGCCGCCTGAAGGAACAACAAAGAAGATTCCAGAAGTGTGAAAGAGAATTCCAAAAAACCTTCAGGCAGGCAAAACGGGTCATCAAAAGCCTCTCGACGGGGTCGCTCGAAGCAAAGGGCGAGGCCGACAGTTTGCTTCAAACCATGGTGGAATCCCTTCTGACGCAAAGAGATGTCGTTATCAACCTGATGCATGTGAAATCCTTGAATGAAGACGTTTTCTATCACACATTGAATGTGGCCCTGCTGGCTCTTTTGCTGGGAAGGGAGGTGGGACTGACGGAGGAGGAACTGCGGTGGCTTGGGCTCGGGGCCCTCTTTCATGACGTCGGCAAACAGCGTATTCCCAGGAAGTACCTTATCAAACGTGGGCCGCTCACCCCTGTAGAACGCAAGTTGCTGCAACTTCACCCCATTTATGGCGAAGAGATTGCGAAACAAATAGAAGACTTTCCGGAAGAATCCCTGAAAGTCATTCGCCAGCATCATGAAACCAATGATGGTCAGGGGTATCCCGATCGGCTGAAAGCCGATGAGATATCCCTTCTTGCAAAGGTGATATCGATTGCGAATACTTATGACAGCCTCTGCAATCCACTGGACCCGGAAGAGGCCATGACGCCGCACGAAGCGTTGAGTCACATGTTTTGCCGCATACGGGACCGGTTCGACGAAAGTCTTTTGTCTCGTTTCATCCGTGTTATGGGTATCTATCCGCCGGGGAGCCTGGTGGAGCTTTCCAATGGCTTGATCGGAATGGTGATATCCATCAATCCAAAGGACCGCCTGCGGCCGAACATCCTGATTTACGATCCGGCTGTTCCCAAGCGGGAGGCGGTGATTTTCGAGCTGGAAGATGACCCGGATGTGACGATCAAAAGGAGCCTCCGCCCCTCGCAGGTTCAGGCCGAGGTCTATTATTATTTGAACCCTCGAACCCCCATGGATTACTTTATTTAGACACCGGTCGGGCCTTTTCTGTTTTTTCCCGTTTCCAGTAGATAAAAGCGGCGGTTCCCGTCGGGTCTTCCGGGTCCGGACTCAGGGCGACCCCGTTGCGGGTCTCCAGGTATTTTGGAAGGTCCTCGGGGTCTATACTCCACTGATAGGCAAGACGCATGGCCGTATTGAAAAGCAGGGGATTTCGCACATGAAACCGCAGGAGGTTTTGGTCGGGCATGGATGAGACCAGGTTCAATATCACAAGGTCCTGATCATCTTCGAGCTGAATAGGCTCCTTTTTATGTGGAGGGATACGATAGCTCACTCCGGGAATTTCAGGAGGACAAACGACGAAGGCGACAGAGGGATCGTCGACCGCCTGAAGCCAGTGGATGGGTCCCGAACCATGTTCCATGAGAATGAATCGCTTGAGGTCTTCAAAAGCCGGAATGCCCCAGGGAAAACGGATGAATTTGCTCTCCTCCACATCCAGCGTGCCGAAACGTGAGGTCTCGATCAGCATAAGTTCCTTTCCGACATCTTTTTAGTGTTTTTTCAAGATTCTTGATTTTCCGGAGGTCCAGGTTGTTTACATGGATGAAACAAGCTGAGTGCATCGTTCAAATCATTGGCGTCCATATGAGCCGCCTCACGATTTTCCTGCTGCATTTTTTCATACAATTCAGACCGATAAATGGGAATGTGCTTTGGACTTCGAATCGCGATCTTTACCTTTTTTCGATCGATTTCAGTGATAACGATCTCGATGTCATCGCCTATTCTTATGGATTCTCCGCTTTTTCTTGTAAGAACCAGCATGATTTTCAGTCAAACCCTTCCTGATACTTCTGGTTGCGGTTGGGGGAGAGAGATTGCTTTTGCGTTGATGCTTTTCAGCATGAAAGGAATATGATGCTCCCCGTCAGTTGTTTGGAATGCAAGAATTGGTCCTTCGGATACCGCCCATTGCGGTCATCTCAAACCTTGGAATTTCCCGGCGCCTGGTATATTGTATGCAACCGGTTTGAGATTCAAAGGTAAAATCAAATCATAAACCCACGAAATAAAGCCATGCCGTCAAATCCCAAACACTCTCCTTCCTCCGATTACGATATGTTGCAGCTGGGACCGGGTGCGACTCTCACGGAGTTGAAAAGAGCTTACCGCAATCTTGCCAAACAGTGGCATCCGGATCGCTTTCAACATCTTTCGTCCTGGGAACAACGGGCCGCGGAAGAGAGATTCAAGGAAATCACCTCGGCATATCACCGTATTTTGGCGGGATGGAAAGATCCCGATCTTGAAGCTGCGGAACGGGAAAAAAAACGAACTGAAACAAAAACCGGGAAGCGGCCGGTTCATAATGACAGGCCTTTTGCCGTCCCACCTGAACGGCCACGTACACGCCCTTTTGCTTTCGGCCATTTCTCGGTCTTCTTTGGAAGACTCAAAAGCCTCCTTGGCGAATTCGAAAGATATCCTTTTCGATGGCATATTCTTCTGGTGGGGGGGGCAATTCTTGCCCTCTTTTTCTTGTTCAATGTCCTCTGGTGGAGTGCCGAAAAGCGCGCTCTTTTTCACGATAAGGGAATGGCGAAGCCGGAAAGGGTCGCAGATCGCCGGCCGGAACCCTTTCGCTCCGAAGAGTCTGTTTCTTTGCTGCAGGATAAAGCGAAGGGAGTTCCTCCCGCTCTTCTGGAATCCTCCACCCCTCCGCCTGCCCCGCCGATGGATCCCAATCCCTCCTTCTTTACCTTGGGTTCTTCCAGGGAAGAGGTGCGGCAGGTTCAGGGAATCCCACATAAAGTGAAAGGGAATACCTGGAGCTATGGACTTTCCGAGATTCAGTTCAGAGACGGAAGGGTGGCGCGCTACAATAATTTTGACGGTTCTCTCAGGGTTCGGCTGGTTCCATCCGGTCCTCTGGAAAACAGCCCTTTGGTCATCACGCTGGGTTCCACGAAAGACGATGTCATCCGTGCTCTGGGGACTCCCACCCGTGTCATGGGCAACCGATGGTACTATGGGTTCAGTGAAATCCGCTTCAAAGAAGATCGTCTGATAGGGTTCGATAATTTTTTTGAACACGTTTCTATTCGTTTGAATCCTTCGGGTTCACATGGTCCTGCCGTCCAGAAGCAGTTTTTCACTGTCGGTTCCACCAGGGACGAAGTACTTGCCGTACAAGGCACACCGACGAGCATTCAAGGGAGCATCTGGTTTTACCGATCTTCTCATATCCAGTTCCGGGATGAAAAGGTCCAATCGGTTTTCGACGCGGAGGGGAATCTGCGTTTTGTTGCACCTGAAGGGGCATCGAGTGAATGAGCCGGTTCGTGGGTATTCGTGATCTTTCATCACCCTTTGTATATCGCGGCGGATTGCGCGAATACTCCGGAAAGGGAAAATTTCGCTTGTTTTCATCACCCGGATGGACATACTTTTGCGTGGATTTTTTTACAAAGAAAGGAGCTGAAAGAGAAAGCGTATGAATCCCTCAGGAGCCCAAAGCATTGTCCTGACTGCACAGGACCTTCCCGCAATGCCGCATATAGCCCAGCAGGCGATGCAAAGACTTTCCGACCCTGATGCCTCCGCCAGGGATCTCCACAAAATCATATCCAAAGATCAAGCCATAGCGGCCAGAGTGCTGCGCATTGCCAATTCGGCTTGCTATGCGAGGAGAAGGGCTATTTTGACCATCACTGATGCCGTGGTGACCGTTGGGTTCAACACCATCAAGTCTATCGTGATCTCCTCGGCTCTGTACGATTTTTTCAAGACCTTCGGTCTGGCCGAAAAGCTCATGTGGGAACATTCCCTGGGTTGTGCTCTTACATCCAGGATGATTGCTCAGATGTTGAAATTCTCGAAAACCGAAGAAGCCTTCCTGGCGGGCTTGTTGCACGATGTCGGAAAAGTTGTCTTCTATATGAAGATCCCAAAAAAAATGCTCTTGATCGTGCAAGAGGTCTATCATAATCCCGGTCTTACTTTCCTGGAAATGGAACAGCGGCTTCTGGGGTTCAACCATGCGCAGTTGGGACAGTTGGTCGCCAGGAAGTGGAATTTTGCCGAAGAGATTGTAGAAGCGATCGGAAAGCATCACAGACCGGAAAAGGCCTGTGTTCTGCCCGCATTGTCTTATATAGTCAACTTGGGCAATGCCTTTTGCCACAAGATGGAGATAGGCTTTATAAAAAATCCCGATCTTGAACTTCACGAATTGAAAAGTGCGAAGGCTTTGAAACTCCATAAAGAAGATTTGGATGAACTGCTTGAAAGGGTTCAGGCCGCTTACAATTCTGAAAAAGAAATGTTTTTGTGACGATGTGTCGGTTTCCGTTGGAAGAAAAGACATGGTAGATAAGGAAAAAACGATCAGAAACAGGGAAAGCGAATTTCGATCGCTTTTTGACGATATTCCCCTGGGCTATCAGTCCCTGGGGGCGGATGGCCGCCTGCTGGAGGTGAACAAAACCTGGCTGAAGATTCTGGGATATAGAAAAGAAGAAGTTATCGGCCGCTGGTTCGGGGATTTTCTTCCGGAATCGGAGCGGAAGCGTTTTCAAGACAGATTTCCTCTTTTCCACGTGATCGGAGACATCAAGAATGAAAGATTCGAGATGCTTCGCAGGGATGGGTCGCGTTTGTATGCGACCTTCGATGGGTGTATTGGGCGGGACGAGAAAGGCCGGTTCCTGCAAACGCACTGTATTATGTACGATACGACCGAACAGAGGAGGAGTGAGGAACAGTTGCGGGAGAGTGAAGAGCGGTTCCGTACGGCCTTTGAATATGCAGCTATCGGAATGGCGCTTGTGGGCGTGGAAGGCCGTTTTTTGCAGGTGAACCTCTCTCTTTGCCGTATGCTTGGTTATTCCATGCAGGAACTCCTTGAAACCGATTTTCAGTCTATCAGTCACCCGGATGACCTGCAGCTCAGTGAAGAATGCATGCGGCAAATGTTGGAAGGAGAAGTGTACTCCGTCCAGTTCGAAAAACGCTACATCCACAAATCGGGACATCTGGTCTGGGTTCAGCTTGCTGCATCCCTTCTTGCGGATAGCCAAGGAAAACCGCTTTACTTCATCACTCAAGTGGAAGACATCACGCAGCGCAAGGAAGCGGAGCAGAAACTGGCTCTTCTGGCTGCAGCTTTGGAACAGACCGTTGAAAGCATCGCCATCATTCAGACGAATGGGAAAATCGAGTACGTCAACCCGGCCTTTGAGCGGATCAACGGGTATAAGCGGGAAGAGGTTCTAGGAAAGGATTTTCGGGACCTCAAAAGCGCCCATCAGGATGATTTTTCCTATGAAAGAGTTTGGAAACTCCTTGCTCGAAGTGAAGTCTGGACAGGGCGGACCATGCAGCGGCATAAGAATGGTACGCTGAGTGAAGTGGAAACCACCATTTCTCCCATTCGTAATGAAATGAACGTGGTTACTCATTACGTGGCCATAGAACGGGATGTGACCCACGAACGCCAAATGGAAAGGCAGCTGCGCCAGGCACAAAAGATGGAGGCCATTGGGACTCTGGCGGGTGGTATCGCTCACGACTTCAACAATATTTTGGGTGCGATCATCGGCTATACCGAAATGGCCCTCCTGAAGACCCCTTCGGAAAATAACGTCATGAGAAACCTCGAACAGGTGCTCAAGGCAGGAGACAGGGCCAAGGAACTGGTAAAGCAAATCCTGACATTCAGCCGCCAGAAAGACGAGGGATTCAAACCCCTGCAGGTCAGCCTCATCGTCAAGGAAGTTCTCAAACTGATGCGTGCCTCCCTGCCGACGACCATAGAAATTTGCCAGGATATTCCCAATACTTCCAGTCTCATCTGGGCTGACCCCACTCAAATCCATCAGGTTTTGATGAACCTTTGCACCAATGCCGCGCACGCCATGCGTGAGAAGAGAGGCGTACTCCATGTGAGCCTTCGGGATGTGGAGCTCGATTCAGAGGCTGTGATTCGATATGCCGGAATGAATCCCGGTTCCTATGTGAGGCTCACCGTTCAAGACACCGGCCATGGAATGAGCCCTGCGATTTTGGCCAGGGCTTTCGATCCGTTTTTTACCACAAAGTGCCTAGGGGAGGGGACGGGAATGGGACTTGCGGTGGTGCATGGAATCGTGCAAAGCCACAGGGGATCGATTCACGTAGATAGTGAAGAAGGTAGGGGTACGACCTTTCATGTGTTTCTGCCCAAGTTCAAGAATAAAGTTTCCAATGAAATGGGCCCGGGCTTCAATGTTCTTCCGCGCGGAAACGAACGCATTCTTCTGGTAGACGATGAAGCCGCACTGGCGGACACGGTGCGGCAGATGCTAGAACATCTCGGTTATAATGTGCTGGCTTCCACGAGTAGCCAAAAGGCTTTGGAAATTTTCCGGGCGAACCCAGACTCCTTTGATCTTCTGATTACCGATCATACGATGTCTCGCCTGACGGGCATCGAATTGGCGAAGGAAGTGGTTCGCATTCGTCCCGGTTTTCCCATCATACTTTGCAGTGGTCTCGGAGAAGCTATTTTTTCCGAAAATATTGTGAAATCGGGGATTCGTGAATTCCTGACAAAACCCATGTTCATGGGGGATCTCGCCACAGCCGTTCGCAGGGCCCTGCAGAGCGGGAAGTCGCCCACAGGGGATCTTTCTTGATTTCAGCAATTCTCATTTTGAAAAACCTACACTCCTCTGCCCTCCTCGAGGGGGGAATTTTTAGGATAAAATCCCCCTTTGAAGGGGGATCAAGGGGGATGTCGGAAACGTTCATATCATGAGAGGCATCCAAAATGAGAATTGCTGTCTCGATTTTGATGCACTTGACGGAACAAAAAAACTGTTGCATTTTCGGTTGCACTTTCAATGCGGCAAGTTGGGAGTGAGAAAATGAGAAAAGTATTGAAGAGGATTTGTGTAGCCTTTATTTTTTCGGGGTTGGCGTTCGCCGGTCCGGCTTATGCGGATAAGATCATCCAGGTTGCGGTCAGTATTATTCCACAGAAATATTTTGTGGAAAAAATAGGCGGGGAAAGAGTAAATGTCTCTGCCATGGTCCTTCCGGGAGCGGACCCTCACAATTACGAGCCCAAGCCTCAGCAAATGGTGGCTCTGACTGGATCCGACATCTACTTTGCCATCGGTGTGCCTTTCGAAAATGTCTGGTTGCAGAAATTCATTGCGGCGAATCCACGCATGGTTGTTGTGCATACCGAGGCCGGTATTCAAAAAATCCCCATGGCCCATGAATCTTTTCATGGCCCGGCAGGTGAGAATCCTCATGGGGGAGAGGCCCTTCATGAACATGCACATGACGGACTGGACCCCCATATTTGGCTCTCGCCCCCGTTGGTTTCACTGCAGGCGCGTCATATTCTCGACGCATTAGTAAAGGCGGATCCCGAGGGGCGGTCCTATTTCGAAGCCAATTACAAAAAGTTTATCAACGAACTGGTGGACCTCGACCTCGCGTTGATGCAGGTATTTTATGGCAAGGAGGCATCGCCCGAGTTCATGGTCTTTCACCCTGCCTGGGGATACTTTGCCAATGCATACGGCCTCAAGCAGATCCCCATCGAGGTGGAAGGAAAAGAACCGAAAGCTGCAGATTTGAAGCGGTTGATCGAATACGCGCAGGCTCAAAAAGTCAAAACGATATTTGTTCAGCCCCAATATTCAGATGCGATCGCCCGCACCATCGCCGCATCCATAGGTGCCACTGTCGTTCCTGCAGATCCCCTCGCACCCGATTGGGCTGCAAATCTTCTCCAGATGGGGGAGAAATTCAAGGCGGCATTGAAGTGATACCAGAGAAAGGAAATCGCCGGTCATGAAACAGTATGTATTCGATCAACTGCGTGAATCCGATCATGATCTTATAAATGAGTTTCTGTACAAGAATGCGGATAAAACCATGATGAGTGAAATCTTTTGGGTGAACCTCCCTGAAGATCTTTACACTCCTGTTCAGAAGGAACACTCGAAGTGTCATCCATTCTATTTTGCAGTCAACCTGTCGAAAAACAGTGTTGCGTTTGAGTTTCTCATCCGCAGCCGCCAGATTCTGCGTTGCAATTGCATTGCTTACGCCACCCCGGCGCAGCGGGATTACATAATGGAATTTGGCGATAGGATGCTGGAGGATCTGAAAATCAAACTTTAGACGAGTGGATGATGATTCCACAGTAAGCGAATCGGCAGACCTTTCGCTCTTTACTTGCAAAAGGTCTGCCGGGGTTTGTCAGAAATTTCGTGGAAACGGGTGCATCATGAAGTCCGCCAACGTGAGGAGTACCATTGCCTCGCAGACTGGAATGATGCGGGGTATGGCCGAAACGTCGTGTCTTCCTTTGATTTGAATGGTGGCAGGGTTGCCGTCCTTATCCACGGTTTGTTGTGTTTTCGAAATGGAAGGTATGGGTTTCACCGCTACTCTCAAAACAATGTCCAAACCCGTTGAAATTCCGCCCAGAATGCCTCCTGCATGATTGCTGGCGTAGCCTTTGGGAGTGACCGGATCGTTGTTCTGGCTTCCTAGCAGGTCGGCAGCCGCAAAACCCTCCCCGATTTCGACTCCCTTAACGGCGCCGATGGACATGAGCGCCATTGCCAGGCGCGCGTCCAATTTATCAAAGACGGGTTCGCCCAGTCCTGGAGGGCAGCCTTTGGCGCAGACTTCCACGATCCCACCGGCGGAATCCCCCGCAGTCCGAATTTCCTTGAGCCGCTCCTCCATGGCAATGGCGCATTGGGCATCGGGGCAGTAGAGGGGATTTTCGTCAATATCTTCCCAGCGAAAATTCCGGCAATGGATGCCGGCAAGAGCAAGAGTGTAGGCTTTTACCCAAATCCCGTATCGTTGCAGGAATTTTCTGGCCACGGCTCCAGCAGCCACGCGTGCAGCCGTTTCCCTGGCTGAACTGCGGCCCCCGCCTCGCCAGTCCCTGATGCCGAATTTTTGTTCATAGGTCCGGTCTGCATGCCCCGGACGGTAAAGACGCGCCAAATCGCTGTAGTCTTTGCTTCGAATGTCCCGGTTGAAAATAACAAGGCTGAGAGGGGTACCTGTAGTGGTTCCCTCGAAAATTCCGGAGAGAATCTCCACTTTATCGGGTTCCCGGCGTGGAGAGGTCAATTGCTTTCCGGGTCTCCTCCGTTCAAGGTCCTTCTGAATATCCTCGGGGGATAGGGGAATGCCGGGGGGGCACCCATCGATGGTGACTCCCAAAGCCGGCCCGTGGGATTCTCCCCAGGTGGTGATGCGGAAGAGATGACCGAAACTGTTGCCTGCCATGAATATCTCCTCTGTCCCAAAAGGGCGGGATGAATGTGTTTTGTCGATAATCGTAAAAGGCGCCTTGCTTGACACTTCAGTGGAAAAAGTTATTCTTTATTATTGAGAAAAGGTCAAGACGCAGATCGAAAGATTACGCGAAAGCTTCAGGATGAGGGAGGAAACGGGATGAGTGAGCATCATCCGGATTTTGGGGAAGAATTAGAGAGCGGCATTGAAGAGGAACTCGACGAACCTCCCATGTACAAGGTTTTACTTCATAACGATGACTATACTACGATGGAATTCGTAGTGGAAATTCTTGAAAAGGTTTTTCACAAGTCTCCTGCGGAGGCAACCCGGATTATGTTGCTGGTTCATAAGAACGGCACCGGAGTGTGTGGTGTTTTTACGGCGGAAATCGCCGAGACAAAAGTGGAATTGGTTCACCATCTGGCCAGGAAAAACGGATTCCCATTACAATGCAGCATGGAAGAGGCATAAATGATCAATAGAGAACTTGAACTTACATTTGCCGCGGCCATCAAGGAAGCGAAGGATCGGCGCCATGAATTCCTGTCTCTGGAGCATATTCTCTATGCCATTCTCCACGATGTGACGGGAAGACGGATACTCTATCACTGTGGCGCGGATGTGGACAAATTGAAGGCACAGTTGGAAAAGTTTTTTGCCGAACGTGTCGAAATTCTTCCGGAGGGCAAGGAGCAGGATCCCATACAAACCATGGGTGTACAGCGAGTGCTTCAACGGGCTATCATGCATGTTCATGGAGCGGAAAAGAAGGAAGTGGACGCCGGCGATATCCTTGCCGCGATGTTTTATGAAGAAAATTCTCATGCGGTTTACTTCCTGAAATCCCAGGGCGTCTCGCGCCTGGATGTGCTGAGTTATATCTCTCATGGCATTTCCAAAATACATGAACCGGAGGAAGAGGAATTTACCGAAAGGTTTTCATCCGCTGCGCCTGACTCCGGCAATCCCCAGGAACGGCGGAAGCCCGGAGCTCTTGAGAGCTTCACCGTAAATCTCATTCAAAAGGCGGCTGAGGGACAAATCGATCCGTTGATCGGGCGGGAGGATGAAATCCTTCGCACATTGCAGGTTCTGGGACGGCGGACCAAGAACAATCCCATTTTTGTGGGAGATCCCGGAGTGGGCAAGACCGCCATTGCCGAAGGTCTGGCTCTTAGAATTCAGCAACGACAGGTACCCGAGGCCTTTTACAATGTCGAGATTTTTGCCCTGGATATGGGAGCACTTTTAGCAGGCACCAAATTCCGTGGCGATTTTGAAGCTCGCCTCAAGGGGGTCATTCAGGAAATCAAGAAAAAGCCCGGGGCTATCCTCTTTATCGATGAGATTCACACGGTAGTCGGAGCTGGAGCTACAAGCGGCGGGTCCATGGATGCGTCCAACATTCTCAAGCCCGTTTTGGCGGTGGGAGGATTTCGCTGCATCGGTTCCACGACGTATGAAGAATACAAGAACCATTTTGAAAAAGACCGTGCATTGAGCCGCCGTTTTCAAAAGATTGAAATTCGCGAGCCGTCGGTGAACGAAACATATCAAATTCTTCAAGGGCTCAAATCTTACTATGAAAAACATCATCAGGTTCGTTACACCGATGCGGCTTTGAGGGCTGCGGCCGAGCTGTCCAGTCGCCATATCAATGACCGGTATCTTCCTGACAAGGCCATCGATGTTATCGATGAAGCAGGAGCCAGCCTGCGTCTGAAAAAGGACCGGCGGGTGAGGCGTGTCGTTGGTCCTAAAGACATTGAGCAGGTAGTGGCGCGCATTGCCAAGATCCCTCCTCGAAGCGTATCGTCTTCCGATCAGTTGAGGCTTCGAAATCTCAAAGAAGAGATGAGCGGCAGCGTGTTTGGGCAGGAGGCGGCCATTGACGCTCTAACCAGGGCGATCAAGCGCTCTCGAGCCGGTTTGCGTATTCCGGAGAAGCCCATCGGATCTTTCCTTCTCATTGGTCCGACAGGTGTTGGAAAAACCGAAGTGGCGAAACAGCTGGCTCGGGTATTGGGTGTGAATTTCCTTCGCTTCGACATGAGCGAATACATGGAAAAGCATACCGTAGCCCGTCTCATCGGCGCGCCTCCGGGATATATCGGTTTTGACCAGGGAGGTCTTCTGACGGACGCTATCAGAAAGCAGCCATACACGGTTCTGCTTCTGGATGAAATTGAAAAGGCTCATCCGGATCTTTTCAGCATTTTGCTTCAGGTCATGGATCATGCGACCCTGACCGATAACAACGGGAAGAAAGCCGATTTCCGCAATGTGATCCTCTTGATGACGTCCAATGCGGGTGCGCGTGAAATGTCCAGTGCATCGATCGGATTTGGTGGGACCAGTGCCGTGGACAGTCGTGTGGGGAAGGGCATGAAAGCCATAGAAAATCTTTTCAGCCCCGAGTTCCGCAACCGGCTGGACGGGATCATCGCTTTCAATGGTCTTTCTCCTACCGTGATGGAAAAGATCGTCGAAAAGTTTATCAAAGAAATGGAAGATCAGCTCAAGGAAAAGCAGGTGCGACTGGAGCTCACTCCTGCAGCACGCGCCTGGCTGGCTGAAAAAGGATACGATCCGACCTTTGGAGCCCGCCCTCTGGCCCGTCTGATCCAGATGGAGATCAAGGATATGCTGGCTGAAGAAATCCTTTTTGGACGGCTGCAGCATGGAGGTACGGTGCGCATCGATCGGGTGGAGGGTGCGGCTTCTCCCGTTGAGGAAAACGTTTTGAGAAGTGAAAATTTGACCTTTGAGCTTTTGACGGAAAAAGAGAAACAAGGCGCTGCTGTTCCGGCTTGAAAATCGTGTGAGTGAACATGCCGGTTTTTCGTTTGAGTAAAGAGCTTATTTTCCCCCCATGTCAGTACGCGGAACCCGATGGCCTTTTGGCCATCGGGGGGGATCTTTCTGAAGAGCGTCTCCTCCTTGCCTACCGGTTGGGAATTTTTCCCTGGTATTCCCAGGATACTCCCATCTTGTGGTGGGCTCCCGATCCTCGTCTCGTCCTCTTTCCCCATGAATTGAGAATTGCCAAAAGCCTGAAGCGTGTGATCAAGAAAGGTTCTTTTCAAGTGACCATCGACAGAGCCTTCCTCGATGTCATTACGCGTTGTGCTTACGTGCGTGAGTGCAAAGGAGAGGAGACCTGGATTTTGCCTGAAATGATCCAGGCCTACTTTCAGCTTCATAAGCGCGGGTATGCCCATTCTGTGGAAACCTGGCATGATGGAAGACTGGTGGGAGGGTTGTATGGTGTCGTAATCGGGAGGGTCTTTTTCGGGGAATCCATGTTTACCGAAATGACGGATGCTTCCAAGGTGGCGTTTGTACACCTGGTGCAGCTGCTGCAAGCCTGGAAATTTGAATTGATTGATTGCCAGGTTACGACAGCACATCTTCAGAGTTTTGGCGCGCGGGAGATTCCCAGGAGAGAATTCATGATCCGTTTGTCCAGAGCCCTGGGAAAGCCAATGTTTCATATAGACTGGTCCACAGTCGATTTCTCGTGACCTTATAAGGGAGTTGGCGGATTCTAATATCCCGTTATTCACCATGGAGACACGGAGAAGATTTTGGAATTCTTATGGGATTCCTCCATCAAGAGCCATTCCTTCCTCTCTGTAATCTTCTCATTTTTTCATAGAATCGTGAGAGCGTGCATCGCTGCAGATTTTCAACTTCAGAAAAAGGCATTCACCATGGTTGAAAAAGTCATTATCGTCGGAGCGGCCGGACGGGACTTTCACAATTTCAATGTCTACTTTAGAGGAAACCCGCGCTACAACGTCATTGCCTTTACCGCGGCTCAGATTCCCAACATCGAAGGACGCCTCTATCCTCCGGAACTGGCAGGTGATCTTTATCCCAGGGGAATTCCCATCCATCCGGAAAAAGAGATGGCGAAGCTCATAAGAGAAAACCGGGTGGATCTGGTTGCGTTTTCCTATAGCGATGTGCCGCACGTGGAGGTGATGCACAAGGCTTCCATCGCCATGGCCGAAGGCGCAGACTTTATTCTACTGGGAGCCACCTATACAATGCTCAAGGCGAAGAAACCCGTGGTCGCCGTTTGCGCTGTGAGAACCGGGTGCGGTAAATCCCAGACCACTCGTAAAGTGTGCCGGATACTTCAAGCTCATGGAAAACGGATTGTGGCGGTGCGCCATCCCATGCCTTATGGGGATCTGAGAAAACAGGTTGCTCAGCGGTTTTCTTCCTATGATGATTTCGAGCTCAATGATTGCACCATTGAAGAGAGGGAAGAGTATGAGCCTCTCATTGACATGGGGGTCGTTGTCTACGCAGGTGTGGACTATGAACAGATTCTAAGGAAAGCGGAAGAGGAAAGCGATTGCGATGTCGTTGTCTGGGATGGCGGAAACAACGATACACCTTTCTATTATCCGGATGTCCATATTGTCGTGTTTGATCCTCATCGAGCGGGCCATGAGTTGCTCTATTACCCCGGGGAAACCAACATGCTCATGGCGGATGTGGCGATCATCAACAAGGTGGATACGGCATCTGCCGGTGATGTGGAAAAAGTACGCAAAAATATAGAAAGATTCGCGCCTAAAGCTCAGATTGTAATGGCTGAATCCCCCGTGCTTGTAGAACAACCCGAGCAAATCGAAGGAAAAAATGTTTTGGTGGTGGAAGACGGGCCTACCCTCACTCATGGTGGGATGTCGTTTGGAGCTGCAACCATCGCAGCTCGAAAATTCGGGGCCGCACGGCTTGTCGACCCACACCCGTTTGCACAGGGCAGCATTCGGGAAATTCTTGCTCAATACCCTCATATTCATAATCAGCTTCCAGCTATGGGATATGGTGCAGCCCAGATGCAAGATCTTGAGGCGACGATCAATGCCGTGCCCTGTGATCTTGTCCTTTTCGCCACTCCCATCCATCTGGCAAATCTTCTCAGCATCAGGAAGCCGGCTGTTCGAGTGCGTTATGAATACAAGGATCACGGTCCACCTTTTCTTGAGGCTATCCTTCTCAAACGGATGAAGTCGCTCGGAGTACTATAACCCTGCTCATTTCCATATTTATGAAAATCGCACGATCTACCTGCTTGACGATCACTCCACTCGAATGAGAGAACGATCAACAACAGCATGTTCAAGGAGAACCAAATGAAGGAAGTACTATCGTCCGACACTCCAATCGGTTGGATTGGAACCGGAGTCATGGGACTTTCCATGTGTGGACATCTCATAGAAAAGGGATACCGGTTAACGGTTTACAGCAGGACCCGCAAAAAGGCTGAGCCACTCTTGAACAGTGGCGGCATATGGGCGGAATCCCCAAAAGAGGTGGCCGCACGCTCTTCGGTGGTGTTCACCATGGTAGGTTATCCGGAAGATGTACGCAAAGTATATTTGGGCGCGGAGGGGATCCTGGAGGGAGCTAAAACGGGAGATATCCTTGTGGATATGACCACGACGGAACCTGCATTGAGTCGTGAGATCTCTCATGCCGCGATGAAAAAAGGCGTTCAGATGCTGGATGCGCCCGTATCCGGGGGCGATGTTGGGGCACGAAATGCAACACTGTCGATCATGGTGGGGGGAGATTTGGACGCCCTGAACCATGTCCTTCCCCTTCTTGAAGTCATGGGGAAAAACATCGTTCATCAGGGGCCTGCGGGGATGGGACAACATACAAAGATGTGCAATCAGATCGTCATTGCGGGGACGATGATCGGTGTTTGTGAGAGTCTTGTCTACGGATACAAGGCGGGTTTGGACCTGGAGACAATGCTCCGGTCCATCTCGGGTGGCGCTGCCGGTTGCTGGAGTCTTGACAATCTCGCTCCCCGCATACTGAAAAGGGACTTCAATCCCGGCTTCTTTGTGGAACACTTCATCAAAGACATGGGAATTGCCTTGAAGGAAGCCGCAGCTTCAGGAATCGTGCTTCCAGGCTTGGCCCTGGTTCATCAGTTGTACCTTGCGGTCAAAGCCCAGGGGCATGGCAGGAGCGGTACTCAGGCATTGATTTTGGCCCTGGAACAGTTGAGTGGGATGAAGCGGTAGAAGAATCAGGGTCCTGCGGGTTCATGCCTCATCAGGGATCATGCAACAATTCTCATTTTGGATGCGTCTCATGATATGGGTGTTTCCGACATCCCCCTTGATCCCCCTTCAAAGGGGGATTTTATCCTAAAAATTCCCCCCTTGAGGGGGGGCAGGGGGGTGTAGGTTTTTCAAAATGAGAATTGCTGGGGATCATGGGCTGAACCTTGACAGGCTGATTTTTACCACTCTTTCATCCGGTGGATGGCAAATGCAAAAGCCGACCAAAGGCAAAGACACAAAAGAAATCTTGTTGGTAGCGCTCGGTGGCAACGCACTTATCCGTAAAGGGGAAGTGGGCACCGTAGAAGAGCAGTTTGAAAATCTGAAGTTGCCTCTGAGACAGATAGCGCGCCTTTCTCGAAGGTATCGGATTGTCATTACGCACGGAAATGGTCCTCAGGTAGGGAACCTGCTGCTTCAGCAAGAATGTTGTGATGCCGTGCCCCGACTGCCTCTTGAAATTCTCGTGGCGCAGACGCAGGGACAGATCGGTTACATGATTGAATCCACGCTCGACAATGAATTCATGAGGCTTGGCCTGGATGCCAAGCAGCGTTTCTTGACGGTACTCAGTTATGTTCTTGTCGATGAGCACGATCAAGCTTTTCAACATCCCTCGAAACCAATTGGTCCGGCCTTCACTGAGGAAATGGCGGCCAAACTTCCGTATCCCACTGTAAAGACAGCCAAGGGCTATCGACGGGTTGTGGCTTCACCGCAGCCGATTACCATTGTCGAGAAGAGGGAGATCAAAGCGTTGATCGATATGGATTTCATCGTCATTTCCTGTGGAGGAGGGGGGATTCCTGTCATAAAGGAACGGCGTGCTTTTCAAGGGATCGATGCGGTCATAGACAAGGATTTGGCAAGTGCGAAGCTTGCCTATGAAATTGGTGCCGACGTGTTTGTCATCGCCACAGACGTGGAGGGTGTGGCTCTGTCCTACGGTAAACCCGACGAACGGTTTCTCAGAACACTCGGAATCAAGGATGCATATCACCATCTGAAAAAGGGCGAATTCCCGGCAGGTTCCATGGGACCCAAAGTGGAAGCTGCAATTCAGTTTCTGCAGGGAGGAGGCAAAAGAGCGGTCATTTGCTCCATTGAAGACATTATGAGCGCAGTGGATGGGAAGGCGGGAACCGAGTTGATCCTTTCATGAGTAACGTGTTGAGAATCGATAGGTACCGAACCACGCTCTATATTGACTCGTTTTCACGAAATAAAATTTAATAAATTTAGATCAATTGCCGAACCAAGTTGAAGTAGGAACTAAACCCTCTACTCATGAGGAGAAAAATGCCACAAAATAGGAGTCCGCACCTCGAACCTTTGCATAGAGAGCCTCTTGGAAAGCGGGAGAGTGATTCCAGTTATCGAAGCCTTTTCGAGCGTGTGTGCATGGGAATTTATCGCATGAACTCGCAGGGCGATCTCACCGACGTCAACGAAGCCTTTGCGAAGATGTTCGGATATCCGAACCGGGAGTCTCTGCTGAGGCAAAATCTTTTCGAACTGGATGTGGATAGTGAGTCCCGCAGAGAGTGGCTGGCGAAGATTGAAGAGGACGGCGTCGTTTCAAACTTTGAATCTGTCTGGCGCCACTGCGATGGTCATGATGTCTGGGTTCAGGACAATGCCGTAGCGGTATGGGATGATTCCGGCGAAGTGCTCTTCTATGAAGGAATCGTCAGGGATTTGACAGAATGTAAGCGTCTTCAAAGGCAGCTTCAAGAAGCTCAGAAGGTGCAGGCGATCGCTACTTTGACGGGGGGGATTGCTCATGATTTCAACAATATTCTCTCGGCTGTTTTTGGGTATACGCAAATGGCCCTCCTGAGCATTCCGGCGGAATCTCCCCTGCGTCAGAATCTGGAGGAGGTCCTTAAGGCAGGCAATCGTGCGAAGGATCTGGTGAAACAGATCCTGACGTTCAGTCGCATGAATGAAGAGAATCCTGCTCCACTTCAAATAAGTCTCATCACCAAGGAGGTTCTCAAGTTCCTCAGATCATCTTTTCCATCCACCATCCGTATCCAGCAGGATATCCAGACCAAACCGAGCGGTTGGGATACCGTCCTTGCAAATCCCTCTCAAATACATCAGATACTGATGAACCTGTGCACCTTTGCTCTTCAGACGATAAGGGAAAAGGGTGGAACACTCGAGGTGGAGCTCAGAGATATTTCCTGCGACGAGAGCTTTTCAACTTTATATCCCGATTTGAAGCCTGGTTCCTACTTGATTCTGGCTGTGAGTCAGACGGCGCCCGATACGTCCACTGATATTACGGACGGCTTTTTTGACCCGGCCATCGCGGGTATAGAAGACTCTATTAGAAAAGGAAAGGGGCTTGCCGTCGTGTATGAGATTGTCAAAGCCCTGGGTGGAGCCTTACGCATTCAAATGGAGCCGGGAGATAGAGTCACCTTTCATATTGTCCTGCCGAGAATATTCCCTGCTGACACGATAAGAGAGAGAACAACAGGGCCGCTTCCCGCCGGAACGGAGCGAATTCTTCTGGTGGATGATGAGAAATCATTGGTGGATATAGGAAAAAAGATGCTGAGTCATCTGGGATATCAGGTGGAGGGGATGGTCAGCAGCACTGAAGCTCTGAAAGTTTTTAAAAGCCGCTCTGACGATTTTGACTTGATCATTGCCGATGTGACCATGCCGGAAATATCCGGGCTGGATTTAACCAAAGAGTGCCTGAAAGTAAGGCCCGATATTCCGGTCATATTGTGTACCGGAATGTCTGATGCGACAGTGTTTGAAAAGGCGAGGGAGGTGGGTGTCCGTGAATTTCTCAGGAAACCATTTATTTTTCGCTTATTGGCTGACACTGTTCGGAATGCTCTGGACGATCAGCCGGCCGGTTGAAAATATATTGTTCCGGGAGAAGCTTATCGATGGAAAAAATGCCCAAAATCCTCGTGGTTGATGATGAGTACCATAACCTGTTTTTGATGCATGGTTTTTTAGTGCCTCTCGGCTACGAAGTCAGTATATCGAGTGACGGGGAAGAGGCGATTGAATTTGCGAGGAAAGGTGCTTTCGACGTTATCCTGCTGGATATCAATATGCCGGAAATGGATGGATTCGAAGTCCTTGCACGTTTGAGAAGCGGAGAGGAAACAAAGTTTGTCCCCGTTGTTATGGTTACAGGGCAGGGAGAGGTGGAACATCGAGTGCGGGCTCTGGAACTTGGAGCGGATGATTTTTTGACAAAGCCGGTGGATTGGATGGAGCTCAAGGCGAGGGTCCGTTCGCTGGTCAAGGTCAAAGCCTATCACGATCATATGATGAATCATCAGCGGAAACTCGAAGAAGAAGTGAATCGACGAACTCTGGAGTTGCGCCGAGCCACGGAGAAGTTGCATGAAGCTCATAACAAACTGAAGGAAGCCTCACTCGATACCATCTACAGGCTTTCGCGCGCTGCTGAATTCCGGGACGAAGATACCGGAGGGCACATCAAGCGCATGAGCGAGTATGCCGCTGCCGTAGGGCGCAAGATGGGCTTGAATGAGAAGACCGTCGAAGGAATTCTTTATGCCGCTCCAATGCATGATGTGGGAAAGATAGGGATACCCGACCGGATTCTACTGAAACCGGGCAAACTGGATGCCGAGGAATGGGAAATAATGAAACAACACACCCTCATGGGCGCCAGAATTTTGGAAGGGGCTTCGGGAGGTTTCATCAGTCTGGCTGCGGTGATCGCTCTCACGCATCATGAAAAATGGAATGGGAAAGGATATCCAAGAGGGCTGTCGGGAACGCAAATTCCTTTGGTGGGCCGGGTTGTGGCGATTGCCGATGTTTTCGATGCCATGACATCCAAGAGACCTTACAAGGAACCTTTTCCGGTGGAAAAGGCCTTTCGCATCATTGAAGAATCACGGGGATCACATTTCGATCCGGCAGTAGTGGATGCTTTTACGGCGATCAAGGACGAAATTCTGGAGATTAAAGGGAGCAGTGATGGATACGATAACAATTCCCCTTTATTTCCAAAGTATTGAATAAGGATAAATTCATGGTGGGGTACTGTGCGCTTTGTGTCTCCACTACTGGGGTAGAAGGCCGCGTCTTTTCATGTAGCTCACGATCTCGGCGGCGATCTGACCCGCAGTATGCTTCACGTCCTTTTCCGATGCATTTTTGGACAGGACAAATTTGGCTGCGGCCACATATGGATTCATGAGGATGATCGCTCCCGGCATTTTCCCGCTCTCCGCCGTCGTGCCGAACAAGAGGAAGGGTGAATCGGGATGAGTACCCTGGTCAGTAACGGTCACCTGGACCTCCATATGCGTCTCCCCGGAGCCAAAACCGATGATTGCGCGACGGGCCCGGTTTCCCTCGTCGACTTCCAGGAACTGTCCTCGAATCAGCCATCCTTTGTCGGGCAAAGGTTGACCGGGTAAAAGACGTCGCGCAGGAAGAGATCGGTCGTTGAGTTCCCTGGTCAGGGACGATGAGAGGAGATCGACGAGTTCACGGCCTTTGGATGCCGGGTCCTGCTGACGATGCAGAAGCCCTTCTCCCCTCAGAAGCGGCCTCCTTTCCCGGCTTTCGCCTCCAAGTACCCCCTGCCGGTCGGTCACGTCGGCTGAATCGATCTCGAAGTTCTCCACCCAGATCACGTCGGGCATGACCGTTGGCTGAATAGACGTTTCTTGATTGTCGCTGGTTCCGGTAGTCGCATACGCACCGGGCCCGATCCCCCACCCGAGAAACATAATACAACCGAAGATCCCGCCAAGGACGAATCGCCGACTCATAAAACACTCCCCAATCAGATTCATTTCGTTTTCTGCAAAAGAACCTCACCGCCTTCGTCTTGGACGGGGGGTTCCAGGTACTTGGAGTCCACCTTGTGCCATGTTTTATCAGGATCGAAGATTTTTATCGCCTGTGCAACAGAGGACGTCCTTTTGCCCAAATCCTTCTCATATACCTCACCGCTATGGCTTACGATAAAGGTCATAATTCCCGATGATCCATATTGAGCTGGATAGGCAATCAGAGCGAACCCCCCGATCATCCTACCCTTAAGCACGTAGTCATATGCACCGCCGGGTGCGTTCTTCCCCTGAGCCTTCAGAATCTTGTAATAATATCCATGGTAGGGTGAAGGATTATCGCCGGATTTCTTATTTCCGTACCCTTCCCGCTTTGCATTGGCAACGAAAATTCCCATGGGACTTTGCTCTTCGCCTTCTTTGGGCTCCCAGTAAAGACCATCCCTCTTGCCTGGTTCACTCCTAAATTTCTGAGCGTATTCCAACACCTTATCTCCATTCCGGTCCTTGGATGCATATTCCCGTTGCGCATCGACATATGCCAGACAGGTCTGAATGGCGCCCCGCTCGTTTCTCCCCATGCGACGGTTCAGAACTTCTATCTTTCCTTCTTTAGTATCAAAGCGCCAACCCTTGCCTGCTTCCACAATGGGAATGGGGAAAGGCCAGGCATCATTTCCCACTTCGAGGATCGCCCTGACATCACTCTCCTTGATTATCCGGTTCTTCTCCTCGTACAGCTGAACAAAACGCAACCGTCCGTTTTTATCAGCAACCTTATCGCCCGAGAAGATGAGCTGTTTTCCATCGGGACCCAAAATGGCTGAGAGTGCATTCGTATCATCGCCTTTTGCAGCGGCCACCAGCGCTGCAGCAGCCCCTTCCGGAGAGGAGAAGGACTTTTGCGAGATTTTATGCTTTACGTCTGCCGCTATGGCATTGTTTTGCAATGCAACGGTTGTCAGGGAAACCACTATAAGAACGGCTAACCCTGAGCGATTCAGACGAGCTTTTATACGATTTTTTGTGAATAGAAGCATTGTTCAATCCTCCACAAAACAGGATATATCAAAGATGATTCACTTTGATAGCCGGCAACGGCAAACGGTGTTCTCCCAAGCCAGCTCGAGCGTTACCTGCGCAGACCTGGTCCGCCACCTCCTCTTCGGCCTCCAAAGCCTTCGAACCCGCCTGCACCGCGACCGCCGCCCAAGCCCTCATGACCGAAGGCTCCGGAAGACATCTCTCGGCTCATACGGCCACGGTCCGAATTCATTCTTGCTTCCCTGCCGTTCCCCATTCCTTCAAAAGCTTCTGGTGCCTGACGCTGCATTACGCCTTCACGCTGCCGCAAGCCTTGAAGTGTCGACTCTGCAGAGGGTCTTGTCCCAGTCGCAGGCTCCTCTCCCCTAAAATGCTGCATTCCTTCTCTCTCCTCCCGAGAAAAGCCTCTGAAATCTTGCCGACCCTCCGCTGTGCCCGGGCCTTGCTGACCGTACCTCTCACGAGTGGCTGCATCGTGATACGGAACGCCGCCCCGGTGAACAGCATCGTGCTTCCAGCTTGCGGTCTGATAATTTGCAATCGTATCCCGGTTGATGTTGATGTTTCGATTGATATTGACGTCGATATCATGATGTCCCCAGTTCCATCTGCCCCAGCCGTCATTCCATGCTGCTCCGACAGCGACACCCGCGGCAAAGCCGAATGCTCCAGCCGCAACGACCGCTCCTGCAGGATAATATGGATAGGGCGGATATGCCGGATACCACCATGAACCGTAGACAATGGCCGGATCGTAAATGGGTACGTACACAATGGTTGGGTTGGCGGGCTCAATCACGATCGCATTATCTTGAACAACAACCTTCTGTTCTTTATTGGTCTTAAGGTTTCCCTGAGCTTGAGCCTTGGTGCGCAGTTTTTGGATCGTGTCCATGACATCTGCCTGCTGAGCCAGGAAAGCGTCACCTACCTTCTGAGTCCATTCCAATTTTTCACTCATCATAGAGAGAACCTGAGGAAACGGTACCAATGCTTTCACGCTGAGGTCCCAATTCATCTTGTCCAGAGCATCATTAAGCCGCTCCCCTTTGAGGTTCTTGTTTTGCTTTACCCACCGGTCCGCCTGCACTACCTCAATGGGATAAGTCGCCGCCACCAGAACCTGAGCAAGCAGCGAATCAGGATAGAGGGCGATCGGTGCCAACATCTGGTCGAGTTCTTCCTGGCTGAATGTCGGAGCGTTATCCCGGCCCTGCCCGAAAGCTTCGGGGTGACCCGTCACGAGCGCAGCCAGGAACCCCATCACTACAAACCTGCAAATAGTCCTTACATTCATCACACATCCTCCTTCTTTGCCGAGTTTGAGGAATTGACTTATGCACGAAACAGGGGACCTGCAGAACGAAAGTTGTCAATGCGCTCCAGAATGCATCATCTCACAGGAAAGAGAAATCTTTGAACTTCTACCGTGTTCCATAGAGTTCTTCAATCACTTTGTCTGGATGCTGCCTTTCTCTTTGTGAACCGGCCAAAAAGCATCGGGCTCTCTGTATTCATGGCGTCGGAACCTCTGTCCGCATTTCCGCTCTGTCCACCCAACCACCCCCCAAGGCTTTGTAAATGTTAACATAGGCCGTTAAAAGGGATGTCCTTGTCTGTGCATAATTGAGCTCGGCGGGAAAGAGCTGCGACTCGGCGTCGAGGACGGTGAGATAGGGTGTGTAGCCGCCTTTGTACTGCATCCATGCCAAACGGGAGTATTCCTTGAGAGAGGTAACCAGTTCCTGCTGGGCTTGGAGTTGCTCGGAGAGTTTCTGACGGATCACCAAGGTATTTTCCACGTCGCTGAAGGCGTTCAGGATGGCATTCTTATAGCCCAAGAGTGCCGCCTGCTGCCCCGCTTCGGCCTGTTTGACCTGTCCTGAAATGGCTCCAGCCGTGAAAATCGGTCCTATAAAGGACCCGGTGTAATTCCACGTTCGTGCCGGTCCCTTGAAGAGATTGGACAATTCAGAACTCTGCGTGCCCAAGGCTCCTGTAAGGGAGATGCTCGGGAAATACAGTGCCTTGGCTGCACCGATCTGGGCATTGGCAGCAATCAGGTTCTGTTCCGCCTGAGCCAGGTCGGGGCGGCGTTCGAGCAATTGTGACGGCAGGCCGGTTGGAACCGTGGGCAGTGTAAGGTGCAGAATGGATTCACCCCGTGCTATGGAACTGGGGTTGCGGCCGAGGAGGATGCTCAGAGCGTTTTCCGTCTGAGCGATCTGTGATTCGATCTGGGGTATGGCTGTCGCGGCAGTCTGGTACTGGGATCGGGCCTGCTCGACGGTCATCTGGGAGACCTGACCATGGTTGAACTGCAGCTCGAAGAGCCTGACCGACTCTCCGTAAGCGGCGAGAGTGCGTTTGGCGATCTCGAGCTGCGCATCGAGGCCGCGAAGCTGGATATAGCTGTTGGCCACTGAGGCGACGAGGGAAAGGATCACTCCCTGGCGGGCCTCACGGGTGGCCAGGAGATCTGCCCGTGCAGCCTCGGAGAGCCGCCGGATGCGACCCCACAGATCAACTTCCCAGGTAGCGCCGGCAAATAGTTGGAAAGAATTTTGTGGGTTCGGCACAAGGGACGATAACGGAGTCGCACCGAGTTCGCTCACTCGTTCGCGTAAGGCGCTTCCGCTGTAGTTGACCTGCGGGAAAAGCGGCGCGCGGATCTGCTCGAGGATCCCCTCTGCCTGTTCAATATTGGCGGCGGCAATCTTGACCGTCAGATTATTTGCCAGTGCTTCGTCGATGAGGGAGTCCAGCACCGGGTCCTGAAGCGCTTTCCACCAGTCGGTATTCGTGGTATCGCGGGCGTCTTTTTCTTCATAGCGAAAAGACTGTGGAATATCGAGGTTTGGCCGCCGATAATCGGGACCGAACATGCAGCCTGCAGCTAAGACAACGGACACAAGGAGAATGAACCGCCACATATCATTCCCCCTCCAAGTGTATGGAGGACGCCGCAGTGAGCAGATTTTCGACATGCGTCGGAGGCTTTTTCTTTGATTCGGAGCGCTCGTTCAGCTTATCGAAGAGATAGAAGAAGAGGGGAACGTAGAGCATGGCCAGCGTAGCTTCGCCAATCATGCCGCTCGAGCATTCTCTTTGCGGGCGCGTTCGATGGAAGAATAGCGCTCCTTGAAGTCCTTGAGCGTCACGAAGAAGGTGGCCACATTGGGTTTGTACTGGCCGTCGATCAAGCTGTAGCCGTTGATCGCGGTGCGATTGGCCACCGCCGGGTTCCTTGCGAACAGTGCGTCCACCAGAGAGGAAGTTAGAACTGTGCGCTTGAGGCTGGCTGCGTCGGGCATCACGACCAACCCCATCAAATAGCCCTGGTCTTCGTTGGGCACGAAGCTCGTCGGGGTCGACCGGAACAGGTGCACGAGCGCTCCGACAGGATCGCTTCGAAGAGCGTGTGGATGACCTCCTCAATGGAAAGACGCACGAAATCGGTGGTGTCAAGCGCAATCAGATAGTCGATGCCATCCGGAATTGTGCGCTTCATATCCTGGAGGGTTTTGCGGACAGCCTTGGAAACATCGAGCCCATTGGCACCCGGTTGCTGGTAGATGGCAATGAAAGTAGCGGGCGTTCCGTTCAGCCTGTTGTCATCGATATACAGCCTGCGGCCGACTTCAGCGCGGGCGATATCTCTGAGCCGAACAATGGCGCTGCCGTCCTCGCCGGCACGCAGGATGATGTCCTCGTACTGTGAAGGAGTCACGAAGGGAGCCTGTGTTACGACAGGGAATGTCAACTGCACCTGGTCGTCATTGGGCTGCTGACCGATCTGGCCGGCTCCGAAGAGGGCATTCTGTTTAGCTACGGCGTTCTGGATATCGGTGGTCGTGATCCCCAGGGAAGCCATGAGATCCGGGTTCATCCAGATGCGCATCGCCTGATCCGGTACACCGAAAATCTGGGCCTGACCGGCACCGTTGACCCGCTTGATGGCATCGAGGATGTAGACGTTGGTGTAGTTGGTGACATATTCAGGGCTGTAACGCCCATCCTTGTCGGTTATTGCAATGATCATCAACATGCTGGACGACTTTTTCTGCACCGAGACACCGTACTGCACCACCGCATCGGGAAGCTGCGGTGTGGCGAGGTTCACCCGGTTCTGCACCTGTACCTGGGCCATATCGGGGTCCGTGTCCAGAGTAAAGTAGACCGTTATGGTCATCTGGCCGGTGTTGGAACTCGTCGACGTCATGTAAAGCATGTTGTCGACCCCGTTGATTTGGGCCTCGATGGGCGCTGCCACCGAGTCGCCCACCGTCTTCGAGTCGGCTCCTGGATAGGTGGTCGTCACCTGGATCTGCACGGGCGTGATGGTTGGATACTGAGCGATGGGGAGGGCGTTCATGGCCACCAGGCCGGCAATCACGATGATCAGCGAGATGACGGTTGCAAAAATCGGCCGTTCGATAAAGAATCTGGAGAACATGGGTGGGGTGGATGCCTCCTGTGTCTATTGACCGTTTTTTACTGAATTGTTCACAACAGCGGGTACGCCCGCAGCTCAGCCCTTCTCGGCGAGTGTGTTGACCTTCACTGGAGTGCCGGGTCGAAGGGGAAGAACGCCGTCAACTACCACCCGATCGCCTGTGTGCAGACCCTCGTAAATGAACCAGTCGTTCTCATGCCATTCGCCCACCACCACGGGGCGCAGTTCGGCTTTGTCGTCTTTGTCCACCACCCACACGAAATGACCTTTGGATCCCTGTTGGACCGCGCGCTGAGGAACAAGAATCGCGTTGGGCCGAAGCGCCCCTTTGAGGCGGATACGCACATATTGGTTCGGGCGCAGCAAGCCATCCGGATTTTCAACGGTGGAACGGATGAGGAACGTTCCCGTCCGGGCGTTAAACGAAGGATCGGCGAAAGTGACCTTCCCCATGTGTGGATAGATCGATCCGTCGGCAAGAACGACCTCGGCAATGTACTTTCTGTCCTTGGGCTCGATAAGAAGCCCCTTGGCGACCTGGTCGCGGTATCGTAGGCGATCATTTTCGGAAATGCTGAAATTGACATAGGCTGGCGAGATCACTGTAACAGTAGTCAGTTGGCTGTTGGAGGGATTCAAATAGGTTCCGTCCGCCTGCTCTGCGGAACTGGTGATGCCGGTCACCGGCGAGGTGATAACGGTGTAGGAGAGGTTGAGCTTCGCCTGTTCGACTGTAGCTTTGGCCTGTTCGACAGCGGCGGCGGCGGATTGGAATTGACCTGTCGCGTCGTCCAGATCTTTCTGGGAAAGAGCGTTTGCTGCTGCCAGCGGTTTTACGCGGGCTAAATTTTGACGCGCCACATCGAAAGCCGCTTGCTGCCTGGCAAGAGCTGCCTTGGCCTGTTCCAGCTGCACCTTGAATGGCTTTTGATCCATCAAAAAGAGGATTTGCCCCTCCTTGACAATGGCGCCTTCGGTGTAGACCCGCCTTTCCAGAAAGCCATTGACCCGCGCCTGAATACTCACCTGCCGCGAACTCTGCACCTGAGCGATATATTCATATGTAACGGGAACATCCTTCGGATTCACAGTGATTGCGGCAACATCCACTGGCCGCTGTTCCTGTTGGGAACGAGCGGCCTCACGCTTTTCACAGCCGAAAGCCGACAGGAAAATAACAGGCAACAGGGAGATAAAAAAAAAGATCTGCCAAGAACAGCGCCGGCGAAGGAATGATGCACATTCGAAACAGACCGTGTGTTGCACACCCCCTCCTAATTGTTGGATGGCCGTTTGTTTATTTCTTTACTGGAGGCTCCAGATATCGCTGAGAGGATCGCCGCTCGCGCATGAATGAGATAGAGCAATTGATGCTGCAAAGAGATTTATACTGTAGTATGGGCAAAAACGGAAAGCTGTCCACTGGATTGAAATCGTCTGAAAGCCTATTTCTTCTCAATCCCGCTGTTGTTCCTGTTTCTTCGCTTCATGGTAAAAGCTTACGAAATAACCCATGGCAGACCAGTAGCTGAGAAGGACGGATACCCAGAGGACGAACAAACCCAGTCCATCCAGGAAGGGTTGAAGATCGGGGATAGCGAGTAGCAGCAGACTCAGTGCCACCGTTTGGGAGATCATTTTATTTTTTCCCATACGACTGGCATTCAAAATAAGTCCATGGCCGGCAGCGACGGATCGGAGACCCGTAATGGTAATCTCGCGGCCTATGATCAGAAAGACAAGCCATGGCTGCACTTTGTTCAAAGCTATCAACATGATTAGCACGGCAGACGTGAGGAGCTTGTCCGCCAGGGGATCGATGAGTTTGCCGAAGGAAGTGACCAGGTTGTGTCGTCGGGCCAATATCCCGTCGAGATAGTCCGTAATTGATGCGAGGATGAAAAGCACGAATGCGACGTTCAGACTTTTGACCGATGCAGGTGGAGAGAGAAGAACGATAATAATGGGAATAGTAGCCATCCTGAGGTACGTCAGGACGTTTGGTAATGTGGTGAGACTTTGTCTGGAAAAGTCACTTCGAGTCATCGGAACAATTTTACCTTCGGGGTGAGAAAAATTTCAAAAATTTTTAAGGTCCTTTGAGATCTATTGGCTGTAGCGGGAGTATAGATCCATCACCTTCTGAACGTAGTTTTGAGTTTCATCGAACGGAGGAATGCCTCCATGCTTCTGTACATTTTCAGGGCCTGCATTGTAAGCGGCTAAGGCGAGTGTAACGTCATTATTGAAGCGGTTGAGCAAGAACCGAAGGTAACGCACCCCACCTTCAATATTTTGATATGGGTCCAGCGGATCGTCAACTCCCAAATCTCTGGATGTTTCGGGCATGAGCTGCATCAACCCCATGGCACCCTTAGGAGAAATGGCTTGGGGATCAAAAGCCGATTCCGCTTTTATGACCGCCTTGACCAAGTTATGGTCTACTCCATATCGGTTGCAGGCTACGAAGATGTGACGGTCATAGTTGGAATTCTTCGAAATGCTAGAGGAAGGAAGTAACCGTGATGGTTGCTGTCTCACATAGTTTTGTTGACGACCTTTGGGCAGGTACGTATACAACGGCAAAGAGGGAAGTCTCTTGAAATCCGACTGTGTGGGCATGTTGGTGAAATGAATCACCCCATCCCGGTCCACATACCTGTAGATCTCCGCCCGGACTCCTTTTGGACAGGGGAGACAGACACTTGAAACTATAAATACCGTCAGAAGAATCCTACCAAGTGTGTACGCCAAAAGTCTCACAGTATCTCCTCCTTCTTTGGGGGCTATCTGAAAGGCCGTCAGCAATCTCACTTTTCAACTTTTTGCCAATCCTTCAAAAAGTTGGTTAGCCCGATGTCCGTGAGTGGGTGTTTTGCCAGTTGATCAATCACTTTAAAGGGAATAGTGGCAATGTCGGCACCGAATTTCGCTGCCAGGAGAACATGTAAAGGATTACGAACGCTTGCCACAATGACTTCAGTTTCAAAAAGATAGTTGGAAAAAATATCGATGATCTGCTCAACGATTGCCATCCCGTCATGAGCTATATCGTCGAGCCGCCCCACAAAGGGACTGATGTAAGATGCGCCGGCTTTGGCTGCCATCAATGCCTGCAGGGGCGAAAAGACAAGAGTGACATTCGTGCGGATTCCCTCCTCGGAGAGTTGTTTAACGGCTTTGAGCCCTTCTGTGATCATGGGAATCTTCACGACCACGTGGGGATCAATTGCAGCGAGCTTCTTTCCTTCGGCAATCATTTCATCCGCACTCGTGCTCACCACCTCCGCATTGACAGGGGCCTCGATGATCTCGCAGATGGTTTTTATATGCTTTTCAAAAGCTTCACGGTTCGAGATGCCTTCTTTGGCGATGAGAGACGGGTTGGTGGTAACCCCATCCAGGATTCCCAAACTGTGAGCTTCCTTTATTTCGGCAAGATTTGCAGTATCGATAAAAAATTTCATGCGTTCCTTTTTCCTCTTTGTTAATTCAGAACACCTGCAGCACAAGAAACCGCTCAATCAAAGGTTCAAAGAAAAAGACGAGTGAGGGACAGTGCGCTGATTTTCCTTCTTTTTTCATGATTGATGGGATTTGAGATATTCGTCTCGGCAAGTTTCACTGCAAAAATACAGGGTGCGTCCCTGAACTCTCGCTTTCACCCCATTTTGCTTCAGAAAGTAAGCTCCACATTGGGGATCTTGAATGAGTTCCGCCTCTTTTACCGAGGTAGAATCATGGAAAGTTTGTTCTTTCCGTGTAACAAGGGGTGACCCTTTGGACTTCAAGAAGCGGTAAATCGCATATATCAGTAAACCGTAAATGAGGATACGAAACATTTTTTAATTTACCCGTATTACTTCCTGTTCTTTTACTCCCTCCGAGATCTGAGACAGAAGTTCAGAAGCAGTCTTTCCAAATTTGGGGTGTATCCAGTGTGGCGCAATTTCCGCCAGCGGCACGAGAACAAAACGGCGCTCATGAAGTCGCGGATGAGGGATTTCCAGTTCTGGAAGATCGATCACCAGCTGGCCAAAAAAAAGAATATCGAGGTCAAGCGTTCTTGGGCCCCAATGTTCGAGGCGGACTCGTCCAAACTGTCTTTCGATTTTCTGGCAGAAGCTGAGAAGTTCCAGGGAAGTGAGCCTGGTTCGACACAGAAAAACACCATTGACAAACCAGCCCTGGTCGGTCTTTCCCACAGGTTCCGTGCGATAGAGAGAAGAAACCTGTACGACCTCGATTTCCCTATGCCGGCGGAATTGGTCGATCGCTTCGAGGCAGATTCGTATAGAGTCCCCCTGATTGCTGCCGAAACCGATGAGGACTTCTTCCATTACGACGATTCAATCCCCCCACATTTCGGAAGGCCGACAGGCAAGTTTTTTGTCGACCTCCGATGTCACCCGTGAGAATTTTGATGGTCTCTCACAAACGGATCGATTAAAAAGAGAGCTTCTGGATGCGTTCCACAGCCTCTTGAATGCGCTCTTTCGAGACGGTCAGAGCCATTCGGATATATCCTTCGCCGGGATCGCCGAAACCACTGCCTGGTGTGGTCACTATTCCGGCTTTTCCCAACAACAGAGACGAAAAATCCTTGGAGGAATAGCCCTTTGGAGTCGGGCACCAAACATAGAAGGTGGCCTTGGGGATTTCGGGTTCAAGACCTACTTTCTGGAGTCCATTGATCAGGGTTTCAAGGCGTTCCTGATAAATTTTCTGCATTTCGGTAACACAGCTTTGGTCGCCTTCCAAGGCGGCGATGCCGGCATACTGTATGGCGTTGAAAGCACCCGAGTCAATGTTGCTCTTGACCTGGCCGAGTCCATCGAGGACTTCGGCATTCCCCACAGCAAATCCCAATCGCCATCCCGTCATATTGTAGGTTTTCGACAGGGAATGAAACTCAATTCCTATCTCTTTCGCGCCTGGGACTTCAAGGAAACTCATGGGACGATACCCGCCAAAACCCATTTCCGTGTAGGCCGCATCATGACAGATGATGACGTCATACTGTCTGGCGAAATCGATCACTCTTTCGTAGAAATCTCTCTCTGCGGTGGCGCCCGTCGGGTTGTTGGGATAATTGATGAACATGAGCTTTGCCTTGCGGGCCACTTCAGGGGGAATCGCATCCAGATCGGGGAGGAAACGGTTCTCTTTGACCAAAGGCATGAAGTAGGACTCTCCGCCGGCAAACATCGTTGCAACATGGTATACAGGGTAAGCAGGTGTCGGGACGAGAGCCAGGTCGCCAGGGTTGATGAAAGCCAGCGGAAGGTGCGCGATACCTTCCTTTGATCCGATCAGCGTTATCACCTCTTTCAGAGGATCCAGTTCTACTCCGAAACGCCGCTTGTACCAACCCGCTACACTGACTTTGAAGTCATTCATTCCGGAATAAGACGGATATTGATGATTAGCTGGCTTTTGGGCGGCCTCGTCCAGCTTTTCAATGATATGCCTGGGAGTCGGAAGATCCGGGTCGCCTACACCCAGGTTGATGACATCCACGCCTTTGGCGGTTATTTCCGCTTTCAATCGATCGATTTCTTTAAAAAGGTAGGGAGGGAGTCGTCGTAAACGCTCTGCCTTCTCAAACACCATTTAGTACCTCCAATTGAGTTCACAGCTCCAAGCTATAGACCATAGGGGAAATCGTTGGCTTCCCTTTGTTTCACTTTTAATTGCACAGCCGTTTCTTTTTATGAGATTCCTAAGACCTGTTGCATGTCATAAAGGCCAGGGGGCTGGTTGATTACCCACTGCGCTGCATGTATGGCTCCGCGCGCAAAATTATCACGACTGTGAGCCCGGTGGGTGAGCTCAATGCGTTCCCCCAGCCCGGCAAAGAGGACGGTATGCTCTCCCACAATGTCTCCGCCACGCAAGGTCTGAATTCCAATTTCCTGTTCCGTTCTTTCTCCGATGATACCATGACGGGCGTAAACACCCACTTCATCCAAGTTTCTGTTGAGAGATTGAGCAACAATCTGAGCGAGTTTTACTGCCGTACCGCTGGGAGCATCCTTCTTGAAACGGTGATGTGCCTCAATGATTTCAACATCGAAATCTTTTCCCAGAAGCCGGGCTGCATCCGAGACCAGTTTGAAGAGGATGTTCACTCCCATGCTCATGTTCGGTGTAAGAACGCAAGGAGTCGTGCGAGCGAGCTCTTTCGCCTGTTCCAATTGATCTGCCGAAAAACCTGTGGAGCCGATGACCATGGCCTTCTTTGCAGATACGGCCGACTTCAAGTGTGCCAACGAAACGGCGGCAGTGGTAAAATCAATAACGACATCTGCAAGAGGGAGAACATCTTCAATGCTGCCGGAAACAGTCATGCCGGTAGCGTCGCCTCCAATGATCTGTGCGATATCTTTTCCCCTTTGAGGATGCTGGGGGTGCTCAAAGCCCCCAACGAGTTGGATGCCATCCGTTTCCCGAATGAGTTGCGCAATGCGCGAACCCATTCTGCCCCCTATGCCGGCTACTGCTGCACGGACCATTGTTTCCTCCTGAACAAGATTCTAGACATTGATGCTCCAAAGAATTGGGCAAAAACCGTCATGGCACGAAGGGATGAACGGCTGCCACGTTCCGTATCCCTTCTCTTACCCGCATCAGATAAGACCGTAGGCCAGGAGATCCTTTTTCAGCCGCTCACGGTTGCTCTCCTGCATGGGAACCAACGGCAACCGAACCTCTTCGCTGTCAATCTTTTTCATCATGGCCAACGCCGCTTTGACGGGAGCCGGGTTGGTTTCATAGAAAAGACCGTGGCACAGCGGCAGGAGCCGATAGTAGAGCTCGCGGGCTTCGTTAATCTTTCCATCAAAGAAAAGGTTGCACAAATCGGCCATATCGCGTGGAACAATGTTGGAAGAAACAGATATGACGCCTTTGCCGCCAACACACAAGAGAGGAAAAGTGAGGTAATCCTCTCCGGAAAGGACTACCAGACCGTCACCACAGAGAGCGATGATGTCCGTGATCTGCTTCATGGTACCCGATGCCTCTTTGACCGCCACGATATTGTCGATTTTAGAAAGGCGCGCCAGGGTCTCGGGAGCCATATTGACCGCTGTTCTACCTGGGATGTTATAGAGAACAATGGGGATATCCACAGAGGATGCGACCTTTTCAAAATGTCGGAAAAGGCCTTCCTGCGTGGGCTTGTTGTAATAAGGGCAGATCATGAGTGCGCCATCGGCTCCTGCTTTTTTTGCATGCTTTGTCAGCCGGATGGCCTCTTCCGTATTGTTGGAGCCCGTACCCGCAATAACGGGAACGCGTTTGTTGACTTGCTCCACAGTTATTTCAATCACCCGTTCATGTTCCTGGAAGGATAAGGTTGCCGATTCACCGGTTGTTCCACAAGGGACGATACCATGGGTACCGTTGGCGATTTGGAATTCGATCAATTCCCGAAGCGCCGTTTCATCCACCAGGCCGTTTTTGAATGGCGTCACAATCGCCACCATAGCGCCTTGAAACATGTCTTTCTCCCTACTGTATTAAAGTTTCATCCCAAAGTTCTGCTTCATAAACCACCTTGGCATCGCCTTCCAGGTAAACCTCCCTGAAGTCAACCGGGTCGTGGTTTGAGGATTTTTCAAAATAAATCGTCAGGGTCTCGCCACTTCGAGTCTTGACGTCCACGGGAGAGGCCGCCAATCCTTTTGCTGAAGCGACCAGCGCCACCGCAATGGAGCCGGTTCCGCAAGCGAGCGTTTCGTCCTCCACCCCGCGTTCATAAGTGCGCACTGAAATACTGTGCGGGGCATGCACACGAGCGAAATTCACATTGGTACCTGCCGGCTGAAAGTGAGAATGGTAGCGCAATGTTCGCCCCAAGTTGAATACGTCAGCTGAATCCAAGGCTGCATCGTCTTCCACAAAATGCACGACATGTGGGACGCCCGTGTTGATGAATTGCAGGCAGAAGGGCTTTGTACCACCAGCCTCCAGGAAGAAATCGAGCTTCAGGCTGTGAGGTGGAGTCATGCGGATCTTGACCCGCTCGTTCTTGATTTCCGCTTCTATGATTCCCGCGATCGTTCGGAATGCCATGCTCGGCTTGGAAGCGATTCCTTTGAGATATGCGAAGCGTGCAGCACAACGGGCACCGTTGCCGCACATTTCGGCTTCCCCTCCGTCCGCATTGAAAAAGCGCCACTTGAAGTCCACTTCCGGATCATTTTCTATGAGAATCAGGCCATCAGCTCCAACGGAAAGCTTTCTGCGACATACAGAACTTACTAGACCGCGGCAGTTGTCAGCGTCGATCAACTGGTCCCGGTTGTCAATAATGATGAAATCATTGCCGCTGCCAGTCATCTTTGTAAAGTGGATACGTCGCTCGAATTGTATTTCCATCAACGCAGAGCTCCAGTCGAATTGCTCGATTCATTCCGTGAAAATGTTAAAAAATATATACCCGAACGCCTAAATAAAATGTCAGTCTTGGGAAAATTCAGCCACTTCTTCCAGACGAACCATATCCTCCCAGGTCTCACGCTGACGGATGATGTAATAGCGATCTCCCTTCACCAGGACCTCCGCAGCGCGCGGACGGGAGTTATAGTTGGATGACATGGTGAACCCGTAAGCTCCAGCACTCATCACAGCGAGGTGATCTCCCGATGCCACGACGGGCAAGGTGCGGTCACGAGCCAAAAAATCCCCCGATTCGCAAATGGGCCCCACTACATCCACAATTTGCGTCTCGGTGCTTTTTCTTTGGAGGGGTTGAATCTGGTGATACGATCCGTAGAGGCTGGGGCGGATCAAATCGTTCATTCCCGCATCCACAATGACGAAATTTTTGCTCTCGGTTTTCTTAGTGTAGAGGACTCGCGTGAGCAAAATTCCAGCGTTGCCAACGATAACGCGGCCCGGTTCGAAAATCAAGGTACAAGAAAGCCCCTTGAGTTCCTGCAAAATGGCCTGAGCGTAGTCTGTGGGATGGGGAGGTGCTTCCTGATCATAGGGGATTCCGAGTCCGCCTCCCAGGTCGAGATAACGGATCGAAACGCCCATCGCGTCAAGGCGGTCTAGGAGTAAGCGCAACCGTTTCAATGCGTCCACAAAGGGTGAAATCTCGGTCAGTTGACTCCCGATGTGACAATCTACCCCCAGGATCTCGATGTTATCGAGATTTTTGGCCTGCTCATATGCTTGAAGAGCACTCTCAACATCTATGCCAAACTTGCTTTTCTTCATTCCGGTGGAAATGTAAGGGTGAGTCTTGGGATCGACATCCGGGTTGACTCGAAGGGCAATGCGTGCCCTACACCCTAAAATCCCAGCCCGGGAATTGATGGCATCCAGTTCCTCGGTGGATTCGATGTTGAACATCAAGATGCCCTCTTTAAGAGCAAAGTCGATTTCTTCAACGGTTTTTCCAACACCGGAATACACAATACGTTCGGGAGGGATCCCGGCTTTTCGAGCTCGAAAGAGTTCCCCTCCGGAAACGATGTCTACCCCTCCGCCCATGGATCCGAAGAGCCTGAGGATGCTTAGGTTGGAATTTGCCTTTACGGAATAACATGTCAGATGGGAAACATTAGCGAACGCGCCATCGAATACATTGAAATGATGTTGTAGGGTAGAATGGCTGTATACATAGCATGGAGTTCCCACTTCGGCGGCAAGCTTCTTGAGAGGAATGTTTTCACAGTACAACTCTTCGTTTTTATAAAAAAAATGGTGCATGACAGTCTACTTTCTTTCGGTTCGGCTGAGCATTGGTTCGATAGGAAAACAACCACGCCCTGCAGGGATGAATCCCCTTTGTTCCCAGACCTATAACGGCTATTC
This sequence comes from Desulforhabdus amnigena, assembly GCF_027925305.1. Lineage (NCBI taxonomy): Bacteria > Pseudomonadati > Thermodesulfobacteriota > Syntrophobacteria > Syntrophobacterales > Syntrophobacteraceae > Desulforhabdus > Desulforhabdus amnigena. The sequence continues at coordinate 1,047,411 of NZ_BSDR01000001.1, read as the reverse complement.
CTGCTTATTGCTGGAAGATAAGATTTCTAATTTCCGCCCACTTGGACAAAAGCCCTTCACGCTGTTCGGGCGGAGCGCTGACGGAGGATACCGCGTAAAAATAGACAGCGTTGGGTTTCACCGAGCGATCCACGTATGGAGGATTCTTGACGGGAGTTTCCGTCAAACGGATGATTTCTTTGCCTTCTTTTCTGTAAACATAATAACCGCCGACTTTCCCATCACTCGGTGTCCATTGAACTTCCAGCGCTCCCTTGGCGGGAATCACCCAAACGGTACCGGGCGGTGGCGGCGGAAGAGCTTCAGGTGCCAGAACATTCTGGATGACAGCCGGCTCCCCAAGAACTCTTGTTTCCTCGAAAACTACGAAGGGTGTGACGCGGTAGTCATAACTTTGATTCGAGGCTACAGCCGAATCCAAGAAATTTTGCGCTTTGATGGGGACCTGAGAAATCACTTCCCAGCTCCCATTGGGTGCATGCCGCTCGATTGTGTATTGCAGGTCGCCAGAGAGTTTTTTGCCCTTTTGATCTTTATTGGATGCTTTCCATCCAAGAAGAATTCCCTGAGGATCCCGTGATGCTCCAAGTTTTTTGATGCCCTCCGGAGGCGTGATGACTTTGGCTGTCAGTATATTGGAAAATGTTACTGGACGTCCTTTCTCATTCTGAACAATCACTTGATAACGATAGGCATGGTGGGGGGATACAGCCGTATCCACCCATACTATCCTGTTTGAGTCTATGGATGCGGATTGGGGAAAGGCAGGATCGATGCGTTGGATCTCCTGCTGGTTGGAAGGGGGACAGTCCACACAACTGCGATTTTCCCACGCGAGTTCGGATCTCAAAATGGCGAAGCGATAGCCGGAGCCTTGCGGATTCGATTTTATCTGATCCGGGAGAGACCAACTGAGTTCGACCCCTTTGGGTTGAACCTGTACCCGGAGATCTTGAATTTGGGGTGGAAGTTCCTGTGTGACCGGTTTTGGAAATGATTTTTTCCCACAACCCGAAAGCAGGGTTCCCAGCAAAAGGAACGGCAGCAGGCCTGTAAAATATGGAGAGCGGGCAATGAAGCAAATCCGTATATTCATGCGTCTCATATCCAGAATGAAATCAAGATTTCAATGTTCTTTCTTTGGTTTCAATTTCCGCACGGGCCCGGGTTATGGCCTCTCGGACCCGAGAGGATGCGGTTCCGCCAAGAGATGTTCTACGGTCCACAACGGCGGCCATTTCGAGAAACGGGTATACGTCTGAATCAAAGACCTTATGGAAACCTTTCAATTCTTCCAGGCTGCATTCTTCGAGTTCTTTTCCATCATGAATGCAGTGTTGAACGATTTGCCCCACAATGTGGTGCGCCTTGCGGAAAGGGATACCTTTGCGGACCAGATAATCGGCCAGGTCTGTCGCAAGTGTAAAACCCTCTTTGGCCATTTTTGCCATACGTTCTGCATTGAAACGAATTTCCGGGAGGAGTTTTGCAAGGAGGCGCAGAGTGCTCATGACCGTGTCCACGGTGTCGAACACGGGTTCCTTGTCTTCCTGAAGGTCCCGGTTGTAGGCGAGGGGCAGCGCCTTGGTGAGGGTCAATAAGGCCATGAGGTTGCCGTAAACTCGAGCGGTTTTTCCGCGCATCAGTTCGGGAACATCGGGATTCTTCTTCTGCGGCATGATACTGGAGCCGGTACAGAAAGCGTCGCTGATCTCGATGAAGGCAAATTCCGTGGTGGACCACAAAATGAGCTCTTCCGCAAGACGACTGATGTGCATCATGAGAATGGCTGCCGCTGCATTGAATTCGATGAGATAGTCCCGGTCGCTGACCGCATCCATGCTGTTGGAAACCACACGCGGAAACTTGAGGTATCTGGCCGTCCATTCCATGTCTATGGGAAAAGTTGTTCCAGCCAGGGCCGCACTGCCCAGGGGAAGCACATTGGTCCGTTTGTAGCAGTCCTGCAGCCTTTCATCATCTCGATGGAACATTTCGTAATATGCCATCATATGATGAGAGAGCAAAACGGGCTGCGCGTGCTGCATGTGAGTATATCCCGGCATGGTGACACCGAGGTTTTGTTCGGCGACATCGACAAAGGACTTTTGCACATCCAGCAGCAAACTCCGGCACTGAAGAATCACGTCCCGCATGTAAAGACGCATGTCCAGACAAATCTGGTCGTTCCTGCTTCTCGCTGTATGCAGTTTGCCGCCGACATCTCCGATTTTCTGAGTCAATTTCTGCTCGATCGCCATGTGGATATCTTCCTGAGACGACGAAAGATCGAGCTGACCCCGTTCTATTTCTCGAAGAATCTGCCCTAGGGCTTCCACAATGAGGGATGCATCCTCATGGGGGATGATGTTGCACTCCCCAAGCATTCTGCAATGGGCGATGCTTCCTTCGATGTCGTATCGATACAGTCTGCTGTCGAAGTGTATGGAAGCCGTATATTCTTCCACCTGCTTGTCTGTGGGTTGTTCGAAACGGCCCTGCCAGAGCTTTTCAGCCATATAGGATTCTCCCTGTCACAATAGTGCCGGTGGGGTTGAAGATCCACACAGGTGAAGACAAAGGCGTGAACCTTCGGAAGCAAATTTCATGTAAGTTCTTTTAAATTCCTTATTGAGCACTATTCATCTGTTTTCTTACGAGAGACTCGATGCGGAGCCGCAGACCATTCAGTCGGATAAACCCCGTGGCGTCGTTTTGTTGATATACGTCATCCTCTTCGAAAGTTGCAAAACTCGGCTGATAAAGGGAGTAGTCCGACTTGCGCCCGGTTACCCGGCAGGTGCCCTTGTACAGTCTTACTCTCGCCGTGCCGGAGACGTTTTCCTGGGTCAGGTCGATGGTGTTCTGAAGAACCCGCATTTCGGGCGAATACCAGAACCCATTGTAAATGAGCCGCGAATATTGAGGAATGAGAGAATCCCGAATGTACATGACTTCGCGGTCCATGGTGATGGATTCAACGGCCTGATGAGCCGTGCGCATGATGGTGCCGCCGGGCGTCTCGTAAACTCCTCGCGACTTCATCCCCACAAACCGACTTTCCACGAGATCGACCCTGCCTATTCCGTGTTTTCCACCCAGAGTGTTCAACCGTGCCAGGAGGTCGGCCGGACTCAAACGTTCCCCGTCAATGGCCACCGGATTTCCCCTTTCGAACTCGATTTCAATGACCTCCGGAGTGTCAGGGGCATCTTCGGGACTCGTCGTAAGGGTGAACATCTTTGGGTCGGGCTCCAGCCAGGGATCTTCCAGAATTCCTCCTTCATAGCTGATGTGCAGAAGATTCCGGTCCGAACTGTAAGGCTTTTCCTGAGTAACGGGCACGGGAATTCCGCGCTTTTTTGCAAATGCAATGAGGGCGTTGCGGGACCTTAAATCCCACTCGCGCCATGGGGCGATCACCTTGATGCCCGGGTTCAATGCCATGTAGGCCAGTTCAAAACGGACCTGGTCGTTGCCCTTACCTGTTGCCCCGTGACTCACGGCATCGGCGCCTTCCTCTTCTGCGATTTGAATTTGCTTTTTGGCAATGAGCGGTCGGGCAATAGACGTTCCCAGCAAATACTGACCTTCATAAATGGCATTGGCCCGAAAAGCGGGAAAGACGAAGTCTCGGACGAATTCTTCGCGCAAGTCCTCGATGCGGGCTTTGACCGCCCCTGTAGCAATGGCCTTGGCTTCAAGTCCCGACAGTTCTTCGGCTTGTCCGAGGTCTGCAGCAAAAGCGATCACTTCACAATCATAAGTTTCGATCAGCCACTTCAGAATGATTGAGGTGTCCAAACCACCGGAATATGCCAAAACAACCTTTTGAACCTTCATAATCCCAGATCTCTCCTTTGATACCCACCATCCGCCGCCAGAGGCGATTTACAGCTCGATTGATCTTGCGATGCTGTCGAATGGCGCGATGCCGGCGCGAAATGCAATCCTTTTTGATTCCGAACGATATGCAGCTATTTATTCCCCGATACCAACCAATCCAGTAAAGCCATTTGCAGATGGAGGCGATTTTCCGCCTGATCAAAAACGACGGACTGTGGACCTTCCATCACCTCATCCGTAATTTCTTCGCCCCGGTGAGCGGGCAGACAGTGCAAGACCAAAGCATGAGATGGAGCCGCTGCCAGAAGGCTTTCATTGATCTGGAAGGGGCGGAACACTTCTTTGCGAGTCTCCGCTTCGCCTTCCTGCCCCATGCTGGCCCAGACATCCGTGTAGAGCACATCGGCCGTTGCCACCGCCTTTCGGGGATCATCCACCAGATGAATTTTCCCTTTGCCTTCTCGACGTCCCCATTCCAAAATTTTGCTGTCCGGTTCATAACCCTTGGGACAGGCCAGGTAGAGAGTAAAACCAAGCAACGCAGCCGCGTTGATCCACGAATGGGCGACATTGTTTCCGTCTCCCACCCATGCAACGCATAAGTTGTTAAGGTTCCCACGTTTTTCCTTGATGGTCAGGAGATCGCTCAATATCTGGCAGGGATGGAAAAGATCCGTGAGGGCATTGATGACGGGAATAGAAGAAAAACGGGCCAGTTCTTCCACGTCCGAATGAGCGTAGGTGCGTATTGCAAGAGCATCGACATAGCGCGACATCACTCGAGCGGTATCCGCCAGGGGTTCCTGACGGGAAATCTGACTGTCCTTGGCCGTCATGAAAATGCATTGTCCCCCCAAACGGTACATGGCAGCCTCGAAAGAGACGCGAGTACGCGTGGAAGGCTTGACAAAAATAAGCCCGAGAATTTTTCCTGTCAGAGTTGGCTGAAAGGTCCCTTGAGCCCATTTTGCTTTCAGTTCTGCAGCACGGGAAATCAGATAGAGGATCTCTTCGGGAGAAAGATCCCGGATAGTTAGCAAGTCACGCTTCATTCAGTCTCCTCTTTGAGAACTTCATCCAGCACCTGGATGAGACGATCAATTTCCGAATGCGTTACGATCAATGGCGGAACAAATCGAAGCACCGTGTCATGTGTACAGTTGATGATGAATCCCTTATTCAGGAGCTTCTCCACGACCTTTTGACCCGGCATGGTCAGTTCCAATCCAACCATGAGTCCTCTGGCGCGAACTGCGCGAATGAGGGAGTGTCGTTTTTGCAGCTCTTCCAGGCGATCTGCAAAGTATTTTCCCGTTTGCCTTACGTGTTCGAGAAAGGCTGGACGGGCAATCAACTGCAGCGCTTTCAATGCCACGGATGTTACCAGCGGGGTACCGCCGAAAGTGGTCGCATGGCTGCCGGGCACAAAAGCTGCGGCCACCTCATTGGTGGTCAGCATCGCTCCAATGGGAAGCCCGTTTCCCAACGCTTTGGCCAGGGTCATAATATCCGGTGTCACGTCTTCCTGCTCATAGGCAAACAGGGTGCCGGTTCTACCCATTCCCACCTGTACTTCATCGAACAGGAGCAAGAGATCGTGACGGCGGCAAAGGGTTTTGAGTTCTTTCAAATACCCGTGATCGGGTATGTTGACGCCTCCCTCGCCCTGTATGGGTTCCACCATGACGGCACACGTCTGTTTCGTTATGGCGGCTTCCACAGCGGAAATGGAATTGAAATCCACAAACGAAAAACCTTCTACAAGGGGTTCAAACCCCTTGTGCACTTTTTCCTGTCCCGTTGCGGAAAGCGTGGCCAAGGTCCTGCCATGAAAGGAATTCTTCATGGTAATGATATGGAAACGGCCCAATCCGTATTTGTCTTTGCTGTACTTTCGGGCAAGTTTTATGGCCGCTTCGTTGGCTTCGGCTCCACTGTTGGAAAAAAACACCTTATCCGCAAAAGAAAGGCGTGTCAATTCCGCCGCCAGGTGCACCTGCGGAGTCGTGTAAAAAAGATTGGAAACATGAATCAAGGTCCTGGCCTGTTCACACAGTACATCCGCCAGTTCGGAGTGGGCGTGACCAAGATTGCACACGGCGATTCCCGCCAGGAAATCCAGATATTCCTTGCCCTGATCGTCCCACAGTTTACATCCCTCTCCGCGAACGAAAACCACGGGGAGCCTCGCATATGTGCCACAAATGTGCTCCTGACAGGCCAACTGCACATTTTCCATTCGAACGCTCCTTGTCAGCTTTCAGGCAAATCATCTCGATCGTCGAGATTGCCTTCTTTTTTCTAAAATACCTTGCATATCCCGGCAGAAGTCCGCCGCCCCTTGTGAAAAACCGTTTCTATCTCTCTTGTTCTTTCGAATAGGAGAGGAACGGCAGGGGATGCCTTTGCCCGTCGGGTTCACTCTTTTTTGGATTTCGGGCGTTTCTTGAAAATTTCAGTTCCGATGCCGGCGTCCGTGAACATTTCGAGAAGAACCGCATGGGGAATACGCCCATCCACGATATGGACTTTTTTCGTTCCCGCCTGCACGGCGTCGATGGAACACTGAACCTTGGGGATCATGCCCCCACGCAGGGTCTCGTCCTGGAGTGCATCGGCAGCTTCGGCCACGGTCATGCTGGAGATGAGCTCTCCCTCTTTATTGAGGACTCCGGCCACATCGGTCATAAGGATCAGCTTTTTTGCTTTCAATGCGCCGGCAATGTGACCGGCCACCAGGTCTGCGTTGATATTGTAGGTCTCTCCGTTTTCACCCATTCCCACTGGGGCGATAATGGGGATGATGTTGCTTTTCTCGAGAACCTCGAGGATTTCGACGTTTATGCGCTGCACTTCTCCCACGAGTCCTATATCTATGATTTCCGGAGGGCGATCGTCCCCTTGATAGCGGAACACGTGATGTTTGCGAGCTTCGATGAGTTTCCCATCCTTTCCGCTGAGCCCGATGGCCTGTCCCCCGTGGCGATTTACCAGGGAGACGATTTCCTTGTTGATTTTGCCTGCCAGGACCATCTCCACGATATCCATCGTATCGGCGTCCGTGACTCGCATTCCCGCACAAAAGTCGCTCTGTATGCCTATTCTTTCAAGCATGCGGCCGATTTGAGGCCCCCCGCCGTGAACCACCACGGGATGGATGCCGATATATTTCATGAGGACGATATCCTGCGCGAAGCTCTCTTTGAGCTCTTCGGCCACCATGGCATGACCGCCGTATTTGATGACGACCGTCTGCTGATAAAAGCGGCGGATGTAGGGAAGAGCTTCTATCAGGATGTTGGCTTTTTCTATCATACTGCACCTCTTATTGCGACATTGTCACATTAACCACGGAGGCGCAGAGGGTACAGAGAAAGACTTTCAAATAAAATCTCCGTGTTCTCCGTGTCTCCGTGGTTCAAATGAAATTTGACAATGTCGAGTTATAAACCAGTCGAAAGGGGAAGGGGGTAAAAGGAACGTGCCGACTCCCCCTCGTATTTGCTGCTCAAAGAATATAGCGGCTCAAATCTTCGTCTTTGACGATTTCCTGAAGGGTTTCCCGTACGTACTCTTTAGTGACGGGAATTTCCTGTCCCTTGAGATCCGGCGCATTGAATGAAATATCCGAAAGCAGTCTTTCCATGATGGTGTGGAGCCTTCGCGCACCGATATTTTCCGTCCTCGAGTTGACCTCATAAGCAATGGAAGCAATTTCTTCTATGGCATCGTCCTGGAAGATGAGCTTCACTTCTTCTGTCTCCAGCAGAGATTTGTATTGAACGATGAGAGCATTTTCCGGTTCTTTCAGGATACGGAGGAAGTCGTCCTTGGTGAGGGATTGAAGTTCCACTCTGATAGGGAATCGTCCCTGAAGTTCCGGTATGAGATCCGAAGGCTTGGAAATATGAAAGGCGCCGGAAGCAATGAAAAGGATGTGATCCGTGCGCACCATTCCATATTTGGTGGTTACGGTGGAACCTTCCACGATGGGCAGGAGGTCTCTTTGTACGCCTTCCCTGGATACGTCGGGGCCCTTGGTGGATTCACGCCCTGCGATTTTGTCGATTTCATCCAGAAAGATGATTCCGGAGTGTTCCACCCGTTCAATGGCGGACTTGATGACCTTGTCCATGTCGATCAAACGCTGTGATTCATCCTGAATGAGAATTTCCCTCGCCTCAGGAATTTTTACTTTTCGCCTCTTGGTACGGCGGGGAAGCATGGAACCCAACATTTCACGAAGGTTGTAATCCATGTCTTCCATGCCGGCTCCTGCGAAAATTTCCACCATGGGCATGTTGCGGTCCGGGACCTCCAGGTCCACATAGCGGTCGTCGAGAGCCCCTTTTCTCAGGAGCTTACGCAGTTTTTCCCTTGTAGAATCCGCTTGTTCGGACTCTTCCTGTGCCGCCTTGAGAGCTTCGCTTTGTTCGGGAAGCTGCTCTCTGGGTTCAGGTTGCCTCTTGGGTGGAAGCAGGATGTCCAGAAGCTTTTCTTCTGTAATCTCCTCGGCCCGGACCTTGACCGCATCCATCTCTTCCGTGCGCACCATGCTGACGGCGAGTTCCATGAGGTCGCGAATCATGGATTCCACATCGCGCCCCACATATCCCACCTCGGTGAATTTGCTCGCTTCGATCTTCAGAAAGGGGGATTGGGCCAGGCGTGCGAGACGGCGGGCGATTTCCGTTTTGCCAACACCTGTCGGTCCGATCATGATAATGTTTTTGGGAGCGATTTCGTCTCGAAGATGTTCCGGTACTTGCTGGCGTCGCCACCTGTTCCGCAATGCGATGGCAACCATGCGCTTGGCGTCGCGCTGGCCGATGATATATTTGTCCAGTTCGCGGACGATTTCCGCAGGTGTCAGAGGCTGTTGCATAAGACTAAAGCTCCTCGAATGTAAATTCTGTATTGGTATATATGCAGATCGATGCTGCAATCTTCATGGCTTCCTCAGCGATTTCCCGTGCCGAAAGCTGTGAATGCAAGTTCAATGCCCTTGCTGCTGCCAGTGCATATGGAGCACCGGAACCCACTGCAGCCAGACCATCATCGGGTTCGATTACGTCGCCGGTTCCACTCAATATGAAGCAATCCGTGCGATCCGCGGCGATGAGGAGAGCCTCGAGGCGTCGAAGGGCTCGATCCATACGCCAGTCTTTAGCCAGCTCCACTGCGGCGCGTTTCAAATTCCCATTGTATTGCTCCAGTTTTCCCTCCAATCTTTCGAAAAGAGTGAACGCATCTGCAGTAGCTCCGGCAAATCCCGTTAAAATCCGATCATTATACATCTTTCGGACTTTTTTAGCTCGATGTTTCATTACGGTATCCCCCAAAGTCACCTGACCGTCTCCGGCAATAACCACGCGTCCATCCTTCCGAATGGCAAGAACCGTTGTACCATGCATGATGGTTTCAGCCATGATATGAATAGCTCCCTTCTCCGGTGTGAAATTGAAATAAGGTGCGGTCGCTTTGATGTCACACAACCGGACTCCCTTATGATTGTTCAGTATTATGATTGTTCAGTATAATGTTTCAGGGCGTTGTGGGCGCCTCTGTCGCATCACTCACGTTTTCGACTGCGAGGATGTGCCTTGTCATACGTTTTCATCAGTTGATTCATGTGAACATGTGTATAGCGCTGTGTGGTGGAAAGATTGGAATGCCCAAGCATTTCCTGGATCGCACGCAAGTCCGCGCCGGCATTCAAAAGATGGGTTGCGAATGTGTGGCGCAACGCATGTGGGCTGAGATGCTGCCATAGCCCGCATTTTTTCAACTCCATCTGCAGGATCCTCTGTACCGAGCGGGCAGTGAGTCTGCCCCCCCTGGCATTTTTGAAAAGTGCAGGATTCTGTGCACAGCCTTCAGGAAACTGCAGGTTCAGAGCGTTCAGGTATTCCCTTATGGAAACCAAGGCCTTTTTACCAATGGGCACTACACGCTCTTTAGATCCTTTTCCCGTTACTTTCACCATACCGCCGTCGAAGGCGACGTGGGGTTCATCGAGATTCACCAGTTCTCCGACACGAATTCCCGTGGAGTACAGACATTCGAAAAGAGCCCAGTTCCGAACCCGTCTCCACGAACAGCCCGCGACTGTGGCAGCCTTTTGAAGAGCATCCAGAAAATGAAACACATCGTCCACATCCAAAAAAGATGGAATTTTGGCCTTGGTTTTTGGTGAGGCTACCCGATCCGCCGGATTTTCATCAAATAAATCATAATCGTCGAGATAGCGGAAAAAAGTGCGGAGTGTGGAAAGCTTCCTGGCTTGACTGGTCTTTTCAAGGCGTTTATGCATCGAGGCCAGAAATCCCCTGATAAAATCAGCGGATATATCGGAAAGCGTCAAGTCCTCATTTCCCGTCCTGGAAAAGTAATATTCCTGCAACTGTCTCAGGTCACTGGCATAGGCGCGGATTGTCTCATCGCTCAATCCGCGTTCGAAACGCAAATGGTTGATAAATCTGTTGCTGTATTCTTCCCAAGTACCTGGCTTATTCATGAATTATATGTCCAGAATGTTCCATGGCTCGCTCTGAACGTTTTCCTTCCGCATGCGCAGTCCACCGCTTCCTCTACTCTGCTCTCCTAATCATTCAAATGAAAACGGCAAGCATCCTCTTTGAATCGATGGCAAACAACATAATATTATTTCTCCAATCGCCAGCAAACCTTCGTTTCTCTTTGAACCGAATTTGCCGAATTGCGATAGTAAAACGTTCTTATAGAAAAATCAGCTAAGTAACATACAAGGGAAAAAAATCAATGGAAAAAACTCCCGCCATCTGCAATGAAAAATGGACTCTCACTGCTTTGGCAATCGGTGAGTTTCACCCGGGACGCCGAATATTTGGCATGTTTCAGTCGGTTTCTTGGTTGAATGGAGGACCGGGTGCGCTTGCGCAGTGCAGATGGATCAGGAATTCTCTTGACTTTAGCTTGAAATTTGACCTATTTTTCTCATTCTGTTTTTCCCCGGAATTTCCAAATATTGAGGGAGTGATCCGCGGGAAGGGAAAATGATGTGGATGAAGAACACAGAGGGTACTTAACCGTTCCACGAAGCGGATTCATTTCATCCATTTATCTGTAAGGTTTCCGGTACCCTCGTTGATGATTTTAAACGCTTATGCGGGAAAATGTTTCGCCAACGGTAATGAGCCCGGCCCTTGAGGCCGTATTGATCGGAGAAAGGAAGAGACATGAAAGATGAAATAAAAAGTGTTCGAACTTTCGCTATCATTTCCCATGGTGGTGCAGGTAAAACCTCTTTGGCCGAGGCTATGCTGTTCAATGCTGGAGTGACGACCCGCCTCGGAAAGGTGGATGAAAACACATCCATCATGGATTACGAACCCGAAGAGATAAAGCGAAAGATCACCATCAGCACAGCCTTCAATACTTTTACCTGGAAGAAGCATCAGCTTACAGTCATCGATACGCCGGGCGATTTCAATTTCATTGCCGAGACGAAAACTTCCATGCAGGGCGCCGACGCGGTTCTCGTTTTGACCGACGCCATCGACGGTGTGCGCGTGCAAACGGAGAAGGTGTGGGAATTTGCCAATGAAATGAATCAACCTAGAATCATCTTCGTGAGCAAGATCGATCGGGAAAGGGCGGATTTTTTCAAAACAGTTGAAGACATTCAAGGCAATTTTGGAAAATCCTGTGTGCCCCTTCAAGTCCCCATCGGGGTTGCGGAAAACTTCAAAGGGATTGTAGATATTCTGACCGGCAAAGCCTATTACTTCAACAAGGGCGAAAGCGGAGAATTTGAAATTCAGGATATGCCTTCCGAATTGGCAGATCAGGTAGCGCAGTATAAGGAAGAACTCGTTGAACGTGTCGCTGAATCCAACGATGCTCTTCTGGAAAAATATCTTGAAGAGGGAGAACTGAGTCCCGAAGAAGTCAAGAACGGACTGCGCGGAGCCGTGGTTTCCCAGAAACTGGTTCCCATAACCTGCGGTTCGGGTACCGGAAACCTTGCCATTCAGCCGCTCATGGATCTGATTGTGGACTGCTTTCCTTCCCCTCTTGATCGGGGAGAAAAGTCCGGAATGAATGCTCAAGGCGATGCCGAGGTCATCCGGCAGCCCGCTGCTGATGCTCCTTTCAGTGCCTTGGTCATAAAGACGATCAGCGATCCCTACGCCGGCCGCCTTTCCGTTATGCGGATCTTTTCTGGGACGTTGGCTCCCGACTCCACCGTCTATAATTCCACCAAGGGCTGCAAGGAACGTTTCGGGCAACTGCTCAGGCTCAAGGGGAAAAACCAGGAACCTTTGCAGATTGCTGGTCCAGGCGATATCGTCGCCGTAGCGAAGTTGAAAGAAACTACGACACAAGACACCCTGTGTTCCGAAAAAGATATCATCGTGTTTCCTCCTGTTGAACTGCCTCCGGCGATTTACTCTCTGGCCGTGGAACCCAAAAGCAAGGGTGATGAAGAAAAGATATTCTCCTCTCTTTCCCGCCTTATGGAAGAAGACCTCACTTTGAAACTGGAGAGAAAAGAAGATACAAAAGAGATGATCCTCTCCGGAATGGGTGAAATTCATATCGAAGCAACTATTGACAAGTTGAAAAGAAAGTTCGGCGTGGAAGTCAACCTGACGCTTCCCAAGGTCACCTACAAGGAGACGATCAAAGGCAAAACCAGGGTTCAGGGCAAGTACAAAAAGCAGTCCGGCGGACGTGGACAGTACGGTGACTGTTGGATCGAAATGGAACCGCTGCCTCGAGGCGAAGGTTTTCAGTTCTATGACAAGATTGTCGGCGGAGTTATCCCCAAGCAATATATTCCCGCGGTGGAAAAAGGGATCGCCGAGGCTTTGCCTGAAGGGCCTTTGGCGGGATATCCCGTGGTCGATTTCAAGGTGGATCTCGTCGATGGGTCTTTTCACCCTGTCGATTCTTCAGAAATGGCCTTCAAAATTGCGGGTTCGATGGCTTTCAAGAAAGCCGTTATGGAGGCAAAACCCACTCTTCTCGAACCCATCATGCTGATGGAAATCACGGTTCCGGACGACTGCATGGGCGACGTGATCGGAGATTTGAATTCCAGACGTGGTAGAGTGCTCGGTATGGAGAGCAAAGGCAAGAAACAGATCGTAAAAGCGAATGTTCCTCTGGCGGAAGTTCTTAAATACGCTCCGGACCTTCGTTCTATGACTGCAGGACGCGGTATGTTCACCATGAAGTTTTCCCATTATGAAGAAGTTCCCGGTCAACTTCAGGAAAAGATCATAGAGGCGTCCAAGCAAGAGGAAAAATAATTTCCTTTCAGTTTTTTGCCTTATAGATTTTGTCCCTTTTTGCGTTTGGCTCGGTGGGCGGTATTCATTTCCGCCCGTCGGGCTGTTTGTGGAGAGTCCCGAGTCTCCTCCGCAGTAATCGGCTACGAAAAAAAATGACCGGGATGGTGAGATCGGCCGGGAGGATGTCATGGGTGAGAAAAAGTTTTGCCGTACGACTGCAATTGTTACGGTGAGTGATCGAGGATCGCGAGGGGAAAGGGACGACATTTCAGGCCGCAAACTTCTGGAACGGTTGAACGCTGAAGGATTTGAAGTGCTCTATCAGGAGATCGTTCCAGACGAAATATCTGAGATTTCCAGAGTCCTGCGTTCGTACGCGGATGACAAAAAGGTTGCATTGATCATTACCACAGGTGGGACGGGCGTGTCGCCAAGGGATGTTACTCCCGATGCTTCGCTGGCGGTGGTGGAAAGAACCATCCCCGGCATGGCGGAAGCCATGCGTGCCGCCAGCCTTCAAAAGACACCCCATGCCATGATTTCGCGGGCAGTGGTTGGCATTCGCGGTAAAACACTCATTGCAAACCTACCCGGTAGTCCCAAAGGCGCCCTCGAAAACCTGGAAGTGCTCTTGCCCGCCTTGCCCCATGCATTGGAGAAAATTCAGGGAGATACTTCCGAATGTGCCACCAGGTGATGAGGGCGGAGAACGAAATCCTGGAAAAGGGAAAAAGAGGGGAGGGCATCCCCTCATATAATTTTCGGCTTTTGTTATTGACCTTCCGATTCCCCCCTACCCACCTCGGTCCGTTTTGCTGCATATTTTCCCTTGATCGCTTCTTTTTTGCTTTCGTGCGCTTTTTCTATGTTCTCCAACTCGTCATCGGCCTGCAACAATTTCGATTCCGCATCTTCCACGAGCCTCAGTTGATCGATGATGGAGGGATGAGCCATCAAATCCTCCTGACCCTGCTTGTGGAGAGAGTATACGGCAGACCCCAGCAGCGATTGAGCCTTGGCGAGTTCCTTATGGCCGGAGCATTTTTTCCATTTCAACATCTGCAACTTGTAGAACTTCATGACAAATGAAAAAAGAATCTGCAAATATTCAAGAAAAAAGTAACTCATTTTTTGCGCTATATCCAAAATGGTCTTAAGAATGCTGCTCATCTCCTCATCCTCCTGCTCCTGTTTTTTTCATCTCTCGAAACTTTTCCATCCCAGCCTTTCCTGAAGGCGCTCCATCATGCGCTTCGGGTGGCTTCCAGGCCAATATACCTTGCTACACTTTGTACATTGGAAAAACAATATATTTGTTTCAAAGATATAGTCCGGAACCTGACCAAAAGCGAGGTCGCGAGGGAGTCTTTCCAATTCATGATTACAAACGATACACCTGTGCAGAAGACGAACCTCCTGGAAAGCTATGGGAATTTGGGCAATGACCTCTTTGAGTTGATCCATGGAATCGTTTGATGACAGAAAATAAACATGATCCTGATGCATCCAACGTTGTTTACGCGTAATGATATAGAAGCCTTCCTTGCGGTAATGTTCCAGCTGTTGTGGTCGGTCTAAACGCTCATATCTTGTATCAAACCCCAGAATGCGAAGCCATTTGGCGAGCTTTCCCAGCATGGCGTCGACAACAAATCGTTTTTCGTGTGACTCGTATTTTGTCATTTGGATGCATCCAGGTTCACTTTGCGCGTCTCCCCGGGAAAAACAGGAAGGAAGAGATCGCTCTGTAAATTGCTTGTGACTTGAATCTGATCCAGAGTGATGTCCATTTGCCATTCAGACGAAAGGAACTTGACTCTCTGAGGACTTCCTTTCACATCCAGCGGAACCGAAGGTTCATAGGTGACAGAATAATGCCAAAGCCCTTCTCGTGCCTCGAAGGCTTTCAAGGCCATGGGCTGGGATAGAAATTCCCATTGATAAGACCAGCCGTTTTCTATTCCTCTGGACATGCCGATCCATTTGGAACTACCTGCAACCATTTTGAAAGTCTTCAACTCTGCGGGAGGAAGACAGGCCGCAAGACTGTACCCCAAAATATCCAGGGGCAGGGAAACACCCAGGAAATGATCTGTGAGAACACCGGGTTTCTGAGCTGTATAAATGGTTCTTTCATTGGGAACCCAGAGAGTGGATTGATCATTGTTTAGTATGAGTACCCCGAGAGTCTGTCCCCAGAGGTTGAATGCTTCCAGGCGAAACTGACCGGGAAGATTGGCAAGAATGACGGCGCGAAGGGGGTACTTTCCCTTGGCGCTGTCCGCCCTGAGATGGAGTGTTGCCTGATAGGTCTGCCAGTATTCGGCACGATCTTTCAGTCTGGCGACCCATTCTTCATTCGAAAGAGGCTTTGGCCGTTCGACCACTCCGGGATAACGGGCACACCCCCAAATAGAAAGCAGCACGGCAACCACTGCCCACAGAAAAAATTTTTTCACCGGTCTTATCATTGGATGTGCTTCATCTTTTCTTTGATCTTGTCGGGTTCGGTATGGCCCAGCTCAAGAGCTTTCAAATAAGCCTGAAGAGCCTTCTGCTTTCTGCCCAGGCTCATGTAAATATCTCCAAGGTGTTCATGGATCACAGGGTCCGTTGGAACCCGTTTCACGGCCTGCAGTATGATTTCCAGTGCTTTCTTATTTTGTCCCAGTTTATGATAAACCCATGCCATACTGTCCATAATATAACCGTCATCAGGCTGCAGTTCCAGCGCGGTTTTGATCATTTGTTTGGCTTCCAAAAGCCGAATGCCCATCTCTGCGTAGGTGTAGCCGACATAGTTGAGCGCATTGGGGTTTTGGGGTTCGATCGAGAGTATCGTCTGCATCACTTTAACGGCCTCTTCCTTCCTTCCAATCTTGTCCAAGAGCACACCTTTGCGAAAAAGCAAGTCAACATCCTGACCCGTTTTCTCAAGCCCTTTGTCCAGTACCTTGATGGCGTTCTCATACTTATTTTGCTCTTCGTAAATAACCGCCAGGTACAGATAAAGTTCAGACGAGTCCGGCTGTTTTTCGATGGCGCTTTGAATGATCTCTATACTCTTGGCATAGTCGTTCTGTTTGGCATAAAGCAGGGCTATCCGGATTTGAGCGGTCGCCCAGAGCGGGCTGTCCGGAGGTATCGTTTTAAAATATTGGATCGCCTGCACAAAATCCACTTTTTCCTGGTAAGTAGAAGCGAGATAGTAAAGAGCCTGGTCATACTGCGGTTCTTCGGCCAGGAGATAGCTGAAGGATCGAATCGCTTCGTCATACCTTTTTTGTTGGAGCTGAATCAGACCGACCTTGAGGCGCGTCTCCAAGTCTTTAGAATTAAGAGACAGTATCTGTTCAAATTCTTCCAAAGCCTTGTCGAGCTTGTTTTGTCGCATGTAGAGGTTCCCAAGCCGTGTTCGAGCTTGCACACTTGTCGCATCAAATGCGAGAGCTTTTTTGTATGTTTTTTCGGCAGCACCGGGCCGGTCGGTCACTTCGTAGATATAAGCAAGATCCAGAAGGGCACTCTCAAAAGCCGGATCCATCGAGAGAATTTCCTTGTATACACTTTCCGCTTGCTTGTAGAACTTCATGTCCAGGAAAACACGCGCCTTGTAATAAATTGCGGCAGGATTGTCGGGGAGAAGCGTTCTCAGATGGTCAAATGTTTCGACTGCTTCGGAAAAACGTCCTTCCTGCGCATAAAGGGCTCCCAATAAAAGATAGGCATCCTCGTTGGACGGGTTGAGTTCGATGACACGCTTATAAGCCGCTATTGCTTTTGCATTGTTTCCAATACCGGCATAGAGCTGGCCCTGAAGCATATAGGCGGGCTCATACTTGAGGTCGTAGGTCGTGGCTTCTTCTATTAATTGGAGGGCCAGTTCGATGTTTCCCTGGCGAACATAAAGAGAAGCCAGTTCGGTCAGCAAAACGGGAGAACGGGGATCCTTTTCTACTGCATCACTGTAAGCTTGAGTGGCTTCATCCACTTGTTTGTCTTTCAAGTAACGTTGCGCTGCAAGATAATCATAATATATTCCGGCTCGTGTGAGGGATTCACTTGGTAGGGTTAAATGGGCTTGCCCTGCCATAAAGTTTGACCGGGTTTCCAAATGAGTGCAGCCATAAAAAGAGAAAATGGCCAGGAGAAGAAAGACGGGGATTCTTAGAGAACTCATGATTATCCTTGCAGCACTGGCGGTAAAAAAATATTATTGAAAACAACAAAATAGGATTGTGTTCCCGTAGCACACTATACCTGTGGAGTCAATGATTTAGCTTCAGACTCAACGAGGGAAGAAAAGGAAATTACGCCCATAAGATTAAACCAATTTCGAGTAGAGAACTACCTCGACATTGTTAGATCTTATCTGAACCACGGAGACACAGAGATTTCATTCGTAAGTCTTTCTCTGTGCCCTCTGTGTTTCCGTAGTTTATATGAAAAAAAAGCTCACGGCTGGTATCCGGTCATGGGGGTTAATAAAAAGAACAAGAAGAAAAATTCATTCAAACCCGGGAGGAAAGGCTACTATCTCGTCTATATGGCGGGCATTTGCCAGGAGCATGATGAGACGGTCGACTCCCAGGGCAATACCGGCGCAAGGCGGAAGATGTTCTAGACTTTCGAGAAAACGTTCGGGTAGAGGGTAAGGGGAGTAGCCTTGATCCCGGCGCATCTCTAAAGCGCTCTCAAAGCGCATGCGCTGTTCATCTGCATTGGTAAGTTCACTGAAGCCATTGGCCAGTTCCAAACCAGCCCAGTAAAGTTCAAAACGTTCGGCGACGGAAGGATCCTCCCTTTTTAGACGCGCCAAGGCTGCCTGACTTGCCGGGTAGTCCATGAGGATGCATGGGGTTGGAAAGCCCAGCTGAGTTTCAATCTTTTCCACCAGGTCCAGATCAAAACGATCCTGATCCACAACTGAGCCGGGTTCCCAACCGGCATACAGGCGAAATGCTTCCCCGACTGTGTAACGCTGCCATTTTCCATTTACTTCTAACCAATGCCCCTGATAATTCCAACCGGTAGCAACGCCTTCCAATTCGCAGATAGACAGGAGTAAGTTCTGACAGTCATTCTGCAAATCGATATAATCGGCGTCCAATCGGTACCACTCCAGCATCAGGAACTCGGTATGGTGATAGCGACCGTATTCGCCATACCGAAAAACAGGAGAGATCTGAAAAATTTTTTCATAGCCCGCTGCCAACAGTCGCTTCATGTAAAGCTCTGGGCTGGTTATGAGAAAATGATCGTCGCCTGCCGGGATGGCTTCGATATAAAGTTCCGGGGCCGGCTCACGTGTCCGGAGCGGCGTTTGAACTTCCAGGAAGCCTGCATCCAGGAAAAAACTTCGAATGGCCTGCAGAATGCGGCAGCGAAGTTCCATCCGAGGGCGTTTGGCAGCTAGGATTTCTCGTTCGGACATAGTTCTCAGGATTTTACTCGTTCTACGTAAGATCCTGTTCGTGTGTCGATCTTCAATGTTTCGCCCTCTTCAATGAAAAGGGGAACTTGAATGACAAAACCGGTTTCCAATTTGGCCGGTTTGGTTGCACCAGCCGCTGTGTCACCTTTTATGCCGGGGTCGGACTGAATGACTTTGAGCTCAACGAAGTTTGGCAGGTTGATGCCGATGGGACGGCCCTGAAAGAAAAGCATGCTTACCACCAGATTTTCGGTGAGATAATTTTTCGCATCCCCCACCTGGTCGGCGTTCATCTCAATTTGCTCATAATTTGCCGTGTTCATAAAGTGATAACTGTCGCCTTGACTGTAGAGAAACTGCATATCCTGCTCTTCAAGGTCTGCAGATTCAAACTTGTCCACAGAGCGGTAAGTACGATCAAATTGGGAACCGGTAATCATGTTTTTGAGGCGACAGCGATACAATGCCTGTCCTTTTCCCGGTTTGGAAAATTCGAAATCCACTATGATGTATGGTTCACCATCAATCTCCAACTTCAGTCCCTTACGCAAATCGCTTGTCGTCAATGTAGCCATAATCTTGTCCTCTCTTTCGGATTGATAACTTTAATCAAATTTCTTATTTTAATTGGATATTCGCACAACGGTCAAGATTCTTCATCAATCCTAACCTAAAAGATCATTCAGTGGTATTGTTTTGGCAAATGGAGCATACTCCCATTCGTTTTTGAAATGAACTCGCAATGATTCTGAGGAGGAAAGGAATAATGGGTGAAATTCTTTTTGTGAAGGGTAGAGAAATTTTGGATTCACGCGGAAATCCCACTGTGGAGGCGGAAGTTCTCCTGGACAGTGGTTACCGGGGAACTGCCGCCGTTCCGTCAGGAGCTTCGACCGGATCCCGGGAGGCTCTGGAGTTGAGAGACGGTGACGCCGGGCGTTATCTTGGTAAAGGAGTCATGAAGGCGGTTCAAAATGTCAACGATGAGATCGCACCAAAGATCATCGGCATGGACGGAAGAGATCAGGTCGGACTGGATCAGTTTCTTATTTCCCTCGATGGAACGGAAAATAAGGGCCGGCTCGGAGCCAACGCCATTCTCGCGGTCAGCATGGCTGCCGCCAAGGCGGCTGCAGCCGAGAGCGAACTCCCTCTTTACAGGTATCTTGGAGGGGCTTTGACGTACCTTCTGCCCGTTCCTCTGATGAACGTCCTCAACGGGGGCGCCCATGCAGACAACAATTTGGATATTCAAGAATTCATGATTGTCCCGGCCGGAGCTCACACTTTCCGGGAAGCATTGAGGATGGGGGCAGAAACCTTTCATCATTTGAAAAAGGTGCTCAAATCCAAAGGCTTGAACACTGCGGTGGGTGATGAAGGAGGATTTGCACCCAATCTTCGTTCCAACGAAGAAGCCATGGAAGTGCTCATGCAGGGCATTGAAGCAGCGGGATATGAACCGGGCAAGGATATTTTCATCGCCCTGGATGCTGCCGCCAGTGAATTCTACAAGGATGGCTCTTATCGCCTGGAAGCGGAGAAAAACCCCCGGAAGAGTGCGGAAGAACTGGTGGAATTCTATGCTGAATGGGCCTCAAAATATCCCATCATTTCTCTTGAGGATGGAATGGCTGAGGGGGATTGGCCCGGCTGGAAGCTGTTGACCGATCGGTTGGGAAATAAAATCCAGATCGTGGGTGACGACGTTTTCGTCACAAACACGAAGATTCTGGCCAAAGGCATTTTGGAAGGCGTTGCCAATTCAATTCTCATTAAGCTCAACCAGATCGGGACAGTAACGGAAACCCTCCAGGCCATAAATATGGCTATGAATGCCGGCTATACCGCCGTGATTTCTCACCGTTCCGGCGAAACAGAAGATACGACTATTGCAGATTTGGCCGTCGCCTCCGGCGCGGGTCAAATCAAGACGGGTTCGCTTTCCAGAACGGATCGAATCGCCAAGTACAATCAACTGCTCAGAATCGAGGAAGAGCTCGGGGATTCCGCCTGCTATGCCGGCTTGAAGGCTTTCAAGAGATAGAGTGGAGGCCGCAGCGGAAAATCTTTCCGTGGGAATGGGCGCACATCTTGGAACTTCCCCTTGACAGCGCCCCTCTTTTCCAGTAGATAATCCCCATCATCAAGAACGGCGGCATGCCCAAGTGGTAAGGGAGCGGTCTGCAAAACCGTTATTCATCGGTTCGAATCCGATTGCCGCCTCCAGGGCAATTCAAGGGGTTAGGTCTTTAGACTTAACCCCTTTTTTTATTTTTGACTTACGGATAGATTGCAGGTGGCTACAGCCCGGGTACCGGTTCCGTCCAGTTTCTCGATGTTGGATCGGCTTTTTGGAGAGCTAGTGCCGGTATGGAATCCGCAAAAGCGGATAAAATTGTGGGTAATGTTCCTTGAATGTTCTTTCGATTTTTTGCCTTGCCTGAAGCTTGCGGAAAAAGCACGGGGAGTCTTCTCTTTTGTGCACTCCTTGTAATCGTATGAAATTAGAGGTATAGAAGTTTACTCTTCGGCTGTGGTGCATTGGAAAACATTTGTTCCCATAGAGCAGCAGTCTTGGAAGGTTTCAAGGTTTGCAGGAGTTCAATCCTTAATTTTTTTTTCACGCCAAAGAGGGAGTCGCTTGAGGCAACGGGTTAAAAAAATATCCCTTTGGGGAAGTGGAAGAACAATATCTCGCGGGGGAATCCTATGCAGATGAAACGTTTTGCGGTCTTATCCGCAGTGTTTGTTTTGTGTCTATCTCTTTTAACCCCTTCTGTTGGAATGGGTGCAGAACGTGGTTCTCGAAAAAGGATAAAAGCTGTACCCGTGCCCACGAAAAGCATCAACTCCGAACCTGGTCAGACGAATGGTGCGGGCATTGAAACTTCTCCGGGGCAGATCGATGCCAGAGGAGCGGTTTTGATGGAAGTGTCGACGGGCACCATTTTGTTCGAACACAATGCGGATGAAGTCATCGAACCGGCCTCGTTCACCAAGATCATGACCCTCTATTTGGTATTTCAGGCACTGAAACAGGGGGTCATTCACATGGATGACGAAGTGTGGGTCAGTGAAACGGCCTGGCGCACCGGTGGCTCCAAAATGTTTGTGGGGGTGGGAAATAAAGTCCCATTGGAAGAGTTGTTGAAAGGAGTTGCCGTAGTTTCCGGCAATGACGCCTGTGTGGCTCTTGCTGAACATCTGGCCGGCAGTGTAGATGCTTTTGTAGACGCCATGAATCAAAAGGCAAAAGAATTGGGTATGACTCAGACCCATTTCATGAACCCTCATGGTTTGCCGGACCAGGGCCAGGTGACAAGCGCCCGGGACATGGCCATTCTGGATTTATCGTATCTTCAACACTTCCCCGAATCGCTGCGCTTTCACTCCATGAAGGAATTTACATATAACGGGATCAACCAATACAATCGCAACCGTTTGCTTTTGAAGGATTCTAGCGTCGATGGACTGAAAACGGGTTATGTCGGTGCTGCCGGCTATCATCTTTCCGCCACCGCTGAACGCAATGGCATGCGCTTATTGGCGGTGGTCATGGGCACCGCCAGTCCATCGGTTCGCGAACGTGAAGCATTGAAACTGCTCAACTACGGGTTCCGGTACTACACATTGGTCCAGCCCTTTCCTCAGGGCCAACCTTTGAAACAGGTCAATGTATGGAAGGGGAAAAAGAATGTTCTGGATCTTTATCCTGCAGAAAATCCCAGTTTCCTGATCCGCTTGGCGCAAAAAAATCTCTTACGCTGGGAAGTTCAGGCTCCCGAGGAAATCACGGCTCCCGTCACTGCTCAGCAACAGATCGGCAAAGTCGTTTTCTACGTTTCAGATGATCCCCAAAAAACTATCCCCCTGATTAGCCATGAAGATTTGCCTCTGGCCAACTGGTTCAAAAGAACATGGCAGACTCTCATATCTGTGCACAAAATCGACTGGCGCTGGCTGACGGGAATCCTGGGAGGATTTGCCTTCTTAGTGATCGTGTTTCTCTTTGTCTCGAGTCGGAGGTCTTCCTCCCGGCGCTCTCGTTCTTTTGGCAGGTGAGGGAGTATGGAGGCTCATGACCTTTTATATGAAAAAAGCCTCATAGCCCGTGATAGCATCGCTTTTCATGAGGGAATTACGCAAATAAATTGAGCTGCAGGAAGGGTACCCCAGGCGACTTGTTGCCTGGATCCAAAAGGCGTGGGGTACCGATTGTCGTTCTTGGGGTCCTCTCGCCCTGCGGGCACGGCCAACGAGCTGGCCGTGCTACTCATGGCATGGACCGCGTTGATCATTAAGAATTTTTCTTTTTTGTGGGATTTCCAATCTCACAGGAAGAAGACATTCAGGTAGGAATCCCCATTTTGGGAAATATCCAGCGATTGAGGACAACCCAAACGACTACTGCTACAATTAAAATCAGTACATCCCAAGACATTTTTACCTCCAGATCTGTCTGCCCCATCCAGTCTTCGACTTCCGCTTATTTTCATGACACTCAGGAGAGATAATCGCTTCAACTGCCAGTCGAAGTGATCTCATGCTCAGCTGAATCCTCCGGAACCGGCATTGCAACTCGATCCAGCTCCGTCTGTTATGGCCGATGATTTACAAAAGCAAGACAGGATCCGTTCAACTTCGCGACTCTTGCATTTTGGGCACGTTGCATTTTGTTGGTCATCGGAAGAAATAATCAATATTTCAAAATCATTCTGACAACTCTTGCATCGGTACTCATAAATTGGCATGTTCGTCGACCTTTCCTGACTTAGAGCCTATCCGAAAACCTACCTCGGCAGCGGACACCCCCCTTTAATTCCCCCCTCGAGGGGGGACCAAGGGGGGTGTCGCAAAGTCCACAGGTGGTTTCCGGATAGGTTCTTACTTGACATTGTCAGATTTCATTCGTGGGTCAATGTGACAATGTCGTATTAAAAATGCGTCAATATGTTTGCTGATCGAATTGAATGATACCTCGGAATGATAATGCTTCTCGTTCAACTTTCAAGGAGTAAAAATGCAAGAATATTCTCCGCTAATAAAAAGAAAAAAATAAGGTGCGGATCCCTGGGATTGATGTCATGGCTGTTCGTCATGAGGCAGCGGCCATTGTCCACGGCTGATCAAAACTTCCTTGAACGCTGAAAGTGCTGAGTTTACCGCAGGAAAGCCGGCATAAACTCCGATCTGAAAAATGGTTTCACTCAGCTTTTTTGGGGGAACCCCCACGTTCAATGCGCCGTGCAAATGTATTTTGAGTTCTTCGGTTTTCTGAAGTGCTGCCAGGGCTGCAACCGCAACCATCTGGCGTTCGGGCAGAGGCAAAACTTCTCTGGAATAAAGATTGCCGGTTATGAAAAGCGAGAGGTCCTTGGCCAGATCCCGGTCGAATTCTTTCCATAAATGATAGGGAACTTCGAGTGTTGTTGGGCCATCAAAGAGAGCTTTTGCCGTTTTTTGAGTCCTTTTCACCAGATCTTTTTCCATAAAAAAATCACCTTTCTTCTTAATTTACCGATTTTTACATTTTATCCGCAAATTGCGCAGATTTTAGGAGATTAAGAACCCTTTTATCTTGGACAGGTGGAATTTAATCGGTGCAATCTGCGTAATCTGCGGATCGATTCAGCCTGATTTTCACTACACCCGTGGCAGTCCCGCCAAGAAAAATCGAGGTTATAATTGATTGGGTTTACACGTACTGTTCGCAGTGTCTAGTATCAGACCAACGAGAATGTCGGATTTTCTGAAAGTTGACAAGAAGGAAGATTGTCTTTAATGTAGCAAAGTTTTGAATTCAGACAAAATTTGTAAAGTAAGCATGCATGAGGAGAAAACATGAAATCTTGCGATTCTAAATCGTGTGCAAGCTGTGCGAGCAAAGATAAAAAAAACAAGGACGAAGTGATTCAGTGCAAACTGATGCGCATCAAGCACAAACTCATTGTGATGAGTGGAAAGGGGGGGGTGGGGAAGAGCAGCGTGGCTACCTATCTTTCTCTCGCTTTGGCACAAAAGGGGTATCAAGTGGGATTGATGGATGTCGATTTGCACGGACCCAGCATCCCCAAAATGTTCGGGCTTCATGGGTTGCTCAATATTACCCCCGAGCATGAAATTATTCCCCATGAATATCGGCCGAACCTGAAAGTTGTATCCATAGAATCGATGCTCGAAGATACGGATTCAGCGGTCATCTGGCGTGGGCCGTTGAAGCACGGGGTGATTCAACAATTCATTGCCGACTGCAAATGGGATGATCTGGATTTTCTGGTGGTGGACTGTCCTCCAGGAACGGGTGATGAGCCTCTAAGTGTAGCCAAGCTGATACCCGAAGCGCAAGCCATCATCGTCACCACGCCTCAGGAGGTGGCCCTGGCCGATGTGCGCAAGTCCATCAATTTTTGCCGGAAAGTCAACATTGAAATGGCAGGGCTGGTGGAAAACATGTCCGGTCTTTTCTGTCCGCATTGCAACGAGTTCATTCCCATTTTCCGCACTGGAGGGGGGCGGAGGACTTCGGAGTTGATGAATATTCCCTTCCTGGGGTCAATTCCCTTCGATCCTGCCGTTGTAGAGGGTGGCGATCGGGGACGGCCGGTCATAGAGGATGAAGTGGAAACGCCTTTTAAAAAGGCAGTTTTCGAATTTGCAGACGCGGTTCTCAAAAGGCTGAAAGATGCGCCGAAGGTTGCGGTTGCAGAAGATAAAACAGTTCACTAGCTATAAGGATTGGTCACGACCATGTTCAACATCTCTTTGGAACAGAATTCCTTGACGGAAGAGCAGCAAAGAACTCTCCATGAAATGTGGCTTCGGTGCGCAAAACGGATCATTGTGAGCACCACACTTGCCGGGAGCGGTCATCCAGGTGGGTCCATGTCCTCCCTGCACCTGCTTTTGCTTCTTTACAGCACGCTCCGCCATCGTCCAAACGATCCTTGTTGGGCTGAAAGAGACCGGTTGCTGGTAAGCATGGGGCATATCAGCCCTGCCGTCTACAGCGTATTGAGCGAATTCGGCTACGTTCAGGAAGAAGACGTCTATCTGGAATTCAGACAGGCGGGTTCTTCCTTTACAGGGCATGTGGAACGCTGTGTGCCGGGTGTCGAATGGAATACGGGAAATCTAGGCCAGGGACTATCTGCTGGAGCCGGTATGGCCCTGGGCCTCCAGCTGAAGAAAAATCCAGCCCGCGTAGCGGTTCTCATGGGTGATGGAGAACAACAAAAGGGGCAGATCGCCGAGGCCAGACGCTTTGCCGTGAAGTACGAACTCAGCAATCTCTTTGGCATCGTAGATCGAAACCATCTGCAGATCGGGGGCAGCACCAATCAGGTGATGCCTCAGGCAATCCGTGCCGATTACATCGCTTCTCGCTGGAATGTCCTTTATGTCGAAGACGGCAACGATTTCGAGCAGGTTTTCCAGGCACTCAAAAAAGTATACCGGCATGAAGTGGACGACCCGACTGTCCCTTCAGTCATAGTAGCCCGCACCGTGATGGGAAAGGGTGTATCCTTCATGGAAAACAAGGCCAAATATCACGGCTCCACCCTGAAAGACGATGAAGCCGCCAGGGCCCTTGAAGAACTGGGAGTGGAGAATCCCATCCCTTCGCTCCGGGAAAAGCGTTCTACTCGAAAAATCTTTCAGAGTCATTTCTGCGCCCCCCAGGCTTATCCCAGGATTGAGGTGGGGGAACCCAGAACGTATGGCCCTGATGAACGGACGGACAACCGGTCTGCATATGGAGCTGTACTGGAAGACCTCGCACGTTTGAACAACATGGGAGAGATTCCAAAAGTCCTGGGTTTCAGCTGTGATCTGGAAGGTTCAGTGAAAATGCAGGGTTTTCATAGGCTTTCCGAAAATGCCTTTTTTGAAGCAGGCATACAGGAACATCACTGTGCGACTCTGGCGGGCGCTGTCAGCAAAGAAGATTTTGCAGCTTTTTTCAGTACTTTTGGAGTGTTTGGCGTTTGCGAAACGTACAATCAGCATCGTTTGAACGATATCAACGAGACACAACTGAAACTGGTTTGCACGCACGTTGGTTTGGACGTCGGAGAAGACGGTCAAACTCATCAGTGCATCGACTATTTGAGCCTCCTGCAAAACCTGTATGGATTTTCTCTCTTTATGCCTGCCGACCCCAACCAGACGGATCGAGTGATTCGCCATATCGCCGAAAATCCAGGAAATTTCTTTGTCGGGATGGGACGTTCCAAAATGTCTCCCATTTTGGATGAGGCAGGAGCCCCCGCATTTGGGGGAGCATATAAGTTTGTTCCCGGAAAGGCGGATTGGCTGAGACGAGGAACTCACGGCGCCATTTTGAGCTACGGTTCTGTTCTCCATTATGCCGTGCAGGCTCGGGAAGAGCTTGCTCAAAAACACGGCCTGCAGTTGGCTGTTCTGAACTTTGCGTCTATCAAGCCTCTCGATGCTGCAGCCATTGCTGAAGCGGCCAAGACCGGACTCCTCATCACTGCCGAAGATCACCATGTGGATACCGGGCTTGGAGCAAGAGTCTCCAACGTACTGACAGACGAGGGGACGCCCTGCAGGCTGATTCGACTTGGCGTGAAAAAGTATGGCCTATCGGGCAAGCCGTCCGATCTGTATCATTCGGAAGGAATCGATACGGAAGGAATCGTTAAGGCTGTCCTGAATGCTAAAGAAAAGAGATGGCTGAAAATTTGATTGATGGAAGATTTTCTTGCCATTTCATTATCTTACCTTCAAAAATTAAGCTCTTTGCCCGAGCAATATGCAAGGCAAAGAGCTTAATGTGTTTCTGGCGAGGTTTGCAAACCAGCCGATGCAAACCTCCTGGTTTCCGGTATTTGAATCGTAAAGGGGACGCCGATGGTCGCCTTTCACTCTTTCAGAAGATAAGGATATCGCGTTTCACATTACTGGAGCAGTCGTTGCTTGAAAGCTTGAATCATGTCGGGGATGAGCTTTCTGATAAATCGCCCGCGGTCTCCCTCGAAAGTTTTCTGGTATTCAGTATACCGGGGATGCTGGGGGGATAGGGAAGGGGTTTGATCCTTGGTCGCTGCAAAGCGTCCCGAAAATTCTTCAACGAGCTCCAGCAGGGGAATGCGCTGCGTTGGATAATTCTCAATCCACCCCAAACGTCTGAGAGCCTCAAAGCGCAACTGGTCCAAAAGGAAAAGGGTTATGTCCATGACTGCCATTTTGTCGACATTCTTCAAAGAGTGGAAGTGCGTGCCCGCTCCCAATCCTTTCACTCCCATTGTCAACTCGTACAAAGGTAGGGAATATTCCTCTCCCCCCTGGATCAGCTGATTGAGAGTCGAATCGCTGATGTCCTGCAGGCAAGTGTTCTCATCGAAGGATTCGTTGAAACGATGAATCCAGTTTTCAAACCCTCTTTTTGCTGTCAGTCGACGGCGTCTTTCCTGTAGGTCCAATATTTCTGCCACTGGAACTCCTCGAGATGAGAAAAATTTTAGAAAACGTCTGCCGAGAAGATATAGATTTCAGTATCCGGTTCTTTCCAGGCATCAGGCTGTAATCCCGCCTTTCTGCACGTCCATTCCAAAAAAGTATTGCGGTCCCATTTCTGTTCTATGGCAACCTGGGGCAGAAGCAAACCGGAATAGGCTCCCTTGCGGATCCAGATACCATGCTTGCCGATCTCGATTTGTGAGGGATTCTGAATGCGTTCAAGAGGTGTCAGAACGGAAATCTCAATGTCGATTTGATCCAATTCCTCCGGTTGCAGAGCACAAAACCGGGGATCGGCAAACGCAGCCTGAACGGCCATATCCCGTATGGTCTGATGTAGAGGCTCCCTGCCTTCGATCATACCGATACAACCGCGCAATTCCTTTCCCTTATGAAGGCAGACAAATGCGCCTCTATGTTCTTTAAATTTCGGTGAGGTCAGAGGAATCTTCGGGAAAGGCTTGCCCAAACAACGGCTCCTGATCGCCTCATAGGCAATGTGTCGAAGGGTTTCCTTTTCCTCTTGGGAGAGTCCCAGATCCACTCCCACCTTTTCCGACCTTTCACGATGCTTGCTCTTGGTTTGACCGGTCTCTTTATAGATGGCGGCCGCCATATAGCCTACAACACCCCTGGTATCTCCGGTAATATCTCCCGAATTGGCATAATGCAGGACTTTGGCATGATCGGCCCCAAGTTTTTGAGCGGTCAACATCATGGTGATTATGGGGCCTGCACCACAGGCTTCGCATTCGCCTTTGCGGAGGGCTTCAGATAATCCTTGGGGATCGAAGGAGGAAACGCGGTCTATGACCAACTGATCGAGTTGCTTGGCCTCCTTGTACGAATGATAATGGGAAAGGTCGCTGCTGGCCACAATGAGAACCCTTCGTCCCTTGCAGACTTCTGCCAGGATGTTGGCCAACTTCAGACAGAAGTCGAAGGATTGGGTTGCCATGACAATGGGAACCAAACGAAAGTCTCTCAGAACGACCTGCAAAAATGGGAGTTGAATTTCAAGGGAATGTTCCTGGGCGTCCGCCTCTGGGATGTACTCGATGAAAGGCGAATGCTTGAGCAACAAAGCGATTGTCTCATGATCCAGAGGGACAATACCCAACGGAGTCCGGTATCCGCCAAGAGGATAGACACTGGCCCCTTTGAAATATGCCCGGTGACTTGGGGCGAGAACGATAACGCTATCGAAAGACCGGCCTTTGAGAGTCTTGTAAGCATGCGCAGCAACGCCTCCAGAATACATGTAGCCAGCGTGAGGGGCAACCAGACCCACCACTTCGCCTTCTATAGACGAAATATCGGCGTTTTCCAGGTAACGGGCAATTTCATGTTTTAGGGTCTGCGGATCATCAGAATACCAACTTCCCGCAATAACCGATTCGCGAATCTTTTCCTTGGTCATGAAACCCTCTCTGATTGGATAATTCATCGTCCCGTCAAGTGACCAATGTTTTTCAGGCTGCTCGCGATTGTAAGCTGCAAAAGGCAAACAAAGTGTCGAAGCCGGACGGATGTTTTTGTTTTTTGATATGTAAGCACTGGAACGATGGACTGTCAACGGACATCTGTTTGATGGTTGCTTGATTTCGAAGATGGAATTCTATAATGTACGGGACTCTTTCGAGTGGAAAAATCGTTACGGGAATTGCTCAAAATTTCTAAAAAGAAACATGAACACTTCGAATCGGGCCTAGTGGTTTTTCGACTTTTCTCAGCGGGGCAATGTGGTTTGCAACCCGTTTATACGTCAACGCAGAAAAAATAAGGTTTTTTTATGAAAGTGAATCTTAAGAACATCGCAATTGTTCTCCATGAACCCCATTTCCCGGAAAACATCGGAGCTGCGGCACGAGCGGCTAAGAATATGGGCATCCGGCGGCTCGTGGTCGTCAATCCCCTCGACTGCGACCTGACACGCATCTTACGGATGGCCACTCATACGGCGGAAGATGTGGTGGCAGACATGGAGGTATACAATGAAATTGAGGAAGCCTTGGCCCCTTACCGGTACGTTGTCGGCACTACTGCAAGAACGGGATCGCATCGGCAGGGGATAAAGACTCCTCGCCGCATTGCCCAGGAACTGGTTCCTATCAGTGAAGACAATGAAATCGCTATCCTTTTCGGCACAGAAAGCCGGGGATTGACCAACCAGGAACTGAGATATTGCGATGCACTTGTGACTATTCCCACCGCCGACTTCTCTTCATTGAACCTGGCGCAGGCGGTCATGGTGATAGCATATGAGCTCTTTACAGCCACGCAGGAAGAACCCCAGAATTTTGTTCCCAGACTTGCGAACCGCCACGAACTGGAAGGCATGTACGATCATCTGACCAAAACCCTCGCCAAGATTAACTTTATCAACCCGGAAAATCCCGAGTATTGGATGACCAGCGTGAGAAAGGCCTTCAGCCGCATTGGGCTCCGAGCCAGGGACGTCAAAATCATTCGCGGAATATGTAGGCAAATCGATTGGTACGTCAGTCAAAATCGGGATAGTGAGATCGTTCAACCAACCCATGCCGCATTCCCTATGGATGAATGACAGCCCAGCCTCGAATTCCATTGACTTTCTTTGAGACTATTCCTCGAGAAGAATTTTGTGATCTACCAAGGACATACTTCTTATCTTGCCCTTAACGACCTTTTGTTCACCGAAAATATTGGCAATCCGCACTTGGTCTCCTTCATTTTCCAAAACGTCCACTGCTTCCAAAACAAGTTCTTCTTTACCGTCCTTGCAAAGATATGCGTTGGCTTCGCACATGGTCTTCTCCTCAAAATCTTCGTTGGTTGAATGATATGACTCCAAAGGGGTGGTTGCTGTGTAGTTGGAATTGGCAGCATATTTCCCATATCGATGGAAATCCCAAGCCATTGCTTCACTAGCATAATACAAATAACGGATTCGTTCAATGGGGCATAAAGACGATCATGCGCTCCTCTATCTTAGAACTTGGCTCCCCCCTTGGCTCCCCTCGAGGGGGGAATTGAAGAGGGGTGCCCGTTGCCAAGTAAAGCTTTCGGATAGGCCTTTAGTCGATCTCCTTGGGGAATCGATCAGGGCTAAAGATTGACATCTATTTTCAGGTATGCCATTCAACCGTCATTTCAATGAGTCGATGCGCAGAGAGGATTGCGGTTTTACGTAGAATTTTTGATTCTGAACTGAAAACCATGCAAATGCAATGTGTGTTTGCATATCTTCTAATAATGCCTTTAATCCGAAGAGATTCTTTATCACTTTTTTTGGGGATAAGGAAAGAGGGGAGATCCCTATGCAGTTTATTGATTTGAATATTCAACAAAAACGAATCAGAGCAAAAATCGAAAAGCGGATTCAAATGGTGCTTGATCATGGTCAATATATTATGGGGCCTGAAGTCAAGTCATTGGAGACGGTGCTTTCTCAATACGTTGGAGTGAAGCATGGTTTGGCGTGCGCTTCCGGAACAGACGCCCTGCTGCTGGCCCTCATGGCTTATGATGTCAGGCCTGGTGATGTGATTCTAACGACACCCTTTACCTTTATGGCAACCGCTGAGGTCATTGCCTTGCTGCAGGCCACTCCTGTTTTCGTCGATATAGATCCCGCCACCTTCAATATGGACCCTGAGCAATTGCGGAAAGCGATAAAGGCTCTCGAGACGCACGATGCCGGCATTCATCCGCTCCCCCAAATCCTAAATCGCAGATTGTTTCCCCACCCCAGGGGGATTATCCCCGTTGACCTTTTCGGGTTGCCCGCCGACTATGAAAGCATCAATGCCCTCGCAAAAGAATATGATCTTTTTGTCATAGAGGACGCGGCTCAGTCTTTCGGCGCAGAAAGCCTGAGTGGAAAAGCCTGTAGCTTGGCTCATATCGGGTGCACGTCCTTTTTTCCCGCAAAACCTCTCGGAGCCTATGGAGACGGAGGAATGTGTTTTACGGATAACACCGAACTGCAGGAAAAGATGCTCTCCTTGCGTGTTCATGGGCAGGGGCGGAACAAGTATGAAAATCTTTGCATTGGAATCAATGGGCGTCTCGATACGCTCCAAGCCGCCATTTTACTGGAAAAGTTCGAGATTTTCCCGGATGAACTCCAAAAACGCCGGAAAGTGGCTCACCGGTACAATGAACTTTTGAAGGAGGGAAATGCCCCGCTCACTCTACCGAAACTGCCCCCGGGAGTTCTTTCCGCATGGGCGCAATATTCTGTTCTGGCGAGAAGCAGTCATGAACGTTCCAGCATTCAAGAAAAGCTGCGGAAGGCGGAAATCCCTACAGCTATTTATTATCCGACTCCCCTGCATCTTCAGCCGGCTTACGGCTTTCTGGGTTATTCCAAAGGAGATTTTCCAGTAAGCGAGGCTTGCGCCGATAGAATTTTCAGCCTGCCCATGCACCCCTATCTTACCGAGGATGAACAGCGGAAGATTGCGTCAGTTATATGTGACGAACCATAGTCCCAGGTTCCTGGCTTTTCAGCGCCCTCCGCATTCGGAGAGATATCCCGGCTCTCTCGCAGTGCCGGTTTGCAGGGGGGGACCAAATGGGTCGTACAATTCACGTGAGAAAATTCCGGTAGAGAACAATGCGTTCATTCCCGCATTCAAGATGTTGAATAGGAGTAAGGTGCTTGGGAGGGAAATGCGGCCCATAAACAAGGAGGGTTCCTTTCCAGTCGGCCAGCATTTTTTCCAAAGCGTAAAACGGTTTGTCGGGATATATGTAAAGGCAGTCTGCTGACACGAGGTTTTGAGAGAGATAGTCTGAACAAATGAATTCGACCTGCCGTTCCATCCCAAGATGTGCGGCGGCAAGGTGCGCCTCCCTGCAAAGTTCCGGGTCGATTTCGATGCCTATAGATCGTGTGAAAAGGCCCGCCAGACAGGCCACAAGGCCATCACCGCTCCCCAGGTCCACAAATGACCTGTATTGGTCCAAATGGATCGACCTGAAAAAATGAAAAACATGGGGGGCTCTGGACGCAGCCCAAGCTCCAAGAGCTGTGAAGCGGTACGGGCTTTGCCCATTCTCTTCCATGGCCTTGTAGCGCTTGCGGTAGTAATTGATGACACGTACAAATTGCCCGTTGCGGTAGGTCATATATGGTCAGCCCTTGTGCCGAACGATGCTTTTGGGGGTGTAATAGCCTGAGGCAACAGATGCAACGGGGACCACCAGGCTGCCTTTTCCCAACAGGGTTCCAGGATTGGTCACGGCGTTGCACCCGATTTCCACCCGATCTCCCAGAATCGCACCAAATTTGCGCAATCCCGTATCGATGGACTCTCCCGCTATTCTTATTTTCACGGTGCCTTCCCTGATTTTGAGATTGGCCAGTTTAGTCCCTGCCCCTAGATTGGCCGAATTCCCCAGAATGCTGTCGCCGATATAAGCAAAGTGTCCCGCCTTGGCGCCGTTCAGCATGACGCTTGTTTTCATTTCCGTGGTATGTCCCACAACACAACGGTCCCCGACGATGCACTTGCCGCGAATATATGCGCCCTGACGTACTTCCGTATAAGATCCAATCATTGTGGGGCCTTTGATGAGGGCTCCCGGTTCAACCACCGCTCCAGAGGCGATATAGATCTCTTCATCCCAAAAAATTGAACCGGCATAAAGGACGACCGCCTCCGAGGTTTCTTCACCACCGATTCTTACTCTGAAGGTCCCCCTGGTGACATCCCCTCCCAGTAGTTCAAAGCCGTCCCTCCATATTTTCCCTTGCCATAAAACGACGGTTTGCGGGATTGGTTGCTGAAAGCTACCCACCGATCCAATATTGCCCTTGAGTTTTTTTCCCAAATGAGATGAGATATTTTCAAGAGCTTGCCACACATACCGGCAACTGGAAAAAAGATCACGATGTTCAAAGGAATCCACGTCAAAAAAAGCCTCTGGAAGCAGAAACTCCATAAAAATATCCCCTCTGGAAAAGCAGGTGCATCCCCGCCCATGTCATGTATGGAAGTTAGGGTTGAATCAACCGTTTACCGCAGAGGACACAAAGATCGCAGAGGATAGGGAAAATTCAAAAACCGGCTGTTTTTTTTACCTCTCTGTGACATCTATGCAATCCACGGATACGCAAATGGGGATAAACGGTTACGATTCGAAAAGCGAACAAGAGATCCGGATCGTCTTGTCATCCATCCGATATGTTGGCGTAAGATTCTTAATTGCTCATTCGGGCATGTTCAATCTTCATGCATTTATTCATTACTACGCAGAGTCCGGCTTTTCGGGCTTTTTCCGCTGCCTCATTCTGGGCCAATCCGAGTTGCATCCATACGCATCCCGCTTTCACTTCAATGGCGTCGTCCACAATGCCGGGAATGGCGTCGACATTCCTGAAAATGTCCACTATATCAATATGCTCAGGGATTTCCTTGAGAGTCGGATAACAGGTTTCGCCAAGAACTTCCTTGTATTTGGGATTGACGGGAATGATTTTGTAGCCATGGTCTTTCAGGTACTTGGCCACCATGTGGCTATCGCGTTCTTCCTTATGAGAAATACCCACGACGGCAACTGTTTTTGCCGACTTCAAAATTTCTCTCACTTCTTGATTTGTAGCGTTCTTTTCCGGTATCTCACATCCGCCCATCTTTAGACTCCTTTTTGTGAGGTTGTTTGCTCAAGGTCAAGATAGTCAAAACGCTCCGTGGGGTCAAGGCACTCCATTGCGGGGCAATAACCCCATGCCTATGGTTGAAAAGGCATCTTGCTCACGCGAGTTCTTCCATGGGTTGAAGTGGGTGATATGCACCCGGATTCGGGAAACTCCAAATAGGGATGTTTGACTTTTTTTGCAATGAGGTTGTAGAAAATATCATTCCATCTTTTGAATTTACACGCTAACAGCATAAAGGACAATTCATGCAGGATTTTTCTGCCTACCTGATTCCTCTCTTGATGTTTTTGTTGGGGGCGATTTTGGGTTCATGCATCGTTGGGGCCATATTCCGCTTCAAGATCCAACGGATAAGCGAAAAAATACGAGGTGAACTGGAACTGGAGCGGGCGACGCTTTGGGAAAGGCTTTCAGGGAGAGAACGGCAATTGGAAGATTTAAAGGGTGCCCATGATAAGGTTATGACGGAGATATCGCGTCTCAGAGATGAAATGAAGGTCGAATTCGAACGTAGAGTTGCGGCTGAAGAAAAGAACTCACGGATTCCTGACCTGCAGGCTTCTATTCGCTCGAGGGAGGAGCTCATCCTGAAGGCTCAGAAGGAGAACAGTGTCCTCAGATCAAAACTTTCAGAAGTGGAAACACGACTGGAAGAGGAACAGAAAACCGCAGCTGAAAAATTTGAGTTGCTCAGGGAAGCGCAGGCCAAACTTTCCGATGCTTTTCAAGCTCTCTCTGCAGAGGCGCTCAGGAATAACAACCAATCATTTCTGGATTTGGCACAGACCGCCCTGCAGAAATTCCAGGAAAGCGCCAAGAACGATCTCGAAACACGTCGCAAGGCGATTGGGGAACTTGTGCAACCCCTGAGGGATTCCCTGGTAAAAGTGAATGAGAAGATCGGAGAGATCGAAAAGGCAAGAATCACTGCCTATGTGGGTCTAAATGAGCAAATCCGATCCTTGGCTCAAACCCAGAATGCATTGCATCGAGAGACTTCCAGCCTCGTTCAATCCCTGCGCGCTCCCACCGTGCGCGGGCGTTGGGGGGAAATCCAACTCCGTCGGGTCGTTGAAATCGCGGGTATGGTGGAATATTGCGATTTTGCACAACAGGAATCGGTGATATCCGAAAAAGGGGTATTGCGTCCGGATATGCTCATCAAACTTCCGAATCATAAAATCGTCGTCGTGGATTCGAAAGCCCCGCTGCAGGCTTATCTGGAAGCATTGGAGGCGAGAGACGATGTTACGAGAGAAGCTAAACTCATGGATCATGCCCGCCAAATTCGTGCTCATCTCACTCAGTTGAGCGGCAAGGCCTACTGGGAACAGTTTAGATCAGCCCCCGAATTTGCCGTTTTGTTTCTGCCGGGAGA
This sequence comes from Desulforhabdus amnigena, assembly GCF_027925305.1. Classification (NCBI taxonomy): domain Bacteria; kingdom Pseudomonadati; phylum Thermodesulfobacteriota; class Syntrophobacteria; order Syntrophobacterales; family Syntrophobacteraceae; genus Desulforhabdus; species Desulforhabdus amnigena. Next base: position 1,011,340 of record NZ_BSDR01000001.1, on the reverse strand, counting down.
AACTTTTTTCAGTGCGGCATTGGAGCAGGATCCATCGCTGATCGAATTTGGAGTGGAACGAAACGTTATACTGGCAACCCCCACGACCCTGATCGCCCTCCTGAGGGCGGTGGCTTACGGGTGGCGGCAGGAACAAATCGCAGAAAATGCGCAGGCGATCAGCGAGTTGGGCAAAACGCTTTACGACCGAATTCGGACTTTGACGGGACACTTTAGCGAAATGAAAAAGGGTTTGGATCGGGCGGTTCTTGCATATAATCGAGCGGTTGGGTCACTGGAAGGGCGTGTTTTGGTCACTGCGCGAAAGTTTAAGGATTTGGGCGCTTCGAACAGTTTGGATCTTGAATTTCCCGAAACGATCGATACGGTTTCCAGAAAGCTCCAGTCGGTCGAACACATTGAATCGAACTTTGAGAGGGGCAACAGCTTGGAAGGGGGCTAGATTTATGTGGTTGGGCATGAAATGGAGCCCTTAAATCTCAAGGCTCCATTTTCGTCACTTTCTCGAATCCCCAAGTACAGATCGCTTCTGGGACGCAAGACTGCCGGTTGCTAATAAGAGGACATTCAGATCTCCGGTGCATTTGAAGGAACGAGACAGACGAAAACGAGAGTATCGTCTCCCGTGTTTTTCAATTGGTGTTCTTCATTGCCGGGGATAAAAACGACATGGGTTTTCTCTATCTCGTGCCATGTCCCGTCACGTAAAACGGCGCCTTTTCCGGCATGGACAAAGATTTCGTGCTCCCATGCGTGTGTATGGCGGGGAGTGTGTCCGCCGGGGGAGAGTTCGAATACACGCATACAAAAGTTTTCTGCCCCGTCGTTTTTTCCGATGACCACACGGCCTTTGACTCCCCGGGCGGGAGCTTTGTCGAAGACATGCGCTTCAACTTCCGGATACTGAATGATTTTCATGTAGTTTCCCTCGGGCAAAAAAGGGGCAAAATGTATCGAAACGATTTTACCCCTTTAAGAGCTTAAGACAAAAATTTCTTCTTGAAATTTTCCCAAGGTGCCAAAAACGCAAATAAAACAGCCGAAATCAGGTAAAACGCCACAATGGATGCAGGGAAAGTCAGATAGAGTATCACATAAACTGGAAAGAGTGCTGCAAGTGACAGTGCCAATTTTATTGCCAATTCTATCCATTTGCCTTTTTTATCTTGCTTCTCTTCCATTGCCTCACTCCCTTTTTAGTCGAGTGGTTCAAAACTGAAGCTTTGTACCCAGATAAAACAGGTAAAGCGGCCCTCACGCATCCATTTTTCCGGGTGCATATCAACACTGATTAAAGTATTTAAGCAAGCCGGCTTCTTTTTGCAAGAAAAATGCTCTGATTTTTGATCTTTATTTCACAATTTCATCACATCAAAAGGGTTGACGATTCCTAGACGAATCATTTAGAAACGACGAGAAAAGTAATATTCTCCGGATTTTCAGATCTTTTTGTTGCACGATCAAGGCTCTTTGTGTATATATGCACACGGGGAGTATTGGGAATCTTGAGCTTTTGCAAGGTTTGTGCCGAGCAAATAGGAAAGAGCGAAATCTTGGAGATTGTGCCCAAACGCTGGTGGGGTTCTCGATATATTTTTAAATCAGCTTAGGAGGATAAGCATGGCAAACGCAGTAACTCAAAGTATTTTGGTGGTCGGAGGCGGCATGAGCGGACTCGCCGCCGCCATCGAAGCAGCAGAAGCGGGCCACGAAGTCTATCTCGTCGAAAAGAATGCGTATCTTGGCGGACGAGTGGCTCAGCTTCATCAGTACTTTCCGAAGTTGTGTCCGCCATACTGCGGTTTGGAAATCAACTTCCGTCGGATCAAGAACAATCCCAGAATCCGTTTCTTCACCATGGCGGAAGTAGAAGCCATTTCTGGTCAAGAAGGCGATTTTGACGTCTCCATCAAATTGAACCCTCGATATGTCAATGAAAAGTGCACCGGCTGTGGTAAGTGCGCAGAAGCCACCAGCATGGAAATTGACAACCCCTTCAATTATGGTATGGACAAAATCAAGGCGGCTTATCTGCCCCATGACATGGCTTTCCCCATGCGCTTCGTTTTGGACCCGGCATTGGTCGCCAGTCCGGACGCGCAAAAGGTAAAGGATGCATGTCCTTACGACGCCATCGATTTGACCATGGAGCCCAAGACCGTAAACCTGAAGGTGGGAGCCATCACTTGGGCAACCGGTTGGAAACCGTATGACGCCACCAGGCTGGATACTCTGGGATTCAAGAAGTACCCCAACGTTGTCACCAACGTGATGATGGAGCGTTTGGCTGCATGGAACGGACCTACGCAGGGCAAGATTGTGCGGCCGTCGGACGGCAAGGCTCCTGAAACGATCGCTTTTGTTCAATGTGCTGGTTCCCGTGACCAGAATCATCTTCCGTTCTGCTCTTCCATTTGCTGCATGGCGTCCATGAAGCAGGCCACATATGTACGCGCCCAATACCCCGACGCCAAAATCTACATCTTCTATATCGATATCCGGGCAATGGACAGGCTTGAAGATTTCTACCAAAAGGTCAAAGAAGACCAGAATATTCAGTTTTTCAAAGGAAAGGTGGCCAAGATAGAAGAAGACGCCGCCACTAAGAACCTTGTTTTGCGGGTCGAAGATACCGCTGCTGGAGCCTTGCATCAGATAACTGTGGATATGGCGGTACTGGCAACAGGAATGCAGCCCAATACGTCCGATTCACCGATTCCTGGGACCGTGGGCAGTGATGAGTACGGATTTGTGGCATCACTTGAGGCCAAACCGGGCATTTATGCCGCTGGTTGCACAAGAACCCCCGTTGGCGTTTCTGAAGCGGTACAAGATGGCACGGCAGCCGCACTTAAAGCTATCCAATCCATTGCCAGGAGGTAGACTCAATGGAGAAAAAGTTAGCAGTATATATTTGTACTGGATGTGGCATCGGAGATGCCCTCGATATAGATCAATTGAGCGAATTGGCGACCTCGGAGCTGTCGGTTCCCATATGTAAGGTCCATGCAAACCTTTGCAGTAAAGAAGGGGCTCAGCTCATTAGAGACGATATGGCCAACGAAGGTGCCAACACGCTCGTCATAGCAGCCTGCTCACCTCGCGTCATGTATGATGTTTTCAACTTTGAGGGTACCATCATTGAACGTGTCAACCTGCGCGAACAGGTTGCCTGGTCTCAGCCGCCCAAAGCAGAAGATACTCAGATGATGGCTGAGGATTACCTCCGAATGGGCGTTACAAAAGCCAGCAAGATGGAGCTTCCCGAACCCTACAAGCCGGAAGAGGAATTGTCTCGCGATATTCTGGTGGTGGGCGGCGGTTTGACAGGTATGACCGCATCCTTGGAAGCGGCCAAAGCCGGCTATTCAGTTGTCCTGGTGGAAAAGCAGGCTGAGTTGGGTGGTTATCAGAAGAAAGTCGGTAAAAAAGTCACCTTTCCTTATAAAGAAGTCCAGACCAACGACATCGATCAAATCATTCAGGCGGTTCAACAAAATGATAAGATCAAAGTCTACACGGGAGCAAAAGTAGAATCACTCACTGGTGGCCCTTGCGTTTTTAATGCTACCATCTCCCAAAACGGCTCGAAGATGGAGCATCGTATTGGTGCGGTTGTCCAGGCTGCTGGTTGGGAACCTTATGATCCCACTAAACTGGATGCCAAGCTGGGCTATGGTGCATCTCCCAACGTCATCACCAATGTCCAGTTTGAAGAAATCAGCCTCTCCGGCAAGATCACCCGCCCGAGTGACCAAAAGATGGTCAAGAATGTTGCCTTTCTGCAATGTGCGGGACAGCGTGATCCCAACCATCTGCCGTATTGTTCCTCGGTGTGCTGCTTTACCGCCTTGAAACAGGCCATCGAGGTCAAGCAACAAGATCCCTCGAGCAACGTTTATGTGATTTACAAAGAACTTCGGACTCCCGGTCAGGGTGAAGATTTCTATAGAAAGGCCCAGGAAGAGGGCGTTATTTTTGTACGCAGCCAGGATCCCGAAGTGCTGGTCAGTAACGGTGACGTCAGTGTCCAGGCTTTCGATGAGCTTTTGGGCGATACGATCGTTATCGGCGATCTGGATCTGGTCGTTCTGGCTACGGGTATGGTTCCCAGAACAGCGTTTGGTGAGGATGTAAAAGCCAAAGAGAAGAAAGAGGGCGAACCCGAAGTTGAAACTCCTCAGGACGCTATTCTTGCTTCCGACATTCTCAATCTTCAGTATCGGCAGGGACCTGAACTTCCCGGTCTAAAGTATGGTTTCCCCGATTCTCACTTCATCTGTTTCCCTTATGAGAGCCGTCGTACGGGTATTTATCCGGCGGGCCCCGTACGCCGCCCCATGGGTGTGGCCAATTCTATCGAAGATGCTACGGGTGCTGCATTGAAGGCGATTCAGTGTATTGAACTCACGAGCCGCGGTCTGGCCGTACATCCTCGCGTGGGTGATGCAAGCTTCCCTGAATTTTTCATGCAGCGTTGCACCCAGTGTAAGCGTTGTACGGAAGAATGTCCGTTCGGTGCTATTAACGAAGACGAAAAGGGAAATCCGCTGCCTCAGCCTACCCGTTGTCGCCGTTGCGGTGTTTGCATGGGTGCATGTCCGGAACGTATCATCTCCTTCAAGAACTATTCGGTGGGAATGATCGGTGATACGATCAAATCTATCAATGTGCCTGAAGAATACGACGAAAAGCCTCGTATCCTCGTTTTGGCCTGTGAAAACGATGCCTATGCTGCGCTGGATATGGTCGGCCTGCGCCGCATGACCTACAATGCCTGGGTGCGCGTTATCCCTGTGCGCTGTCTTGGTTCCATGAATCTTGTATGGGTTGCTGACTCGCTCTCCAAGGGTATTGATGGTGTTCTGCTTCTAGGTTGTCAACATGGTGAAAACTATCAATGCCACTTCATTAAAGGAAGTGAGCTTGCAAATATTCGGTTAAGCAAAGTCAAAGAGACATTGGATCGACTTGTACTGGAATCCGATCGCGTTCGTTTTGAAGCTGTTGCCATTACCGACTATGATAAACTCCCCGCTCTCCTTGATTCCTTCGCTGAAAAACTCAATGAAATAGGTCCCAACCCCTACAAGGGATACTAATTCTCTTCTCTTGCCCCCATGTCCATCGAGAACATGGGGGCGCCGATACAAATCGGGAGCCTTGAACCGAAGGTAAAAAAAGGAACATCCGGCGCCTTTTTCGTGAGATTGCTTGGCGTTGAGGCATTCCAGGCTCCTGATTTTATCAGACTTTGCTTTGTGAAAGTCATCTTCCTAACTTCTATAGTGACAGGAGGCATTGCGATGAGTAACAGAGTCGACCCCACCTTGATAAAAGATTTGGAATCCTTCGGTCTTAAAGACGCCAACAAATGCTTTAACTGTGGAAACTGTACGGCCATTTGCCCTCTCTCGACACCCGAGAATCCTTTTCCAAGAAAAATGGTGCGGCTCATCCAATTGGGACAGAGAGAAAAATTGCTCCATGCTCCGGAACCCTGGCTCTGCTATTATTGTGGAGATTGTTCAACCCATTGTCCTCGCGGTGCGGACCCTGGTGAAACCATGATGGTCATGCGACGCTATTTGACCTCTCTTTACGATTGGACAGGTTTTGCCCGCAAATTTTATACATCTGAAAGATTTGAAATCATCGCCATCTCTATTGTTGCCTTGTTGGTCGGAATTGGACTTCTCATTTTCAATACTGGCCATCCTAATTGGGAACATGCCGCGTTGAACTCCTTATGGCCTGCCGAACATATTGAAATTGCAGATCTCATAATGGGTGGAATCCTTTCCTTTCTGCTTTTGAGCAATGTTTTTCGGTGCTTTAGAATCATTATGGGGAAGCTGGCGTTTAAGGTCCCTCTCAGGATTTATGCTACCGAAGCCAAGGAACTGTTGCTTCATTTTCTGACTCAAAAGCGTTTCGGCAAATGTTCGGACAAGATGCAATGGTTCGTACACCTGATGATTATGACGGGGTACTCATCCGTTTTTCTGTTGGTCGTTGTGTTCATCAGATGGTTTCAACGCGATCACATTGAATATGCGTTCTCGCATCCCGTACGATTGGTGGGGTATTATGCGACGTTTGCGATCCTATACGGCACCACCTATGCCATCATCGGACGTTTGAAGAAGAACAAACCGCCCTATCAAAATTCCCATCCGACCGACTGGATGTTTCTCATTTTGTTGCAGTTGACAACCCTGACCGGCATCTTTGTTCACTTCACCCGCTTACTGGACTGGCCCGCTACAACCTATTTCCTTTATATCATTCATATGATGGTAGCTGTTCCCATGCTTGTTCTGGAAGTACCTTTCGCCAAATGGGCCCATCTGGCTTATAGGCCCGTAGTGATTTACCTGCTGAGAGTAAAGGAGCGGTATGCCCAGGAGGTTCTGGCACCGGCAACTGAAAGTCAGATCGCTGTAGAAGCTGCAACTTCCTGATCGAACATTTCATTATCATCATCGCTCTTGAATTTTCAGAAAAATTACATTCCAAAAAGAAAAGCCCATGTAAGGTGCTGGAAAGGTCCTCGCATGGGCTTTGTTATTGAGATGAAATATTTTTAGGCTGTTATTTCCAGATGTTATAATATATTCGTTTTTCAGATTCCAATACCTGTTTTTTTCCATGCCTTTTGTGTGCCTCTATGAGGAGCACCAACAATGCGAAATGATCAAGCTCAATTTTTTATTTTACCATCGATAGCAGCAGTCGTTTCTCGATGCAGTCGTGTATTCTTTCATCCCGAATTGGTGCGACCCGCTGTGGAAAAATGGGGAGATTATTTTCGGGATTTGGGAGAATGGCAAAACGTTTGTCACTTTTTCGATGACTCCGAGGAAACCGTTCGTTGGATTTTTGTTTTGGACATTTTAAACCATTGCTTCTGGCCAGATGTGGGCGAACCGACCTGGACAATACACTACGGTGGAAGTCCCCGATCAGGTTATTGGGGGTTGGCTGCAAGTCTCAAGCGTGCTCAAGAAAGTGGGATTCCTATCACTCAACCGGATTTTCTGGCAAATCTTTCTGCCGATGATCTGAAAGGGATTTTGTCGGGAAATGTGGAAATTCCACTCTTTGAAGAACGGCTTTTCAATCTTAGAGAAGCGGGTCGGATTCTGAACTCTACGTGGCGGGGTGATATCATTCATCTACTTGAGTCGGCAAAAGGAAATGCCCTGGTCGCAGTAAAAAAAATCGTGGATTCTTTTCCCAGTTTTCGCGATGACGCTCGATATGGTGAGATAGAAGTCTATTTCTGGAAAAGAGCACAAATCTTCATTTCGGATGTGAATCTGGCATTTGCTGGACGAAAGTGGGGAAAATTCATACATATGGATAAACTCACGGCTTTTGCCGACTATAAGTTACCTCAAGTTTTGAGAGCATTGGGAGTGATCTCATACCATCCGGACTTGGCCAGCAAGGTCGATTCCATGCAAGTATTGTCTCAGGGGTGTGAGGAAGAGATAGAAATCCGGGCGATGACTGTATGGGCGGTGGAAGCACTAAAGAATGCATTTGCGGCACAGGGAAGAGAAGTCAGCAGCACCTGGGTTGACAACTGGCTCTGGCAATTGGGGCAGATGGAATCCTTCAGAAAGAGGCCATACCATCGCTGCCGTACCATTTTCTATTGAACATGTCACATCCAGTGCCGAATGAATATTTCTTGAATCTGCGTCGTTCTGAACATTCGCCTGTCAGCAATACCGTTAATTGCTTACTTTCTGATTATCGAGTTCTCTATAATGTGTTATAAGAATTTCAGGGGGCACCACCAAAAATCAAGTTTCTGTTTTGATGGAGCAGGGATGGCCTTGCTCCTGATTGTCGCGCCCGAGTGGCGTTGGGGCAGGTGATTTCACCGAGCTCTATTGTAGACCATGACGTCGGTCATCGTGAGGAGTGCGCACTTAACCCATCTCCACAATTGAGAAAGGAGCCTCTTATGCTGTTTATGGCCATTTTTAATTATTCTCCGGAAGATCGTAATTTGGTTATCGAAAGAGGCATGGGCGGAAAGGAAAAGGACATTGGAGTGACGGTCAAGGGGGAGTGGTTTGACATTTCGGGGCATCGCGTATTCCGTCTTTTCGAGGCCGATGATGAAATTCATCTCGCATCATCCATTTATAACTGGACGGATCTGGGTGTGGCTGAAATCATCCCGGTGATGGAGACAGAAAAAGCGCTTAAGCTCATCAAAAGAACCCTCAAAAAATCTTAGTACTTTTCGAGAAAGAGTTTTTTCTGTTAAGCCTCTTCGTTGTGCCTGTGTGCTTAAATGGGAATACGGTGAAAAACCGTAGCGTTTGGCCGACGCTGTGAGCGGGGATGAAATCTGAGAAACAGCCACTGTTCCTGCAAGCCCGTATATTTTGGGCAAGGAATGGGAAGGAACAGAGAGTAAAGCGAACCGCAAGTCAGAAGACCTGCGATGGAGAGGATGCCTGAGTTTTCAGGGTAATGGCTCGAGATTGCCGAAGCCATCAAGCAATCCTTCAAACATCCCTTTGCGGAGAAGTTTGAAGGATTTTTTTTTGGAACGGTTATAGTTCAAGTAATTCATGAAGGAGGATAAATTGCAAAATCTCAAGAACTTGATGAATCGTATTGAACCCTGTTCAAAGGAATGGCAAGAAAAGGCATGGGAGAGACTGCATTCTCAGATCCGGCCTCGAGGTTCGCTTGGACATTTGGAAGTGATTGCCTCACGTCTGGCTGCCATTCAGGGTACTCTGACGCCGTCAGTCAAAAAGAAGCTCATCTTCACCATGGCTGGAGATCATGGTGTGGCAGAAGAGGGAGTCAGTGCATACCCCCAGGAAGTTACCGGACAAATGGTTTTCAGCTTTATCCAGGGATGGGCTTCCATCAATATCTTGGCCAAACATGCTGGAGCTGATGTCCGTGTCGTGGATTGCGGAGTGGCGGCAGACATCCCCGAAGAATGGCAGGTGGTGCATAAAAAAATAGGCAAGGGAACAGCAAATATTTGCAAAGGTCCCGCCATGAGCAGAGAGCAGGCTATTCAGGGACTGCTCCTTGGGGCTGGCCTGGTCGAGAAGGCCTTTCTCGAGGAAGGGTATGAACTGTTTGGTACGGGTGACATGGGAATAGCCAATACCACACCTTCGACGGCCATTGTTGCAACATTCAGTGGAAAACCCGTCTCACAATTGACGGGTCGCGGCACCGGGATTGATGATGAAGCTTTCAATCGAAAAGTCAGGGCGGTCGAAAAGGCATTGAAAGTGAATCAGCCGGATTCTGAAGATGCTTTGGATGTGTTGACCAAGGTGGGAGGTTTTGAAATTGCCGGTCTTGCTGGAGCCGTTTTGGGAGCTGCGGCAGTGAAGGCGCCCATCGTGTGCGACGGTTTCATCGCCACAGCCGGGGCTCTGATTGCCTGCCGGTTGATGCCTGTTGCGAAGGATTATCTTTTTATTTCACACCAGAGTCTGGAGATCGGACATGCAACCATGGTGGAGCTCCTCGGGTTGCGTCCAATTTTGGATCTTGAGATGCGTCTCGGAGAAGGTACGGGATCTGCCCTGGCTATGAATATTATCGAAGCGTCTGCGAAGGTCCTCAAGGAAATAAAAACCTTTGCAGAAGCGGGGGTCACAGATACGGGACACTGATAGACTGCAGGATGAGAAGGGGAGCTCTTTCCCTTCTCACCAGCAGTGAAGATCCAGTAGATCTAACCACAGCTCAAAAGTGCTCCCATGGCGTTCAATGCAGTTGATCCCAGGTTGAAGATACAGCTATCCCATGTGCACTCATTCTGGTGCTGTTTATAAAGATTTATAGATGTATGGGGGATCAGAGCCTGGAACATGGACATCCTTCAGGAAGTGTCAAATCGTATTTGGAATGGCTGTGCCCGGACTCTATCGAGGAAGTCCCGAGCGAGCCTGAGGTTGCGCCAAGCTTCGAGAAGTCTGAACGCGATGTTTTTGGCCGATCCCACTCCCGTGGGGAAAGCTCTCCGAAAGAGACTGCCTCTTTGGATGAGCTGAAAAAGAGTGCAGGCGATCTGCAAGAGAAGGTAGAAGATCTTGCAGGCGACATCATTGTTGCTGTAAACATGTTCCAGTTCAAATCCCCCGTTTTTTTGGACATTGAAGCCCTCGTTTTCAATGATCCATCTGCTCCTTCCTCCATCGTTGGCTATTTCGATGGCGCTTGCCTGACTGATTTTGAAATTGGTAACCCACTGGAATCGAGTGGTCCTGATCTGCCCTGTCTTATCCGGTTTGGTCTCAAGGCACCGGAGAACGCAAAGGGAGTGCTCTCTGTTTTCAGTATCGATATAGGGAATGTTGTTTACCCACCGGTATTGCTGGTGAATTCTGGCTTCTTTGCCTGTCCGGTACTCGAGGTGACACTCAGGATGGAATCTCTGGAGGGCCTCGAACTGTTGCTCAACGGAGGGGAGGTTATCCTTGTGAACGATCAAGAACTTCCAGCCGTATCGGTTGCACAGGTCAAAGGTGGGGCCGCCGGCAAAGAGGCTATCGAGGCTGATGCACAGGGGAAGCCGGGGGAATCTTTCTTTGAGTCTTTGTGCAAGCCGGTAGAAAGCCTTGAGCTCACAGTCCTGTTTGCCGGGATTCTCCCCGGGGTTCTCGATGAATTCCGTCATAAGGGAGAAGGCGAATCCGTTTGGGGTCACGAGCTTTGCCTCGAGCACCTCGTGGTAGTAGATCGTCTTGGTTCCGTGAGTCCGGGTGAGACAGTACGGGCAATGTCTCTTGTCGAAGGAAATGGTCCCCGTCCCATCGACAGCCACAACATAGTAGATGCCCCGAAGTCTCCAGCGAGAGAGCACCTTCTTTCTGATGAGGGTTTCGGCCATCCCGGTAACGGCCTCTTGAGCCTCTTGCGGAGAGAGCCTGAGGTAGAGATCATTAAGGGTATCACCATGGGGAAAGGAGTCGACACCGAAAAGGATCTCGAACTTTTCCCTGGAGGGCTCATTCTTTCGGAGTTGGTATGTGACCTGTCTTCTGGCTCCGAGTCTCAGCAAGAACATGAGAACTCCTGCAAAGCAAAGAGATGCAAGAGGGTAGTTGATCTTCCTCTGGTCTCTCGGATCGGATGCGCCTCCAAAAATCTTCTGGAAACCACCGAAGAAATGCTCCACCGTCTTGATGAGAATTCCGATCAGAGCTTCCTGCTCCTGCTCAGCGCTGTCCGTGGTAGGATTCATGGTTCGGAAATCAAAAATGAGATTGTTTTTCAATGCGGCCTCCTTCACCCAACGGGAACTCCAGTTGAGCGTGAAGAAATTATTTTCTCTCTTGAGAGGAAGCCCTCTCGTTTTTTGATTTTATCCCGATTTACTGTGCGAAGAAAAATCAATCGTTATTGCTGCCTTCTCACCTATGCTGGCACGATCATTTTTCAAATGGCTATTGCCAATATGTGGTCTGAAATTTAAGGTGAATCTGTTATTATTATATTTGTTTGTAAAAATGCTCTCAGGATCGATGGGGGTACTTGCAATGACCTTATCGAGCGGTTCATTAGGAGATATATTATAGTTATAATATGATGGCAATCAAAGCAATTGTAAGGAGAATGAAGTCATGGCCAATATTATGCCCGAAGGGGAATCCATCCGCAGGGCTGTGAAATGGATTTCTGCACGCCTGGAGGAATCTCCCAGTGAGTCGCCGATGAAGTATGTCAATGAAGCTGTCTCAAGATTCGACCTTTCATCGAAAGAAACAGAATTTCTGATGGAATTTTATCGGCAGCGAAAAGAGAAATCCTTATCTGACGCATAGATGGGATTGATTGTGGATTCAAGGGTTCGAGTCCTTCCAGATCCATTGCTTTCCATAGAGATCCCTTTGTATCGTCCCATGGCAGTGCTTCTCATTTTAAAAAACTTCCCCTCTCAGGGGGAAATTTTTAGAACAAAGTCCCGCTTTGAAGGGGGATTGAAGGGGATGTCGCAAATGCCAATATCATGAAAGACGTCCAAAAAGAGAATTGCTGGTCCCGTCTTCTCATGTTCAGTGGAATTCAAAATTGGTTTAAGGAGAAATGATGGAACATAAGCAGTTGAGATGTGAGGACTGTGGCTGGGTCGGAAATGCTTTTGAACTGGTTCGAGTCAATTTTACAATGGGTGATCCACAACCCTGCTGTCCAAATTGCGGAGGTGACCGCATTGGCGAATTCGAATTGCCGAGCTCACAGGACATATGATGCAGCACTTCAGGAAGAATGGAGAAATCTCCTGCTGTTAAGGATCGATCATGTCTGATCGACAGGGTTTTGACTTCGAACACTTTTATTTTAGAGAATTGCATCCCGATATTTTTATAGGAACAGCGAGCGACCGCTATTTGGGGTGGGTGGGGCAGATTTATTCGGAAGACCGCTACAAAGGCCGCATATCCAGCCGTTCCAAAAAGATCAAGGGGCGAACATTTCAGGAAGATGTTTTACCCGTGGAAAGCGTAGAGGAGTATTTCAATCATTTCAGGATATTGGAGATAGATTACACTTTCTATGGATTCTTGCTGACTGCGGATGGTGAGGCTACTCAGAATTTTCATGTGCTCAGCCGTTATAAAAGTCACTTGAAAGAAGATGACTATCTGTTGCTGAAGGTCCCACAGTCTATTTTTGCGCAAAAGATTTTGAATGCTGGCAAATATATTGCCAATGAAGATTATCTCAATGTCAAAGCCTTTATTGAACGCTTTTATGAACCTGCGCTAACCCTTTTGGGATCCAATTTGAAGGGTTTTATTTTTGAACAGGAGTATCAGCGCAGAGGGGAACGGATTTCCGCATCGGAATTGGCCCGCTCATTGGATTTCTTTTTCAACTCCATTTATCCTGATCCTCGCTATCATGTTGAGCTGAGAACGGAATCTTATCTCACGCCTGTGGTTTTTGACGTGCTTGAAAAACATGGTGTGGGCCAGGTACTGTCTCACTGGTCCTGGCTTCCCCCTCTGGCAAAACAATTTGCAAAATCAGGTGGTCGTTTTCTGAATGCGGAACGGCAGTGTATTATTCGCCTCATGACACCCCTTGGAATCCGTTATGAGGATGCCTATGCGCAGGCACATCCTTTTTCAAAGCTGGTTGAAGGCATGCTGCAGCCCGAGATGATCGAAGAAACGGCAAGAATAATGTGGGCAGGAATAGAACAGGAGGTGACAGTCAATGTGATTGTCAACAACCGGGCAGGGGGAAATGCGCCCCTGATTGCCAAGCGCATCGCGGAGGCTTTTACGACAGCAAAACCACAGTCAGGAAGTAAAACTGAAAAAAACGAGTGATTGTGGAATTATCGTGTTCCGGACTTGTAGGTTCTTCAATTCTTTGAGCGGGAAAGGCTTCTTCCCGCTCAACAAAATCAATGAAGGAAGGATTTCAGGAGGAAATCTCCCTTCTCTTAACGGACCGTTCAGGCGTCACGCCCACACTCTTTACCATTGTCGTACGGGACCAACGTCCAAATGGACAAAATCGGGATATCCCCCAACACCTCCCACATTCAACAAGAGAGCCGTTTTCTGGATATCGATGAGATCCACGCCCTCCAAACGTACATCTGCAGCCATACCTCTAATGTGGTAGCTGTTCTTGGCTACTCCATGTCCTTCTTGACGCAGGTATTCATTATAAGAAGGGGAGCGATAGCCCGAAACCAAATGATAATGTCTTTCTCGAGACCCCAGTTTTGTTCGGACAGCGTCCAAAAGGAGAAAAAGTTGTGGGTCTATGGGAAAGGGCGAATCATCGTATGAGCATCTGAAGAGATGATTGAGCTTAGTGAGGGCTTGGGGATCGAAGTCACCCCCTCTGTCGAGGTATTGGATGCTGAGAGATTCGTTGGTGTGAATGTTGTGCAAGTCCAGCTTTCCGGTACAAAGATACTTCAGCGAAACCGCTGCCTCTGCTTCTCTTTTGAAAACCTGCTGCGTTGATGCCGCCGCGGTACCCAAAAGGAGCAACTTTAGAGCCTGTCTTCGGGTCATGATCTCCTGCCTGTGTTACGTTAACGATAAAGCTTTCTTCCTGACCAACCATGTTATAGGCTATTCCAAAAGTATCGATCGGCTACAGCTTGCTGGTATTTTGCAAACGTCATGCCGAACAAAAAAGATGCTTGTCCTGAGAGACTGGATTCCCATTTGTGTCTCATAGAATTCCTCGGGCATGCGAGATGCTGTTTTACCAAAGAGGAATAGACGGCAGTCAGGAAAAAATTACCTAAGGGTCTGTAAAAGAACTACTTCCCGGTTTTCCTGGATTCCAAGTTTCACCGGAAGCCAGTCTTCTTTGAAGAAATATGGAACTTGTTTTTTTACAGGCCCTAAAAACCTATGAATAAATCAGAATCTGTTGTTGTTATGAGGTGTTGTGACTTGTGGGTTCAGTTTTCATAACAGTGCACACCTCCTCTCATCTTCAGTAACTGAACACAAAACTTCAAAAATCAACGGAATACCATGAAGTCAAAGTCCAATCTTTGATTTTCTGCTATTTTAAAGGAGAATAGGATTGTAGCTGCCCGCTTTACCAATTCTCCCATTCAAGATTTTGGCATCCTACTTGATCTGAAGACTGTTTTGCAAGTCCCAACTCTGGGGCAACAAGACCTGTTGTTTAGGTAACCATTTTATATTGTTGTAAATTATCTAAAAAATCCCAACGATTTATGTCAGAAAAACCTGAGGGGAGTGATGATACAAGGGACGATGCAGATGTAAAACTGTTCTCGTCAATAGATTGGCGTAATGTGAGATGACCCCTATGGGACGATTGTCGCTGTCAATTACAGGAACACCGGTGAAAATGGATTGCTCAAAGAGAAGCTTTTCTTCTCTCTTGCCTGATCCTGCTGTGCGTTAGAGATAGCGGTTGTTTTGCTTCAGTGCATCAGGTATATTTTTTCCAAATTTAATAGAGATCTTCCATAATTGAGAATCGATCGCATTTGTTTTCTGAGGTTTTTGCATGACGATCCGAAACCTTGACTATTTTTTCAGACCCGCCTCAGTTGCGCTCGTCGGTGCGAGTAAGAAAAAGTCCTCCATTGGCGGTGTGCTCACGAGGAATCTTTGGAACAGCGGATTTGAAGGAGAGTTGTACGGGGTCAATCCAAATTATGAGGTGATCGACGGCATCCCGCTCTACCCTGACATTGCGAGTCTTCCCAAGGCTCCTGAACTGGCAGTGATCGCCACCCCGCCGGATACTGTGCCGGGGTTGGTGAAAGAGCTTGGCGCCCGGGGCACAAAAGCCGTAGTCGTCATAACGGCAGGGTTTGGGGAAAGTGGGGGAGCGGAAGGGAGAAAACTCAAAAACGCCATGCTCGAAGGGGCGAGACCACATCTGCTGCGGGTGCTTGGACCCAATTGCATGGGGGTCATGGTTCCTCGAACGCATCTCAACGTAAGTTTTTCCAACGTACAGCCATTGCCGGGCCAAATCGCTTTCGTGGCCCAATCCGGGGCCGTGCAGACGGTTGTGCTCGACTGGGCAACGGCTCGAAACATCGGATTTTCTCATTTTGTTGCACTGGGAGAGATGGCTGATGTGGATTTCGGGGATATGTTGGATTATTTGGCCAATGACCCCTATGCTCGAGCGATCCTCCTTTATATGGAGTCGGTGACACAACCACGAAAATTCATGTCTGCGGCTCGTGCCGCTGCACGTATGAAGCCGGTCATCGTGCTCAAGGCCGGCCGTCATATGGAAGGAGCCAGGGCTGCCGCTTCCCATACGGGCGCTCTGGTTGGTGATGACGCTGTTTATGACGCTGCATTTCGCCGTGCAGGAATGTTACGTGTGTACGATCTGCAGGAACTTTTCAGCGCCGTCGAAACTCTGGCGACCCTTCCCCCCATACGAGGCGATAGACTTGCAATTCTTACTAATGGTGGAGGGATAGGAGTTCTGGCTACCGATTCCCTTATGGATGAGGGCGGAAAACTGGCCGAATTTTCTGCAGAAACCATGGATCGTTTGAATGCGCAACTTCCTTCCATCTGGTCCCATGACAATCCGGTGGACATGATCGGTGATGCCTCCGGAGAACGATATGCTGCAGCTCTAGAAGCGATGTTCAATGATCCCGGAGTGGATGCCACTCTTGTCCTTAACTGCCCCAATGCCATGGTGGACAGTGCGGAGGTGGCACAAGCGGTGATAGACACTTACCAAAAGAAAACAGCGAAGGGAGTACGTCCCGTTTTATTGACAAGCTGGGTGGGTGGCACAAGCCTCGATGCAGGACGTCACCTGCTGATCGAAAACCGGATTCCCACCTATGATGTTCCTTCCGATGCTGTGCGCGCTTTTATGCAGATGGTCCGCTACCAGCGGAATCAAGCGCTTCTGATGGAAACACCGCCAAACCTTCCCGAAATATTCAAGCCGGACGTGGAGTGTGCTCGGGGAGTGATTGAGAAAGCCTTGGCAGAAGGGCGCGAGTGGCTCATGGAAACGGAAGCCAAAGAGGTCCTTTCTGCCTACCGCATTCCCGTGGTTTCCACCTATTTCGCTGAAGACCCGGAAAAATCTGCCGTTGCCGCTACTAATCTCGGTCAGCCTGTCGTCCTGAAAATTCTCTCTCCCGATATCCTCCACAAGACCAGGGTGGGGGGGGTTGTCCTCGATCTCCAAAGTCCGGAACTTGTGCGCAGGGCTGCAGAGGTCATGTTGGAAAGGGTTCGTGAGGCGATACCGGACGCAAGAATCAGGGGCTTTGCTGTGGAACCCATGATTCGACGTTTGCACGCTCATGAACTGATTATCGGAATGACCGAGGATACGCTTTTTGGTCCGGTGATCCTTTTCGGGCATGGGGGTACCGCAGCAGAGGTGATTCGTGATAAAGCTATTTCCTTACCGCCACTGAATATGCATCTGGCTCGGGAATTGATGACTCGCACACGAATATTTCATCTGTTGGAGGGGAATGAGAACCTTCCCCATGCAGATCTGGATGGCATTGCTTTCACATTGGTGAAAGTCTCACAGCTTGTATGCGATCTGGAGAACATCGTAGAACTGGATATCAACCCTCTCCTGGCCGATGAGAAGGATGTTCTTGCCCTGGATGCGCGTATTCGAGTGGTGAGGCGAGGCACGTCTGCCAAGGATCGTCTCTCCATATGTCCTTATCCCAAAGAACTTGAGGAGCATATTACGCTTCCCGATGGTCAGACGCTTTTCATTCGACCCATTCGTCCCGAAGACGAGCCGGGGCTCCATAGAATTTTCCAACACCTTTCACCCAATGAAATCCGTTTGCGTTTCCTGCATCCCATGCAGATACTTCCCCATAGCCTGGCGGCTCGTCTCACTCAAATCGATTATGATCGTGAAATGGCGCTTGTGGTAGGGGGGGGAAGTACTGAAGAGGGGATGGAACTGTATGGAGGCGTTCGTATCGTTGCCGATCCTGACAACGAGAATGCAGAATTCTCTATTCTGCTGCGACAGGATAAGACAGGCCTCGGACTCGGCCCCATGCTCCTGAGAAGGATCATAGAGTACGCGCGATTGCGGCATATTGGTGAAATCTACGGAGAAGTGCTCGCAGAGAACAAGGCGATGCTGAAGCTTTGTGAGGCGTTTGGTTTCAAGGTTAAACGCATTCCGGATGACCCCGGAGTTGTTCATGTCTCTTTGAGGCTCTTTGAATCCGCTACGGATTCATATCCATAAGACAATGTGTAAATAGTATGAGTGTAACGCTAATCTTCCTTTCATATTTGTTTGATTGGGTACTTTATCGTAAGAGCCGGGCGGAAACTTCAGCTGAAATCTTTGACTTCAAATACTCTATACAACCATCCAAAGTAGCCAGTTTGGGATAATCGTTTTCCGGGATTTTTACTGCGAATTTTTCTTGGAGTGCGAGTGCGAAGTTCAAGAAATCGATGGAATCGAAATCAAACTGGTCTCTAAAACTCTTGTTGGGTTTCAGATGATCGAGGTTCGCCTCCGGTGCGATTTTTTTGATGACTGTAAGGACAACCCCCTTGATTTGTTCTTCCATGGAAATCTCCTCCGTCTTTCCAGGGCAAAAATCGAACGGTGGACTGCAGAGTCCACAAAAATAACATTAAAAATAACATTTTGGGGCAGAATCGTTTCGTACTGAATTTTGCTCTACCTTCCACGAGGTTTTTGCTGGATACCAGCATCTCCAAGCCGTGTTGTTATGGTAGAGGTTTTTCTAAAAATATAATTTATGGTTGTTCCGAAAGAAATCCTCCCAGATCAGGTTCCAAAACCTGCCATCCTTCTGGAGATACGGAAAAAACCCATTTTTGATGCAGGGTTTTCGTCCGGAGCTCCGGGTCGGAAGTAGAATAATACCTACAGCGCAAAAGCACTGTCTTGGTTGGATTGGGGTTTTGAAAACCGATGTCTCTGATTTCATAGTCCAGCAAATGAAGTTTGCCCTGGAATCGATCTATGTTTTTCCAGAAGTCTTCTTTCGCGGATGGGGCAACCCATACGGAAGCAATTTTATACTCTTCCCATTTCATGGCCTTGAGAAAACCCTGTACGGCAATCAAAAGACTCTTTTCGTCATTCTTTGGCTTGTTGATAGTCGCGCATGAAACTGAAAATAGCAGTAAAATGAATATGAGAGACATATTGAAAGATGTCTTCCTATTTTTGTAGAGCGAGAACCTGTTCATACGTGAATTCCCCTCGAAGGATGGATTTTCATGTTATCCCGGCTGCTTTCCAGTCAGAATATCATCACATCACTTTCGCTTCCATGAAAATTCTCAGAATTCAATCCATTGAGCGTACCAGGATTTGGACTCAAAAAGACCTCTTTTTTTCTTCGCATCACGTTTCCCCGGACAAATCACGATGCATTCTGTCAATTCTCAACTCTATAAAAGCTGTACTAACATTATTTTGAAAAAAACCAATTGAAAAACTGATCGTTTTTAAGGCTATTAATCCTATAATATATTTGAAATTCAGTATATTATAATACTGCTTCTACTGTTTTTCTATTTTACTTAATTTAGTGTGGATTAAAATATGTTATTATAATAAATTAATATTGAGTTTGATCCTTTAGTTTTGTGGGGTTTTTTTCCCGGAAGGAAGCCATCTACTTCAAATGAAATGGATGGCCTGGAGGTTCGTCCGGCAAGACGAGATGTTTTACCGGCAAATGAAAAAGAGAGTGTGTCCTGACTCCCAAAACGTTGGGACTCCGGTTTTATTGTAGCGGCAGTATGGATAGAACATTTGAAGGAGATACAACGATGGCAGAGGGAAAAGGGATTAACGGTTGGAAAATAGAAGGAAATAGGGGAATCTCTGATGTCAAGAGTTTCACTGACTTTGTTGAATGGCACGCAAGGACGATGGAAGTGTATGGGTGGCTCTGCGAAGCATCCCATCTTCGAAGGTGGATACCTGAATTGAGGAATTCCTGCGACGACTCTTCAGCTTCGCGTGATAATTTCATAACATCTTTTCGCTAAGGATAAGCATTTTTGCTCCGATAGACTGAATAGGCCGGATTCCTGCGACAAGTTCGCAGAAAAAAGTGTTAATTTTTCTTTCGAATGCTTTCAGAAGGCGAAGGAATTGGCTTGTGAAGACGTCTTCCTGGTCATGGCGAGCCGATTCTTTTGCTTTAAAAATAGCACTGAGTTTCAGTCCAGAGACGCTTTCCTACGTTTGGCCGATGGGCAGTAACTTTTCCGTCCTAACAGGTTATTGCGAGAGAAATCTTCATCTCATGAAAAAATTTCAGGTATCAGATGAAGCGGCTAAACCCTTGAGTATTTAAAATGAGTGAACGCTTTGCTCAGACGCCTGCAATTTTAAACGCATTGCTTACAATGGAGCGCGCTTCTTCCTGTATTTTCAAAAGATGCTCTTTTCCTTTGAAACTTTCCGTGTAGATCTTATAAATATCTTCTGTCCCAGATGGCCGTGCGGCAAACCATCCGTTCTCGGTAATCACCTTGAGTCCCCCTATGGCGGCCCCGTTTCCCGGAGCTGCAGTGAGTTTGGCCAGGATAGTCTCCCCCCCTAGGGTAGAAGCGCTGATTTGATCGGGAGAAAGCTTCTTGAGTACCGCCTTCTGTTCGGGTGTCGCCGGGACGTCTATCCTCTCATAAACGGGATTTCCGAACTGTGAAACCAGGGTTTCGTAGTGTTCTGCGGGGTCTTTTCCTGTGCGGGCCGTTATTTCAGCGGAAAGCAGATCCATTATGATTCCATCTTTATCCGTGGTCCAGACAGTACCGTTCTTGCGCAAGAAGGAAGCCCCTGCACTTTCTTCCCCTGCAAATCCATAGCTCCCGTCAATCAACCCCTCTACGAACCATTTGAAACCGACAGGGACCTCTGAAAGCTTTCTGCCCAAATGTCTGGCTATACGATCGATCATACTGCTGCTGACGAGCGTCTTTCCGACCGCTGAATTTCGGCTCCATTCGGGCCTGTTCTGAAACAGGAACCAGATAGCAACTGAGAGGTAATGGTTCGGGTTCATAAGTCCGCTGCTGTGGGTTACAATACCGTGTCGATCACTGTCGGGATCGTTTCCAAAAGCGACATCATAGTTGTCTTTCAAACGGATGAGACTAGCCATGGCGAAAGGGGATGAACAATCCATTCGAATCTTTCCATCCTTGTCCACGGTCATGAAACTGAAAGTAGGATCTACAGCGGGATTCACCAACTGGATATTCAACTGGTGGATTTCCGCAATGGGTTCCCAGAAAGCAACAGATGAACCTCCCATTGGGTCCGCACCAATACGAATTCCGGCAGATTTTATAATCTCCACATCGACGACGTTGCGAAGGTCTTCGACATAGGGGCGAATGTAATCATATTTATGAGTAGTGTTTAAGGAGACGGCCTTTTCGTAACCCACCCGTTGAACCTCTTTGTTGCTTCCTTTTAAGAGTTCATTGGCTCGGTCCTGAATCCACTGGGTGACCTGAGTGTCTGCCGGGCCTCCGTGGGGCGGATTGTACTTGAATCCTCCATCTTCCGGAGGGTTATGAGACGGGGTGATCACTATACCATCTGAAAAACCTGATGTTTTCTTTTGATTGTAGACTAGAATAGCATGAGAAATGACGGGAGTGGGAGTGTAGCCCAAGTCTGCCTGCATCATGACTTCCACACCGTTTCCGGCAAGGACTTCCAGGGCGGTTACGAAACTGGGTTCTGAAAGGGCATGTGTATCCTTTCCCAAAAAGAGTGGTCCAGTGATACCATTGATCTTCCGATAGTCGCAGATGGCCTGCGTGGTGGCGAGGATGTGGTGTTCATTGAAACTCTTTCTCAGGGACGAACCCCTATGCCCTGAAGTGCCAAATTCCACCCTTTGAGAGGGTTCTGCAACATCTGGCTGATGAGTGTAATAGGCCGTGATCAATCGGGGAATATTTGTGAGCATGTATCGGGGGGCCGGCTTTCCTGCCAAGTCATTTATCGCCATTTTCTCTGCCTCCGAAAAAGTGAAAGCGATCAGGGATTCTTGAAGCTTGTCATGCGCGCTGTGTACTGCCGAATTCTATTCCTGAATTCCTTCTATACTGCGAACGGTTAAAACCTTGACTTTTGGTCGCGATTCTCTTGGGAGTCGGCTGTTTCTATCGCGACTGGAAGCCGCTTCTACAGGGGCATCAAGAAGTCAGGATTTCATCCGCGCGAAGTATATATCCAGTGAGCGAAGGGATGTCAAATCCTCTTGAAATGCGTACACTCGAGAGGAAAATTTACCAGAGGATTCAGCAAAAAAGAAAAAGGGGGACTTCCATCCCCCTTTATTTGTCATGATACCGAAGCCGAATTATTTGGATACGGCCTGGCGGTGTTGAATGAGATCGTCGACCACTGCAGGTTCGGCGAGGGTAGAGGTATCGCCCAGATCGCTCACTTCATTGGCGGCGACCTTGCGCAGAATGCGGCGCATGATCTTTCCGGAACGGGTTTTGGGAAGTCCCGGAGCCCACTGAATGAAGTCGGGGGATGCAATGGGTCCGATTTCCTTTCTTACCCATTTCACAAGTTCGTCTCGAAGCTCTTCGCTGGGTTCCTTCCCGGCGGTCAGGGTGACATAGGCGTAAATTCCCTGCCCCTTGATGTCATGGGGATAACCGACAACTGCAGCTTCAGCGACTGCGGGATGAGCCACTAGTGCGCTTTCTATTTCCGCTGTACCCATGCGGTGACCGGAGACATTGATAACGTCATCGACGCGGCCGGTGATCCAATAGTAGCCGTCTTCGTCGCGGCGGGCGCCGTCACCGGTGAAGTACAGTCCCGGATAGTTGGAGAAGTAGGTCTGTTTGAAACGCTCGTGATCCCCATAAACGGTTCTCAACATTCCCGGCCAGGAATCCTTCATGACCAGATAGCCTGTCGCCGGACCTTCCATGAACTTTCCTTCAGGGTCGACAATGGCCGGCTGTACTCCAAAGAAAGGCCGTGTTGCAGAACCCGGCTTCATATCTGTAGCCCCTGGAAGGGGAGTAATGAGAATTCCACCGGTTTCGGTCTGCCACCAGGTGTCAACAATAGGACATCTTTTCTCTCCAACAACATTGTAGTACCACAACCATGCTTCGGGGTTGATGGGTTCACCTACTGTGCCAAGCAATTTCAAGCTCTTACGCGAGGTCTTCTTCACCGGTCCATCGCCCTGGCGCATGAGAGCGCGAATGGCTGTAGGGGCCGTGTAGAAAATATTGACTTTGTGCTTGTCTACGACATCCCAGAAACGGGACCAATCGGGATAATTGGGGATGCCTTCAAACATGATGCTGGTTGCACCATTGGCAAGAGGTCCATAGACGATGTAGCTGTGGCCGGTGATCCAACCGATGTCGGCGGTACACCAGTAGATGTCGCCATCATGATAGTCGAACACATACTGATGTGTTAAGGATGCGTAGACCAGGTAGCCGCCTGTGGTGTGCAAAACGCCCTTGGGCTTGCCGGTCGACCCTGAGGTGTAAAGAATGAAAAGTGGGTCCTCCGCATCCATTTCTTCGGGCGGACAATCGGCAGAGGCTGTTTTCATGGCTTCGTGATAGTCAATGTCTCTACCGGGTGTGATAGGGACATCGCCACCGGTGTGTTTCACGACGATGACCTTCTCAACGTCGGGGCATTTGGAAACAGCTTCGTCGGTGTTTACCTTGAGAGGCACTTTCTTGCCACCGCGCAATCCTTCATCTGCAGTGATCACTATCTTGCCGCCGCAATCCTGGATGCGCCCTGCGAGGGAATCCGGAGAAAATCCTGCGAAAACTATGGAATGGATGACACCAATTCGTGTACAGGCCAGCATAACGATGGCCAGTTCGGGAATCATTGGAAGATAAATGGTGACTCGGTCACCCTTTTTCAATCCTTGTGACTTGAGAACATTGGCGCAGCGACAAACCTGTTCATGCAATTGCCGGTAAGTGAAGCTCTTGCTAACGTTGGGATCGTCTCCCTCATAGATGATCGCAACCTGGTCTCCGCGCTTTTCCAAATGTCGGTCCAAACAATTGTAGCTCACATTGAGCTTACCGTCCACGAACCACTTGATGCGGATGTCGCCTTCAAAAGAACCGTCTTTTACCTTTGTCCAAGGTTTAAACCAATCCAACCTCTTGGCTTGTTCCCCCCAAAATCCTTCAGGGTCCTTTATGGAGCGTTCGTACATCTTCAGATAGGTTTCATTGTCACAAAAAGCAGACTTTTTCCAAGATTCGGGAACGGGAAACACATCATTAGCCATGGATTCCTCCTTGAAGCTAGTGTTTGCTGTACACCGCCATTGTGGCGGCCCACCCAACTACTAAAAACGGCAAAAAATAGAGATTCGGTACACAGGACTGCGATCAGGCCTCGCCACCCATGCGGAATCGAAGAAAAGAAGATGGGATAGAACTGGAAGCACCGCTGGTGAGTGAAAAAGGAAATCTCAAGTTTCGAGCCTCAAATCTAGCAATGAGATGGACACCTGTCAATAGAAAACTGTTATTTAAGATCGGAAAATGCTTGTATTTGTGTATAGATGCACAAAGGATGCGTCACTTTCCGCGATTGCCATCCTTCACAATTCAGGGAAGCACCCAGCCATTATGCTCGCAATGTTTGGCGATTGCACTTCCGTAAGAGCATCTAATGTTTTTATTAGCGGGACTTGTTCTCTTTTTCGGTATCTCCCGATTGAAGTTCGCAATGCATGCAGATGAGGTCGTCTTCATGAGCGGTCGTCACCTTGCATGGCAGAGATTTGAAAAGCCGTATCATGGATTTATTGTTCATAGAAGTATAAGCCACAAAACCAGAAATTCCATTTTCACGAGCTATTTCATAGAGTTTTCGAAATATAATCTTTGAAAGCCCCTTGTTTTGCCATTCCTTGTTGACGCTGAAAGCCACTTCTGCAACATTTCTATTTTGCTCCAAAACATAGCCGCCAAGTGCGATGATTTTCCCAAAACCAAACTCGCCGGTAACCGCCACCATGGTCATTTCTTTCACATAATCGATTTGATACATGGAGGCTACATCGTCGCGCACAAAGCTGTTTTTTTTGTGAAAGAATCTTGAAATGATATCGTTCATATCCAAGTTGTAAAAGTGTTCCTGGATACGTCGTTCGTCTACAGATTTTACAGGGCGGATGGTGACCTTTTTCCCATCGATTTCGATGGATTCTTCCCATTTTACAGGATAGACGGCATGAATGGATTCCTTCAGGCTTCTTTCCTTTCCTATCAATCCGAGCTTCTGAGCGTTGTAAAAGAGTTCGTCACGAAAATCCGGGTGGGCGAGGCTGATCATGGCAATGGCACGTTCCTGGATGCTCTTCCCGAAGAGATTGACAACCCCATATTCACTCACGACATAATACACATCACTCCTTGGAACCACTACTGCCAGGTTATCCAAAATGGGTACAATGCGGCTCGTTTTCCCGCTTCTGGATGTGGATGGGATCATGAGAATCGACTTCCCGCCCTGCGACTGGGCCGCTCCTCGAACGAAGTCCAGCATTCCGGTGACCCCTGAAAAATGATTATGAGGAGGGGCGTCCACTGCCACTTGCCCAGTGAGATCCATCACTGTTGCAACGTTGAGAGACGTCATGCGGTTATGGCTGGCAATGACGCCAGGATTATTCACATAATCGGAAGGATGAAATTCTATACCAGGGTTATCGTGCAAAAATTCATAGAGGTTGGATGTTCCTATGGCACTGCTGGCCACCAGCTTGCCGGGGTTGACCCCTTTCTTGCGATTATTGATCACCCCTCTTGAAACAAGTTCCATGATACCATGTGTGAGAGACTGAGTGTGAATTCCAAGATCGTTCTTGTCTGCCAGAGCCAGCAGGGTTGCTTGAGGGGTTGCACCCAGGCCCAGTTGGAGTGTGGCGCCGTCATCGATGAGCTTCGTTACATTTTTTGCAATGAGCCTTGCGGATTCCGGTTCAACGATATCCCCGATGGTGAGCAGTTCCTCTTCATGTTCGACGATCACATCCACATCGTTTACGTGCATAAAACTCCTGCCGAGGACTCGGGGCATTCGAGGATTCACCTGAGCAATGACGAGATCAGCAGAAAGGGCAGCGGCCAAAGTGATGTCAACGGAAACCCCAAGGCTCATCCAGCCGAAATCATCGGGGGGGGAAACTTGAATCAAAGCAACATGGATCGGAATCTGCCGGGTCTGAAAGAGATAGGGGAGGGCGGAAAGGTTGATGGGTGTAAAAAAACGCCGGTTCATGGCAAGAGGTTGAGGGAGGGTAGAACCGGAGTAGAAAGACCTGATGTGAAAACTCTGCCGAGAAGTTTCACTGGCTATCAGGGTAATAGGTGCGGTTTCTAGGCTCAGAAGGCGAACAATCTCCAGATCGGTGAAACTGCCTGACTGAGATGCCAATTCCCTGACAAGGCATTGGGGTTCACCGCAAGAGGATCCAATAAAGACTCTTTGTCCCGCATGAATGAATCCGATCGCCTCTTTTGCCGTGTGTTGTTTTGCAAGATAGTCATCAGGCCAATAATTTGTAAGCATAGCAACCTCCTCGTGGCATGTATAGTGCATGAGTGGTTGAAGTGCAACGATACGCAGGCGAACAACAATACAACATTGGAAGTGGAAATTCTGCTAAAAGATCCTTAATGTTTCCATACACAACATATTTGAAGAATGTGGCTGCACATCTCTGGAAAAGTCACTGGAGGCAGAAGTCTATCTGGAATTTATCAACCAATACAAACATAACATGAAAACATGAGCGAACATAGTAAGATTAATAAGGATATGTTCGATGGTATTGATTTTTTGTGCCAAATCCGGTTAATTAAAATGTTGAGACTGAATGACGGATTTTGATGTATCTTTTTAAAAGGTACTTGGGATTCGTTTGCAGAAAATCTGAAAATTTAATCTCAAGGGGTGAAGAATGCGTGTGAAAATTATGCAATATCGAATAATTTTCATTTTCTGCGCAGTATTGTATTTTATCCCATTCATCATCTTATCCAATGGTTCTGGCAACGTTTTTACCTGGATCATCTATCTCACCGGAGATACTTCCATTTATGACCCACACATTAAGAGTGTCTGTTCTGAATACGGTCTCGATCATCGTTTGGTCAAAGCGCTTATACGGGCTGAATCCCGGTTTGATCATCATGCCATATCTCCTCAAGGAGCGATAGGCCTCATGCAACTGATGCCAAGCACCGCCAGGGATATGGGAGTCAAAGACCCCTTCGATCCTGAGGAAAATATCAAAGGTGGTGTGCGCTACTTGAAATATTTGCTCAAACGATTCAATAACGATGTCACTTTGGCTCTCGCTGCTTACAATGCGGGACCAGAGACTGTAAAACGCTATGGATCTGTCCCACCCTATAACGAAACCAAAGAGTATCTCAAAAAAGTGCTGGAGTTCTACTCGCAGTACAAGCGAAAAACCTGAAAGTCTTTTTGTAGATTTTTTAAGATTCCTCTGAATTCATTCGAACCAGATCCAAAAGGGTGATGTTGTGCAGTCGCTCGTGAATGGCTTCGGTGATTTCTTTCCAGAGAAATCGCATATGGCAGAGACTGGATCGTTCACAACCGTTGGAATTTTCGCTGCACTCGGTAATTCCTATCCCCCCTTCAAGAAGAGACACAATTTCATCCATGTGGATCGCATGAGGCGGTTTTGCCAGCATGTGTCCTCCCTTCGGCCCTCGAACGCTCTTCACATAACCGGCTTTCTTGAGAGGAATGATGATTTGCTCGAGGTATTTGACGGAAATCTCTTGCCGACGGGCAATTTCTGCCAGGTGAATGGGGCCTTCATCAAAGTGGATGGCCATCTCCAGCATCAGTCTGGTGCCGTATCTGCTTCGCGTCGATAATTTCACCGCCAAATCCCCCCTTGAATTGCAGCAAGTTAAAGCAGAGCCTGTCAAAATATTTCACAGGCTACGATCTTTTGTAAAAGCTCATGATTCATAGCTCGTGGCTCACGCTGACATCGCAAAGAGCATTTTGCGCTTTCCCTATCACCTTGCATCTCTTTACCTTTTTCAATTTTTGTTGAGACCGCTCCGGTCATGGGGAGGATGGAAAATTAGCAAAGAATCTCTGATTTGCCTGAATTAAGTTCATATATTTTTTACGAGTTTTTTGCTGCAGTGAATGATGACCATAAAACAAGAGTTGTAAATTTTTTGTCGAAATTCTTTAATCATTATAATATACCGCTATCGACTTAGTTTCCATGTTGGTTCCCACTTTTTTCCTATAAGATTTTTTTATTTATTTCTTGCCATCTGGTACCTTAATTTGCGAAATACTGCCTGCGTATCGGTTTGGAACATTGTTTGTCATTATTCTTCAAAGGATTGTTTGTTCAGAAGCTTAAAGGAGAGAAAATGGAACGTACTTTGTCCATCATCAAACCAGATGGGGTCCGGAAAAATGTAATCGGTGAAGTGATAAAGCGTTTTGAGGGAGCCGGCATCCACATTGTTGCCATGAAAATGTTGAAGTTAAGCAAAGAAGACGCCAAGCGTTTCTATGCCGTGCACAAAGATCGCCCGTTTTATGATAGCCTGACGGATTTTATGTCTTCCGGCCCCATCGTAGTGATGGTATTGGAAGGAAATGACGTGATCAAAAAGAATCGTGAACTCATGGGTGCAACGAATTATAAAGAAGCTGCTGCCGGCACCATCCGCCGAGACTTTGCTACGGATATCGAACAAAATGTGGTCCATGGATCGGATGGTCCGGATACGGCCGTTGTCGAAATCGCTTTTTTCTTCAACCAATTGGAAATTTATTCGTAACGCTTTCGTGTGATAGTGGGGTTGATATCCTTCTACAACATGTTAAATCGTACACAAGGGGTGGCTCTTTTATTTTTATAGAGAGCCACCGGTCTTCTTTTCTGAGGAAAGTGGCGTTTGCTTTATCTTTCTTTCAAATGGATAGTGTTTAACGTGGTTGTTCGAGTTTTCTCTTAGAAAAGGATACAGCTTTGCTGAGGAATAACGGAATCATCATTTTCGGAATGATGATTTTAATTTGGGCTGGCTATCTGTGCTATGGAGCGTGGGGGGTGGGGCATTCCTCTGTGACTGCTCCAATTCCTGATGTAGTCCCGTATTATTCTCCTCCTGTGAAAATGGATCTTTGTGGAGAGGCGATGCCACTCGATGATCCCGACGTTAGGGAACGGTTCGACCGGGAATTCACGATAGTGGTTTATAGCCACGCACAGGTGTATCTCTGGCTGAAACGTATGGAACGTTATCTTCCCTGGGTCGAAAGCCAGCTCGCAGAGAATAACCTTCCCGATGACTTGAAATACGTGGCGGTAGCCGAAAGCGACCTCATGCCCTATGCCGTCTCAACGGCAGGCGCTGCCGGGCCGTGGCAGTTTATGTCCAGCACGGGGGCGAGATATGGACTGGATAAATCCAAAGACCTCGATGAACGTTATGATTTTGAGTTGGCAACCCGGAGTGCTTTCAGTTATCTGAAGGATCTTTATGGGTTATTCAATAATTGGACGCTGGCCATAGCCAGTTATAACTGTGGGGAAAACAGAATCCAGAGTGAAATCGCCAAACAGCGAGTCAACAGTTATTATTCTCTCAAGCTTCCGCTGGAAACGGAACGCTATATTTTTCGAATTGCCGCCATTAAAGAAATTCTCAGCCACCCCGAGCGCTACGGCTATATATTGCCGATGGGATCTGGTTATCCACAGATAAAATCAGAGTCCGTGCATGTAAATCTACCTTATCCAATCCCTCTTCAAATGGTGGCTGAAGCAATTGGACTGACTTACAGAGATTTCAAGAAATTCAATCCTGCTTTCATTTCCGACAAAGTCCCGGAAGGATCCCAGACTCTCAAAGTGCCAGCCGGTAAGGGGAGCGAATTTAACAGCCGTATGGAATGCCTCCTTGCCAGCTACAAGCCGGTTGTTCTTACGCACAAAGTGGCGCGAGGGGAAACTCTCACCGGCATCGCCGCACAATATGACATCAGCACTCAGAGTCTTCGCGAGTGGAATCAAATTCAAGGGGATACCCTCCTCGTTGATCAGGTGCTCAAGATATATAAATGAGTGGTCCAACATGGAATGGTCATTGCATATAAGACTTCAATCCATGGAGAAAATGGGCTGGCCGGCTAGAAAAACCTGTGCAGTAATTGGGGCGGTGAGGCATGCCAGTAAATATCGGTGAGACGCTCTTTGTTTGATGGAGCTTCCCGTAACCCTGGATTCATGAAGATTTGATACACGAGAAGCTTCGGCACGATTGCACTCCTAAGGTGGTATAAGTCTTCAAGGGTTGTCGATCAAAACGAAGCACTTGACAAGAAAAAAGGACAGATCTACGATGGATAAAGCATAAGATATTAAAAAAACAATATTTTTTGGTGTAATATGAACGATTATCAAAAGATGGCTGATCTGCTCTTGCAAAGTCGTTACGCGGTGGCTTTAACGGGAGCCGGGATATCTGTGGAGAGTGGTATCCCTGATTTTCGAAGCGAGAAAGGGCTGTGGTCCAAGTATGATCCCATGGAATATGGGCATATCGATTCCTTCCGTTCTAATCCTGCAAAGGTATGGAAAATGCTCTTGGAAATGGATTCGGTTTTGATGAAAGCCGTACCCAATTCGGCGCACTATGCTCTTGCAGACCTGGAACGACGAGGAATCCTTAAAGCTATTGTGACGCAGAATGTGGACAGCTTGCACCAGAAAGCGGGTAGCCTCAATGTGATCGAATTTCATGGCAACAATCGGTCACTTCGTTGCGGCCGCTGTTCTCGGAAGTATGCCAGAGAGAGTGTCTCTTTTGAAAAGATACCTCCTTTGTGTGCGTGCGGTTATCCTTTGAGACCGGAATTCGTCTTTTTTGGTGAAGAAATACCCCCGGATGCCTATCAAAAAGCAATGACATCCGTGCAACGCTGTGATTTGATGCTTGTGGTGGGAACATCCGCAACTGTGGCTCCAGCGTCATATCTGCCGCGGACTGCGAAGAGCAGGGGGGCGATTCTCCTAGAAGTCAATCCCGCAGCCACAGAACTTTCACATAGAATGTCGGATCTCCATATAGCCGAATCGGCAGGAAAAGCCCTGCCGGCCATTGTGGCGGCATTAGATGCGAGCAGTCCGAAACAGAGGAAGAATGTATAATGATAACAAGTCCTTTGGTTATGATGGCATACGCAGCTTCTGAAAGTGTTTCCACTCCGCACCCCAACGGAGGGAATGGTATTTTTGAAATGATCCAACATGCCGGACCGATGGTAAAGTTCATTCTATTGGCCTTGCTCTTCCTTTCCATTGCCTGCTGGTTCATTATTCTCTTGAAGTTTCGACTGATTCGGCGCGCCAGGAAGGAATCGGAAGATTTTATTAAGCTGTTTCGCCAGAGAAAAAATTACGCTGCTCTTTATCGGGACAGTCAGTTCCTTGAAGACAGTCATCTCGCTCAGATTTTTCGCATCGGCTATACAGAACTCACCCGAATGGGTAAGTCTCTGGAAACAAAAAGTATGCAGGACTTGCGAGTCAACCCTGAAGTCTTGATCGAGAACGTGGACCGGGCCATTCAGGGTGGCATGATGTCCGAACGGCAGCGATTCGAACGATTTCTTCCTCTTCTTGCGACGACAGGGAGTACCGCTCCGTTTATTGGCCTGTTCGGTACCGTTTGGGGGATTATGACAAGTTTTCAGGATATTGGAGCGAAAGGCGCAGCGAACCTCGCTGTTGTAGCTCCAGGTATTTCGGAGGCTTTGGTTGCAACAGCCATGGGACTTGCAGCAGCCATCCCCGCCGTTGTTGCGTACAACCATTTTTCCAATCGCATTCGAGTGGTAGAAAATGAAATGAGCCATTTTTCGGCAGATTTCTTAAATATCCTCAAAAGAGATCTCATGCGACGGGGCAGGCAGGAAGAGTATTCCTCTGAGCAGCAACGTTTCGCGGTCCAGGATTAGTCCATCGGGGGGGTACTCGGTGGAGATTGAGTTATGGAAAAAGAGTCTTTGTTTTTTCGATTTTCGCTAGAGCAGTTCAGGAGTCCCAAATGGGTATGCAGATGAATGGGAATGGAGGCCGGGGGCAGATGGTTTCAGAGATCAATGTAACCCCCTTTGTGGACGTAATGCTGGTTCTCTTGATCATTTTCATGGTCACCGCTCCTATGATGACTCAGGGCATCGATGTGAAGTTGCCGGAATCTTCTGCACCTGCCATTCCGTCGGAAGATGAGCGCCTCATGGTGACCATCACAAAGGATCAGAAGGTCTTCATCAATGAGTATCCGGTGGAACTGGACGTACTCGGCCCCAAATTGAGTGCCATGTATCAGAACAAGCAGCAACAAAAAGGCGTCTTTTTGCGGGCAGATGAAAAGCTCGCTTATGGCTTTGTTGTTGAAGTGATGGGACTGATACGGCAGGCGGGCATTGATCAGATCGGAATGGTGACGGAACCTCTCAATACGCCTTTTAAGAAAAAGTAAACCGTCAGAAAGGCCGGATCTCGCTGGTCGCAACCTACAATGGGTTGAAATCGGCTCCTGTTTCCCTGTTTTGAAAGGGATCTATGCATTGCTTTCAGTGCTTATGCACTATTTAAAGCATTAAAACATCCAATTTTAGGATTGTAACTACAAGCGGTGAATTCAAAGGACAAGCTTATGGAATCCCTGACGTTCTCACAACGTAAACTATCTCGGGACGAGATCCTGAAGGGATTGGGCGTATCTGTTCTGATACACGCTCTGGTTTTTACCACGGCGCTGATTTCCCCGTGGGCCAAGCCGAAACAAGTGGCACAGATTCCTTATTCCACAGTAAACCTGGTTTCGATGGAGGACCTCGGAGGAGGAACAGCGCCGGCGCCAAAGGGGAATAGTGGGAAAAAGGCAGATAACCCCAAAGGGGAAGATTCTCCCAAAGCCCCTTCATCTAATCGATCCAGTCGAGCGAAGTCGCAACCTCTTGTCCCCATCAGGCGGCTTCAACTCAAGGAAACTGCGCCGAAGGTTGCTCCGGAGGTGAAGAAAATGGAGATTTCCGAGGCCCCAAAGGTCGTTGAAACTTCTCGCAGCAAACCCTCCGTGGAAAAAGAATTGGATAGTCTGATCCCCAAAGCGAAGCCGGAACCCAAACCAAAACCAATCGTACAGACAGCGAAAGCTTCCAGGGAAGAAAATCCTAAGGCGGAAAGCCCTAAGGCAGAGAGTCCCAAAGCAGAAACCTCCAAAGGAAAAGAACCCGCATCTACGTCCAAAAGTGAACGTTCGGGTTCCCCTGAAGGCACTTCCGACGCTGATGACAATGACACAAGCGCAAAAAACGCATCGGGTGGCGTAAATGCCCAAGGTGGCGGGACGGATACTGGAAAAACGGGGGGGAAGGGTACGGGCCCGGCAACCAGCACGGGTAAAGGAACAGGGGAAGGCAACGGAAAAGGAACTCCTGCTGGAAGCCCTGATGGGGCCATGGTGACATTGGCGAGACGGACTTATTACAACGCTATCTGGAGTGCGGTTCGCCGGAACTGGGCGCTTCCTGAATTTCTCAAGTCCCAACATCTGGAAACAGTTTTGATCGTGGTCCTGAGGAGGGATGGGAAGGTCTTGGATCTGAGGATTGAAAAAGGTTCGGGAAATGCATTATACGATGAATCTGCAAAACGCGCCGTGCGCAAAGCGGAACCTCTACCGCCTTTTCCAGACATTTACAGTGCTCCGCAGGAGGAAATCGCCCTGCGTTTTACTCCCGAAAGTCTATCGTGATCAAATTTTTCATTGAAAGGAATTGCATACAAATGAGGCATAGGAAGTATTTTTCGATCAAATGGACGGGTTCTTTCCTGGCGCTAATTTTGTTATGCGCCTGGACGGTTGTGGCTCGAGCCGAACGCGTCACCATCGATATCACTCAGCCTGCGTTCGAAAGAATTCCCATAGCCATTCCTGATTTCAAGTTTCAGACGGCTGGCCAGCCTCAATTGGCACGAGAAATGGGAGAAACCCTTTCAAGCGATCTGGATTACTCGGGAGTATTTCGACCATTGGATCCCAGAGGATTTCCCGAAGATCCACAAACCATGGGAGTGACTGCGGGAGATATCAAATTTAACGAATGGCGCCAATTGGGTGCCGATTTTCTTGTCCGGGCGACATATCAGGTCCAGGGTTCATCCCTAAGAATGGAGGCGCGCTTGTTCGATGTTCCCGGTTCAAGAATGGTTTTGGGAAAAGTCTATGAGGGGGATTCCCGGAACTGGCGAGCCATGGTTCACCGGTTTGCCGATGAAATTCTTTACGCATTGACCGGTGAGCGAGGAGTATTTGATTCAAAGATTGCCTATGTACAGGTGCAGGGTAAGTCCAAGGAAATTTACATTGTGGATTTCGACGGAGGCAGCCCCATTCCGGTGACCAACAACCAGAGCATTAATCTATCCCCGGCGTGGAGTTCCGATGGGAATGAGCTTGCTTTCGTGAGTTATAAAGAGGGAAACGCCAAAGTGTACGGTGTGAATGTCACAAGTGGTGCTCAATGGCTTATCTCCGGCTATAAAGGGATGAACATTTCGCCCGCATGGAGGCCCCAGTCCCGTCAGCTAGCTGTAACTCTGTCTCAGGAAGGGAATCCCGATATTTTCCTCTTGTCCTCTTCGGGAAATATTATTCAAAAGCTGGTGCATAGTTGGGCCATCAATGTGTCTCCCGCCTGGTCTCCGGATGGCAGAAAGCTTGCCTATGTCTCCAATGAAACAGGAAATCCTCAGATCTACGTGTTGGATGTCGGCAGTGGACAAAAGCGCCGCCTTACTTTCAGTGGCAATTACAATACTTCTCCCAGTTGGTCACCTAAAGGAGATTGGATTGCTTACAGCGGCATGACAGGAGGCCGCCACAATATTTTCATTATTCGGCCTGATGGGGGGGATGCGCGCCAGTTGACCCACGGTGAAGGAGATAACGAATCTCCAACCTGGTCTCCCGACGGTCGCATGATCGCGTTCAGTTCAACGCGACAGGGAGGTTCTGCCATCTGGGTTCTGCTGACGAATGGAACGGGGATTAAGAAACTCACAAAGGGTGGAGGTCAGGAAATGCCGCGCTGGTCACCACGGTTGGGAGGGGGATGATCTTGAGCATTATCCTTCTGACTAAATGCCGATGATCTTTATACGCAACCAAATTCCAGCTACAAGGGGGTGGCCTGGGCGGTTCGCCGTCTTGGCCCCGGAGAGCAGGAACTTTTATTGCCGATTGTCATTTTTTTTGGGGCTCTCCCGCCCTGTGGGCACGGCCAACCTGCCGGCCGCGATACACACGGAAATGGCCGCTATAATTACGATCTTGAGCGCCTAAGTTTCTTTGTATTCATAGTCGGAAAGGTATATTTTATATGGATAAGAATTAAGATTTTTGACCATCATGTAGGATAGGAGTGGCAAGGACGCCGCTCCTGGAAAAAATGCAATTATCGACCATTGCGGGCATAATGCAGGGAATGGCAGATTCAACAACTAGAGGAGAAAGATGAAAATGGAAATGAATAAGGTTGGTCGCGTTCTTGTGGTTCTATTATTTATGATTTCTGCTGGAGCTTGTGCTAAAAAGGCTGTTCCCACACAACCCGGTTTTGGACCCGGCGCCGGAGGGACGAGTGGGGGATATGACACCGGCAGGATGGGGGAAGGAGCCGGCGGGGGATTGGATGATGCCAGGTGGAGAGAGCTTGGAATCAATTCCGAAGCGGAAAAGCAAGAGTTTTTAAACAAAGCCGAGAGCTTTGAGAATCAAGACATCTACTTTGATTTTGATTCTTATGCTTTGAGCGAACCTGCCAAGAGAATCCTTGATGCGAAAGTAAGCTTTCTGAAGCGTTATCCAAAAGTACATGTTACTATTGAAGGGCATACCGACAACCGCGGAACAAACGAATACAATTTGGCTCTAGGGGAACGTCGTGCCAACAGCGCACTTCAGTACTTGAAGAATTCCGGTATGAATGCACAGGATTTGAACCTTGTCAGCTATGGTGAAGAGCGGCCTCTGGCAGGTGGCAATGATGAAGCTTCATTCGCAAAAAACCGTCGTGCCCATTTTGTATTGAGCTATTAGTTTTCTTTCGGGTCTTTCCAGAATTCCGCTTCAGACTGTTGAATCCAGAAAGGATTCTCAACAGTCTGAAAATGGATGGAATTTTGGTGACCTGCCTCTCACTGCATACCTCAATACTAACTTTACCCCCAACCATGAAAATCGTAGATCGGATTTGCAAACCCAGCATCCAACGTAGGGAAAGGAATCCCGATCCATAAACGTTGTGTTTTCAAGGTAAGATGATTTTAAAACGGCTCATGAATGTGATGTGTTGCTCAAGGAAGAAAGGGTACCTTATGATCATGATCAACGAGTGGAGACGATTCGGCTTGATATCCCTCATGATCTCTGTCAGTTTTTGCGGAGGATGTGCCGGCACTCAGGAGACTTCCACAATGCGGCAGAGCATAGGCATGCTGCACGAAAGAGTGCAAAATCTGGAAAGACGTATTGAAACATCCAGTAGTAGTCAGCCACAGACCTCATCCAGTGCAGATCTTTATGCACGTATGGAAGAGCTTCAAATGAAAATTGGAGCGCTCAACGGGCGTATTGAGGAACTGGATCATAAGATTCAGAAAGTCGACCAGTTGGCACACTCTGTTGCCGAGCAGGCAGCGGCCCAGACTTCTTCGCCACCACCTCCTCCGCAACCTGTAGTGACCATTCCGCCTTCAACTACATCTGCGCCGGCAGCTACATCCACGACACCCCCCGCAGCTACGCCAGCGGCAGTGCCGACACCGACAACCCAGAAACCAGCGGCGCCTCCCGTGAAGATTGCCACAAAGGAAACTGCTCCTCCACAGCCGGCACCTCCCGCTCCAGAAAAAGTGGACCCTGAAAAAGCAATGTATGATAAAGCGACACAGCTTTTTCAACAGAAACAATACGCTGCAGCTCGAAAAGAATTCCAGGGGTTCACTTCAAAATACCCCAAATCCGAACTGGCGGATAACGCTCTTTACTCGACAGGCGAATGCTACATGGCAGAGCAGAAATACCAGGAAGCCATTGAAACATTCCAACAGGTTGTGGACCGTTATCCGGGAGGCAATAGGCTCCCCCATGCTTTGTTAAAACAGGCCAACGCATTCGAGAAATTGGGGGACAGCACGGCGGCCCGCATCCTTTATGAACGGATTGCCGAAAAATATCCAGGGACTCCCCAAGCGCAGATTGCCGAAAAGAAAATAAAACAATAGCCATGAGATGGTTGTGAATTCATTGCGCGCAATGCGTTTCTTCCCAGAAAGCCGTTTGATTTTGAATTATTTTTTACAATATTCGGTTTATTCGCTAGAGGCGTAAAGGGTACAGAGAAACATGGCTTCGAGGTAGGAACGAAAGGCTTTGATATCGAAGACTCTCTTTAAGAACATAATCTCGGAGCCGTTCTCCGCATACTCTGTGCCTCTGTGGTGAACGACGGTTGCTATTATGAGCAATCCAAAATATTGGATGCCCGGACTCAAAGTACGCTTTCCACTGCGCTGGAGGTGAGCCTCATTTATCAAGAGCGGACAAGAATACCAACAGTGCTTCCCAAGTTGCGAACGAGGTTCATGAATTGCGCTGGAAGGGGCACTTCGCGATCGGCAATGAGTATTCCTAGGTCTCTGGCTTTTGAGAGAAGATGGGTGCTGTCGATTCCTTCCCGGTAATCGCAAAGGAATTGCATTCTCAGAGCATCGGTCAAAGGGATGCGCATCTCTTTTAAATGGACAGCGACCTGAGCCGTTTCTTGCTCGATTTTTGCCTTGTTTTCTTCTGCGAAATCTGCAAAGGGCCCATCAAGGTGGATCGTTCCAAATAATTCGTTGATGATGGCTCCAGCCAACTTGCCGATGGAAGCCTTCTCCAGAGAGGAATACTTCATCTCCAGGTGGCTTTTA
The DNA here is from genome assembly GCF_027925305.1 of Desulforhabdus amnigena. Lineage (NCBI taxonomy): Bacteria > Pseudomonadati > Thermodesulfobacteriota > Syntrophobacteria > Syntrophobacterales > Syntrophobacteraceae > Desulforhabdus > Desulforhabdus amnigena. The sequence goes on along the minus strand of NZ_BSDR01000001.1, from coordinate 973,731 downwards.
AGTTTTTGAAAAAAGACCATTTTGATGACGTCTATGCCTTCTCTCAAAATGGGGATGAGTTTGCTCTCAACTTCCACTGTTTTTCCTCCATTCAATCGATTTTTTCAGAAGGTCGGTTCTCCTTCTGCACGTTCTTTCGGTTTTGGAAGTGGGAAAAATAGATTCCAAAGAGCGTGACTTTGTGAAGTCCACACACGGATATATGACCATGCTTCGAGCGAAATTTAGCACGAAGGGGATCAAAAAGTAAGTCTCTGTCAAAAACTTTTTGGGAAACCCGATCCGCAAAAGAGGAAGGGGAATGATCTCCTCCAGTATAGAAACACCACCCAATATAATATGGACACATGGAAGATCCATAAGAAGCTCTGATTTCCACTCTGCTACTCCAATTGTCTGATTTCTAAATGGATTGTATCGTCTCAAACGAGTCTGTATTTATTTTTGTAAATATATTCTTTACAGTAGTAATTTTTTTTATTATAATTTTTCCAAAAGTTGGGCCATTATAAAAAAATATATTTAGACCTGGATTCTTTTTCGGACGCTTATACGTCTTTCCACCCTGAGTGAAGTAGAACCGCTACCACAATTCTTCAGCGATGTTTTAGAGAGAGTCTGAGTTAGTTTCTCATCTTGTTCCTTCCGCTCAAGATCGAGTGTTTTCGACCTGACGACGCTGCGGTCGCCTTTTGAAGACCGGTTTTCATGTATTCCATTAACGTCATTAAGTGTAAGGAGGAGACGATGGAACACAAAGCCGCTCTTGATCGTTTGATTTCCAGACAGCGTATCAGCATGGAAATTGAAAAAATCAATTTCAATCCAATGATTCGAGATGAAAAATTTGAGGAGAATGCTGCCCATTATCAATGCAGACTCTCAAAGCCCGGGAGAGCGATTCACGTCTATTTTTCCCTTCAGGATTGTGAAGATAGGGTCACATTGAGCGACGTTCTGTTCATGTTGGCAATGGATGCTTCGGGCTGTAAAATGCTGGAGGGTTACGACGAAATCCGTGAGGAATGGACATCCCTCTTCGGTGGCTCTGATGGCAACCTGAGGGAGATTGAAGATTTTTGGCATGAATTCACCGGGCGCTGCAACCAAACCAAACAACTGGAGAATTTTCTGGGTGAGGCCGATTTTGAGGAGTTGGTTGGACATTTCGAAAGTCTTTCGCCTTTAGATTTGCACCTCTAATATTTTTATTTTTAATAATTTTATAAACTTGTATATCACTTTCTGAAAGTGAACCTATCTGAAAAATAAAGAAAACGTTTCTCCGTCGGAGGGTTGAAAAGATGGCACAACAGCCTTTCGACGGAGGTCCTTCCCGCTACGGAAAGCCGGGATGGAATTTTGTGCCTCGGTTTTCCTCCTTTCCTGTTATCTTTCGACAACTAAAAATTTGATGAAATTTCTGTGGAATTCCAGGATTGCAACTTTCGAACAGAAATCGTTTGACAAAGCAGCATTACCTTCCTATACCTACCGATCGGTATAAATATTGACTACAGAAGGAAATCTAAAGGAAGAGAATATTTCAAATGAAAATCGGGCAACAAAATGATGCCAATGAAAGGCTTGGCTTGAGATTGTTTATAAACGACGACTCTGCAGGATGGGCAGAAGAGCAGGAAAAGAAAGCATGTATCCTCCATGCTGCGGCTAAGATATTTGCAGACAAGGGATATGCGGGCACATCCGTTCGGGAAATCGTTGAAGCCGCAGGCGTTACAAAACCCACCCTGTATTACTACTTCAAAAACAAAGAAGACCTTTACATAAAACTCGTTGATGAAACCATGCATGCTTTTTGTTCGGTACTCGATGAATCTCTCACTGTGAGGGGCAAAATGCGAAAATGCCTACTTGCTCTCTATACACATCTTTACGAGTTGATGCGGGATCACGTGGATTTCGTTCGTTTGGTGAACTCCATGATTTATGGCCCGCCCGGATCTACGCCTGCTTATGATCTTCGACCGGTGGACAGTCACTTGTTGCACGTTTTCTCGGAAATGCTTCGAGGAGGCGTAGACGAAGGGGAATTGAAAGAAGAGAGCTTTCCCGAAGTCATTCTTCTCTTGCTGGGATTACTCCGCACCATGCAGGCGCATCTTGTTTTGAATCTGAAGCGTAGTCCACTCACCGTCGGCGAAATCAAAAAGAGCATTGATGTCATATTTGACGGAGTGAAACCCACCGTATGTTCAGAGGCCCGATCATGAAACGAATGAGCGTTATCTTGCTTTTCCTGCTCGTCTTCGGGACCGGCAGCATTGTGGTCTTCAGGTACTCACGAGGTATACCCGCAGAGCCTTCGACTACTTCTTCGGAAAACACTAGGATCGCCGTAGACGTTATCTCTCCTTCCCGCACCACACTCAAACGGAGTGTCGAAGTCTTCGGCAGTCTTTCTGCAAAGAATGTCACAGAAGTCAAAAGTGAACTTCCAGGGCGTGTTTTACAAATCAGAGTGAAAGAATGGGATCATGTGAGTCCCAAAGACATTCTTCTTGAAATGGATCCAATGGATTACAAGCTTGAACTCCAAAGGAGCCAGGCGGGGCTGAAGATAGCCGAAGCACAGCTGCTCAAAGCGAAGGTCGATCTGAATCGAGCCAAACGGGAACTGAACAGGACGCTAAAACTCAAGGAAGGAGGCCTTGTCACAGGCCAGGAACTCGACGAGAGGCGAACGGCCCTCGAATCGGCTGAAGCTCAAGTTGCTTTGGCCGATGCCCAGGTGGGGCAGGCGCGAGCTCAACTAGCGGAATCGAATCGAAATCTTCAAAAGAGCTCCATCCTTGCTCCCATTCAGGGCATTGTTTCGGAGCGGAAAGTCGATGTGGGCGACTGGGTGGATAAGGGGGCTCACCTTTTCTCCATTGTGGACAACCGGATTTTGGATTTTACAGCTACCGTCTCCGCTATAGATTTACCCCTTGTGCATGAAGGACAGTTGCTGACTTTTACTGTGGATGGATTGAGCAACCGCGTTTTTGAAGGACGGGTGCACAGGGTGAATCCCACGGTGAATGCTTCCGATCGTTCGGGTCGTATTCAGGCTGAAGTCAAAAACAGCGACGATATTTTGAGGGGAGGGGTGTTCGCTCGGGGACAGGTCGTTGTGGAGGAGCGTCATGACATCATGGTGGTACCCGCCGACTGTCTCGTTGGTTGGGACATGGAAAAGGAAACGGCAAGGGTTTTTGTCGTTACCGAGGGAGGCGTCGCCCATTCCAAAGAGATAAGAACAGGCCTCACGGAAGGAGGCAAAGTCGAAATTTTAGGTGGATTGACTGGGGCAGAATGGGTCGTGTCAAGAGGTGGGTTCAACCTGAGGGAAGGGGACGGGGTCTACATATCGAATCAGGAAGGAAACCCTTGATATGTTTTTATCTGAGCTCTCCATACGCAGACCCGTTTTTGCCACTGTCATGATGCTTGCCCTGGTGACGCTTGGTTTTTTCTCATATCGACGTCTCAATGTCGATATGTACCCGGATGTCGAAATCCCTGTTTTGACGATCACCACCGTCTACGAAGGAGCACCTCCCGAGTCGGTAGAGCGTGAAGTGACCCGAAGAATCGAAGAAGCGGTCAATCCAGTGCAAGGAGTGAAGCATATATCTTCCACTTCCCAGGAAGGCGTTTCCAGTATTGTAGTGCAATTTACTCTGGAGACGAAGATCAACGATGCAGCGCAGGAAACACGAGCTAAAGTGAGTGCCATACGGGGTGAACTCCCCAAGGAATGCGATGAATCCGTGATTCAGAAACTGGATTTTTCTGCGGCTCCCGTTATCTCCCTGGCTGTGCGTTCGGATACTCTTGGAGCGAGGGAGCTCACTACTCTGGCCGAAAAAAGGATCAAGAGGCGCATCGAAAATGTTCCAGGGGTTGGCCGGGTAGATCTGGTCGGAGATTCTAAACGAGAGGTCAATGTCTGGCTGGATCCCATTCGACTGGAGGCTCTGGGACTGGGAGTAAATGAAGTCATTGCAGGACTGAACCAGGAAAATGTCGATACTCCGTTGGGACGTCTCAACCGTGAAGGGTATGAAACACCCGTCCGGGTGTCGGGCAAACCAGAGGAGGTCACAGCATACCCGGATATGGTGATCGCATGGAGGGACGGCCGTCCCATTCGGTTGAAGGAGCTGGGGCAGGTTCGGGACGGAATCGAGGAACCCAGGTCACTGGCAATGGTGAATGGCGTGCCCGCAGTGGCTCTGAATGTTTTGAAACAGTCCGGGGCCAATACGGTGAGCGTGGCAGATGGAGTCGAAGAGGCACTCGAGGGCCTCTCAAAGGAGATGCCTTCAGGTGTTCGCCTGGAAATTGTTCGTGATTCTTCCAGGTTCATCCTGGAGTCCGTTGAAGACGTGCAGATGACCCTGTTGCTTGGAGGGCTTCTGACAATCTTCATCGTATTTTGCTTTCTCAATTCCTGGCGATCTACGGTCATCACCGGTTTGACCCTTCCCATCAGTGTTATCAGCGCCTTCATTATCATGATGGCGCTCGGATTCACTCTGAACGTCATGACCCTCATGGGGCTTTCACTTGCCATAGGACTTCTCATCGACGACGCCATTGTGGTGCGTGAAAACATCGTGCGCCATCTGCAGAGGGGAAAAGACCACCGCAGAGCCTCTCTCGAAGGAACTGCCGAAATAGGTCTTGCCGTCATGGCGACCACTTTTACCATTGTGGCGGTATTCGTGCCGGTAGCGTTCATGAAGGGAATCGTGGGTCGATTCTTCTACCAGTTTGGAATTACGGTGGCTTTCGCTGTACTCGTTTCCCTTTTCGTTTCGTTTACTCTGGATCCCATGCTCTCTTCCCGCTGGGTAGACCCGGATATGGAAGGAAGCGAAAAAAAGAATAAAAATGTTCTCTATCGCCTGCTGGAACGTTTTAACGATGGCTTCGACGGTCTGGCGGAAAAGTACCGTTCAGTGATCTCCTGGGCTCTTGACCATCGCAAGCGGGTATTTTCTTTCGGCCTGGCGGCCTTTGCCGGTGCCCTTCTTCTGGCTCCATTACTGGGCAGCTCTTTTTTCACCACATATGATCGCGGGGAATTCCAGGTGAATTTTTCCGCTTCTCCCGAAGCCGGCCTCGAGGAAAGCCGCGGGAGAGTCCTGGCCATACTTGATGTGCTGGATGCTCTCCCCGGCATCGAACTGACGTATGCCACTGTAGGCGCAGGAGATATGGGAACAGTGAGAGAGGGAACGATTTATGTAAAACTCAAGGAAAAAGATGAGCGGCATCACACGCAACAGGAACTTGAGGCCATGGCTCGGCGTGAAATCAGCAAAATTCCAGGCATCATCTCCAGCATCACTGAGGCGGACAACTTGCAGGGTGCGTCTCCCATCAATGTTAATCTCAAAGGTGACGATCTCGACGTTCTCAAGGAATATTCAGAAAAAATCAAGAAGCGGATGCAGGAGATTCCGGGTGTGGTGGATGTGGCATCAAGTCTCGATCAGGACAAGAGCGAAGTCCGGTTGGTGGTGGATCGGGCTCGTGCAGTGAATGTAGGCATCTCGACAGGACAGATTGTGGAAACATTGGGGCCCTTAATCGGAGGCAAAGTAGCGACGACCTATGAAGATAGCGATGGAGATTCCTACGATGTCAGGGTTCGACTGCCTGAATCGTACCGGCGAAGTCCTGCACAGCTTGGGCGACTCACTCTCCTTTCCAGCCTTCCCGATGGGCAGCGGATGCTTGTGCCCTTGGGAGATGTGGTGCAATTGCGCATGGATCTTTCGCCTGCGCGCATTCAGCGACTCGACTTACGCCGCCAGGTCACCCTCTCCGCCAGCAATGTGGGAATAGCCTTGGGAGATGCCGTCAATGCCATCCAGGACGCAGTCAAGGAAGTTGGCCTTCCTCCCGGCTATGTCATTTCCTGGAGCGGCGAAGCCGAGGATATGGCGGAGACTTTCCAGTATATGGCTGAAGCACTGGCCTTGGCGGTCATACTCATTTACCTGATCCTGGCTGCGCAGTTTGAAAGCTTTGTGGCGCCGCTCTCTATCATGATTTCATTACCGCTCTCCCTGGTGGGAGTCGTGGTGATGCTCTATTTCACCGGCGACACATTGAACATCATGTCCCTCATAGGGTTGATCATGCTCATGGGACTGGTGACCAAGAATGCGATTCTGTTGGTAGATTATGCCAACATATTGAAAAAACAAGGTTTTGATCGAAAAAGTGCTTTGGTGGAGGCAGGGAAAACTCGGCTGCGGCCCATCATTATGACCACTCTGGCCATGATCTTCGGGATGCTCCCCTTGGCTCTTGCACTGGGACCGGGTGCGGAAATGAGAGCTCCTATGGCTCGGGCCGTCATTGGCGGTCTGATCACTTCCACCTTGCTCACTTTGGTGGTTGTTCCCGTGGTTTACACCCTTTTCGACGATGCCGTTTTAGCCATTCAAAAGCGGTTTCGACAGCCACTCGAGGAAGTGTTGGGGGAGCCCGAGTGAAGTCGATTCCCATCTTGGTGTTGTCAGATTTCATCTGAACTACGGAGACACGGAGAACACAGCGATTTCATTTGAAAGTCTTTCTCTGTGTCCTCCTTGTCTTTCGTGGTTCATGTGGCAATGTCGCACTATCTACCATGGCAAAAGAGAATGCCTCGGTTTTCACCGTTGTCCAAGGATGTTTTGAGATGTGCAACATACTGAGACTCTTGTCGATATCCTGTATGATTTTATGCTCCTCGCTCTGTATGCCGGTTGCATCACCTGCCGCTAAAATCATCACTCTCGAGGAATGCTTGAGACTGACAATGGATTACAGCCGGGATATTCTTTTGGCAAATGAAGGCAAAAATATCTCCCAGGGGCGGTATGTCGAAGAGCGTTCTGCGGCCTTACCACAATTCAAAATTGAAGCACAAAGTGCTTACTCACACGATCCTTCTTATCCTGTCTTGGGCTTCAATCGGGAAAGAAACGATTACAGCGCGAACCTCCACCTTTCTCAAGCCCTGTTCACGTGGGGCCAGATATCGTCTGCAATCAAAGCGGCGGAATATGATAAGGAATCGGCGGAGCACCAGATGCAGGAAGCGAGGCAACTGGCGTTGAGGGAAGCTTCAACCGGTTTTTTCGACCTGTTGCTCTCTTTGGAACTGGAAAAAGTGGCAAGCGACAATGTCGCCCAGAAGCAAAGACATCTGGATGAAGCAAAGAGAAAGCTCCAGATGGAGGTGGCAACGGATTATGATGTACTGGCAGCGCAAGTGGCATTGACCAATGCTCTGCCGGCACTGGCCCAAGCGCAAAACGCTATTCGACTTGCAAAGGACAGGTTGCGCTACTTTATGGGAGTGCAAGAGGACTTTGAGGTGACCGGCAGCCTGCTCTGTCTTCCCAAGGCGCCCGATTCCTTTGAGGTCGTAATGGAGCGGGCCATTGCCAACCGGCCTGAAGTGGCTTATTACAAAAGCCAACTGGGCGTTTTCGGTGAGTTGGTGACCGTTGCAAAGGGAGGAGACAAACCTCGCCTGGATTTTAAGGGAAATATGGGATGGAGTGATACGGACGACATCCATGACGATACGGGCGGAGGATACTGGGATGCAGGGGTATATTTTTCCTTTCCCATATTCGACGGTTTTCTCACAAAAGGGCGAGTGATTCAGGCCAGAAGCCGTTTATCGACCACCGAAATAAAATTGAAAAAACTGCTCGACCAGATCGCTCTCGAAGCCAGGGATGCGATCAATCGTGTGGATGAATCCGTTCAGATTGTCAAGGCTCTTGCCGCAACGACAGAGCAGGCGGAAAGATTGCTGCAGATGGCGGAATCCGGATATCGTTATGGAGTAAAAACAAGGCTGGAGGTCGATGATGCCGAGTCCAACCTCCTCTCCGCCCGTTTAAATGTTGCAAGGGCGCGCCGTGATTACCTGGTTGCCAAAACCAGGCTGCTTTGGATCATGGGAGAGGATATGCAGAGAGCACTGGCCGGTCCGGATTCCACTCCGAAGGGCATTTGCGATGTTACCCCTTGACCCGGAGGTTAGCGTTTCTCTCCGGGTCCCTTTTGGCTCGCAATGGTTGATCATTGCGCTTTTGATCAGAAATTTTAATTTTATCTGCGGGAATATAAAATTTTTTGTTTAAACGAGCCTTTTCTTACACTCTCCCCTGGATTTCCTTCAGTTGTTCCAGTTTCTCCAGCGCCTTGCCGGAGGAAAGCGCCTCTTTGGCCATCTCTGTACCTTTTGAATAAGAAGGAACGAGGTCCGCGATATACAGAGCGGCAGCCGCATTCATACAAAAGAAGTTCGCAGCCGGTGTATCGTATTGGCCTGACAGGACTTCGAGGATTACCTGTGCATTTTCCTGTGCCGTGCCGCGACTGGCTATTGTGGAAAAACCGACTGGCTTCAGTCCGAAGTCTTGTGGCGTAACATCGTAGATTTCTTTTTTCGACTGCCGCAGTTCCACGACGCGCGTCGGGCCGGCCAGGGAGAATTCGTCCATTCCCAGGGCGGGATCCATTCCTTCAACTCTTCCGAAGGGGGCAAGGGCTGCGGGCATGGCAATTTCTTTGAGGACGGATATGAGTTGATCGCAGACGTGTGGCGCATAGGCTCCGATGACGATCGAATTGGTCTGTCCACAGGGACGTGTGAGCGGGCCGATGATGTTGAAAGCCGAAGTAAAACGCATAGATTGGATCAGCCTTGCCCAGCCCGACTTGAGAAAGCTTTCTCCGGGAAGATAACAAAGACCATACTGGTTCAAGGCTCTCTCCGCCCGAACGAGAGGGGCGTTGAGATCGATGCCGAGGATTTCGAAGATGTCGGATGCTCCGGAGACCCCTGTGACCAGCCTTGCTCCTTTTTTTGCGATGGGCAGGCCGCAAGCGGCAGCAATAAGGGCTGCGGGCGTCGAACAATTCACGGTTTTGAGGGGGTCCGAGCCAGTCCCCACAATGTCGCAGACAGGCCCGGTCAATTGAGTGTGGATCTTTTCCGTGTCATAGAGGTCCAAAGCGTCCCAAGCTCCAGAAAGCTCTTCCGTCGATGGCCCCCGCGCGATATGCGCCATGAGGAAGGCTCCCTGTTGCAATTCCGGTTGTTCATTCAAGATCACCTGCCGGTACGCATCGGCCGATTCCTGCCGGGACATGAACCTACCTGCAGCGATAGAACAGATCAGTCGGCCGAATTCACGCAATTGTGTTTCTAATGCCATCAACATTTCCTTTCAGGCGTTGACGAAATCTTGATTGCCGATTCAAGGAAGACGGGGATCAAGATTCGGAAGAGGGTTCTTTAGAAGAATCCTGTAAAAAATATGCTCACAACGGTGTGGAGCTGGAAAAGTATAGTATTGGGATAGTTCCTTGTTACAATTTATAAATGTAAGTGGAAATACTAAATTTTAGCAACAAATTTTAGGGTGTCTCCGGAAAGAATCGCCTCAAGAGCAAGAGGGATTTGATCCAATTCGATCACCTCTTCTACGAGATAAGAGACGGATTCTTGAAACAGATTCAACAACAGAACGGCTTTTTCCATATGCCTTCGAGTGCTGCCGTAAGCCCCCGCCAACCGCAGTTGGCGGTAGTGGATTTCATTGAGGATAGAGACCGGAAATGTGCCTTCACCCGTAAAACCACTGAAAAGGCAAAAACATCCGCCGGATCGCAGCTTGGACATTCCTTCATGGAAAATACTTAAAGAGGGTGCAGCGTTTACGACGACGTCAAAATCTTTCAGCCTGCACTCCGGACTGCCTTCTATGGCAAGACTGCTTCGAAATTTTTCGCTTTTTCGAAGCTTGGGTGGATTTTTCTCCACAACAAATGCGGTTGCCCCCAAAGACTGGGCTGCCAAACTCATCAAAAGTCCGACAGGACCTCCTCCATAGATCAGTATGCGTTCGTTCTTTTCCACTCTTGCCTGTTCAAGGGCGTTGAGAGTGCTTGCAAGTGGTTCGGCCAGGCAAGCCAGATGTCCCGGCAGGTTCTCGGGTACCGGGATGACGCTCGATTTGCTGACGGATAGATACTCGGCAAAGCCTCCGTCTCTGTGAAACCCCATGATTCTCATTTGTGAACAGAGATTTTCGTGTCCCTTAAGGCATTCTTCGCAGACGCCGCAAGCTTCTCCCGGCCAGATCACAAAGCGTTCTCCGGTTTGTTCATTGAATCCGAAGACTTCATGCCCCAAAATTCTGGGAAGCACAAGGTCCCGTTGTCCTTGACGGAACATTTTTGCATCTGTGCGGCATAAAGCACAGTGAGACACTTTGAGCAGGATATCATCCTGCTCAGCGACAGGAAGGTCTACTTCCAGCAGATTGAGCTCATTAAAAGCTTCCAATCGTAAAGCTCTCATGTACCGTACTCCAGTCAACAGGGTTCATTGTTGCATTTATACCACGCACAGTTAAGAACCGGACCTTGTGCCGAGTTTTGAAGATCCGATGCTCAACCGTTTACGGTATATGTGAAAATAAGTGGTCATGGGAACATAAGGCAGAAGTATCATGACTATGCCGTGTTCGATAAGATCGGGGGGGCGGAACTCGCTGGAATCGAAATGTGCATGATCTTGTTTGTGTTCAGTATATGGAACGAAGCAGATCGCCCAAACGGAAGGGCTCATTTTTCCGGAGTTGTTGTAAAACGATTGATGAGAAGGGCGTGCTTTTGGGCAAACTCCTTGATTTCATCTGGAAAAAACTGGTCGTTCAGATATATTTTTTTGAATCGGGCATCGTTCAGGAGTTGAAGCACATAAGACAAATGGCCTGAATAGCCATTGCTGTCTAGAACCTGAATGGCTGATACGATGTTTTCAGCCATTTCCCACACCTGGCGATGTACCGTCGGCCCCGTCTCCCCACAAGGTTTTACAGAGTAAAGACGGCGGCAACTGAAAGGGCGGACCGTATAGATAGCACACCTGTTGGCAGCATCCAAGAAGGCGCAGCGGGCATATTTCGATTCCATTTTTTCCTTGCGGTTCAGCTTCAATCGTTTCGATAAATCCTTCTGCAGGGCAGGGGGGCAGGATTGCAAATGGCGGAGTATGATCAAGCCTTCAAGGGTAGTGATATCCACGTTGCCCACCGTCGTACAGCAGTCGGCACAACCCGGCTTGCAGACAGCAGAGGAGATATAGGGCTGTGATGCTGTCTCGAATTGCCTGTACAATTCATAAAGCTGCCTGGTTTTTTCTTTGATATCCAAAGAACACCCCTCAATGAAATGAACGGACGACCTGCATTCGAATCCTGATCCTAAAATGATTGCGAAAACGGCGGAAAAAGAGCTTGCGCTATTATACGTGGCGAATCGGGTGAGGAATCAGCCCGAATTCAGACGAGGGAAATGGTTCAAACACTGGATCAGGATTCCCTGCGGTGCTTGCGCAGGCGATCCATTTCGCGAATCTCTTCCTTCCTCTTCAAGCTCTCCCGTTTGTCGAAGAGTTTTTTCCCACGCGCCAATCCCAGTTCGACCTTGGCTCTACCATTGCTGAAATAGATCTTTAAAGGGATGAGAGAGAATCCGCGTTCCTGCGTTCTTCCGGTCAGCCTTTTGATTTCGTAATTATGGAGAAGCAGCTTACGCACTCTCTCGGGATCGTGGTTGTCGTAGGAAGCATGAGTATAAGGGCTGATATGCAAACCATAAAGGAAAACCTCTCCTTTTCTGATCTTTGCATAGCTATCCTTCAGATTGGCTCGCCCTTCTCTCAAAGATTTAACTTCTGTTCCCACCAGAACGATTCCAGCTTCTAATTTTTCGACAATTTCATAGTCGTGATAAGCTTTCTTATTCTGGCATACGAGACGATTTGCGGTGTTCGCTGTTGCCTTATTTTTAGTCATGTCCATGCTCGGGGCGAAAAATCAAGATTCTTCAAGAGATTTTCGCATTTTTTTGGCACGTTTTTTCTGTTTGTGAGAAACACTTCCCTCAGTCGTCAATACACTGGGATCAAAAACTCTGAATTCTTCGGGAAAATTCTTGATCATCACTTCTTGCAGCACTTCGTTGATTTCCTGCGCGGTACTCATGCCAAGGATTTTGTTCACGAATCTACGGCATTCTTTAATCCGGGAGCGGCAGATAAGGTTTTTAACGCGAGGAATCGACTGTGGATTCATGCTGAAGCTGTCGAGCTGGAGTCCCAAGAGTATGGGCACATAGAGCGATTCGCCCGCCATCTCCCCACAGATCCCCACCTCTATGCCGGCCTTATGTGCAGCGTCCACGGTCTGTTTGATGAACCTCAAGACAGCAGGATGCAGGGGTTCGTACAAGTAGGCGATGTGTTCGTTCACACGGTCGATGGCAATGCTGTATTGTATTAAATCGTTTGTGCCTATACTGAAAAAATCCACCTCCCTGGCAAGTAGATCAGCCACTGCCACAGCGGAAGGGACCTCGACCATCACCCCGAGGGGCATCTTCTCGTCAAAAGGGATCCTCTTGGATAAAAGATCCTCTTGAACCTCCTTCAGCACCTGCTTGGCTTCACGAAGTTCTGCCACACCCGAGACCAGAGGGAACATGAGGCGAATATTCTTCTCGACGGCACTCGCCCGCAATATCGCACGCAACTGGGTCTTAAAAAGTTCCCGATAATGAAGGCAAAGTCTTATGGATCGCAATCCGAGAGCAGGGTTGTTCTCATGGAGCTTTGGATACCAGGTGGCAAGTTTCTCTGATCCGAGATCAAGGGTTCTCATGGTGACCGATTTGGGAGCCATCAGTTCTGAAAGTTCACGGTATTCGAAAAAAAGCGTTTCTTCGTCCGGGAAATTGGTCCGATTCATAAAGAAGAATTCAGTGCGGTAAAGACCGATCCCTTCGGCTCCGTTATCCTTGGCTGCCACCACTTCTTCCAACAATTCGATGTTGGCTTCCACTTTCACAGTGTAGCCATCCAGAGTCTCGGCCGGAAGATGGGCCATTCTGCTTATGCCCTTGATGTAATTTTCCAACTCCTCCTGACGTTCGTAGTAAAAGCTGATTTCTTCTTCTGTGGGGTTGAGAATGACCTTCCCGGAAGCGCCATCCAAAATAAGGATATCTCCCGTTTGTACTAACTTTGTGGCCGACTCGGTTCCAACCACTGCCGGGATGCTGAGGGAACGGGCGATGATGGAAGTATGGGATGTTCTGCCTCCCATATCCGTGACCAGCCCCAGAGTGCGCTCCAGCTGCAACTGGGCGGTATCTGCCGGGGAAAGATCATGAGCCACTACAATGACCCGCTCTTTGATATTGTTGAAATCCCTGTGATTCTGACCAGCCAGATTGCGCAGAATACGTTCCGCCACTGCATCCACATCGGCCACCCGGCTTCGAATGTATTCATCATCGAGAGATCTGAAAAGCTCGTGCGCTTTCATGAGCGCGCGCATGAGCGCCCACAGGGCATTATATTTTTCTTCCCGTATCAGGCGTAATGTTTCATCGTAGATGGGACGGTCTCGAAGGATCATTTGATGGACTTCCAAAACATGGACATGTTCCTTGAAGTCCGGATGGATGCTTTGTTTGATAGCTTCTAGATCGCGTTCAGCCTTAGCGACGGCGTCATCGAAACGCCGGCATTCCTCATCGATAGCCTCTTCACCCAAGAGTGTGTAGTACGGAATTGGAATGCGACCTTGTTCTAAAAGGTGGGCCTTGCCAATGGCTATACCGGGCGAGACTCCAATTCCTTGAACAACTTTGGACCTTTGATCCATTTAAAAGCAATCCATCGATTCAAAAGGTTTAAGAAAAAAATAAAACTTCGAGAAATAACCTTATAAATGGGGTAAAAGAGATCCGGGGTCTCATCACGGAACGCTTTCATCGCATCAAAAAGATCAGACGAGATTCTGAATAATGAAAGTAACCATGGGATGTTTATCGATGGAATCAGGATTCACCAAATTTGGTCTGAAATAGCGCGGCTAAAGCATCGAGGGCTTCCGCAGCATCAGGTCCACATGCCGAAATGCGGACTGTGCTGCCGTGAGGGCACACCAATGTCATCACATCCAGGATACTCTTTCCGCTTACCGTGGTATCGCTCTTTGAAAGCCAAACATCCGACTTGAATTGACTTGCCACCTTTACAATCTGGGCAGCGACCCGCGCATGTATCCCTAACTTGTTGGCAACAATGAACTCCTGATTCAAAACATCCATCTCGCACGAATTTGAGTTGGCCACTCGCATATCTCCCTAACCTTAAGTTCCCGCCGTCTCTTAGCATATGGTCTTTATGAAGTCAACCGACAGGATGTGTTGAGAGCCCAGTGGAACATGAACGATGTATTTCGGAAAGCTTCTCACCGAAAAATAGGTTCTTGACAGTTTTTCCATTTCGCAATAGAAGGGCAGCAGCAAGTAAAACATTTGATCCTAATCAATAATTTAGACAATAATATAAAATACATAGAAGTCTTATCGGAATGATTCACCCTCATTCCAAAGATCGCTCAGTAAATGAAAAATGAAAAAATGGAATTTTGGGGTTGTGGTTTGGATCCTGTGCTGTTGGCGCCTCCATTTTCTTTATTGTTCCTACTTACACTTTTAGATGGTAAGATACTGGTTGCGTATTTTGTGCGCAATTTGCTATTTTACCTCGTTCCAATGTCGGCGGAGGAATTATCAGATTTTTTAGTGACACAAGAATGCAGCAGCAGTCGGCCAGGTTAAGAACTCCGGTCTTTCCAATCAAAAAACTGGATGTCGATATCGTTAGGAGAAACGCATGGATTTAGCGACAAAAGAGGATCTGATGAGTCTGCACATCGACCAGAAAGTCGAAAAGTCGAAGTTGATCATAAAGGAAGCGATAGACCGTTACGGTATAGAAAACATAGCCATAGCGATTACTGGCGGCAAAGACAGCACCATGGGCCTATGGCTTTTCAAACTGGTTTGCGAGGAGATGGGTCTTAAGCTTCCCTGCTGTATGTTCATAGACGAAGGGGACGTCTTTGACGAAATCACGGAGTTCGTTAACCATATAAAGAAATTGTGGTCTCTTAATATTCGTATTCTCAAGAATTCCGATGTGAGTTCAAAAGTCAACGGCATAGGTGAGGAAGTGCAGGTTGCATCCCTCAATGAAACGAATCAGAAAGCGCTTCAGGAAATGGGTTTTTCTGAAAAGTCTTTTCCTTTTGTGCCTGACTCAACGGTTTGCAACCATTTGATGAAGACGATCCCTATGAGGGAGTTCATCATCAACGACGGCATCAAGGCCCTCTTTATTGCCATCAGATGGGATGAACAGGCGGCCCGAAAAGACGAAGAGTATTTCAGTCCCAGAACCAATCCGGACCATACGAGGGTGCATCCCATTCTCCATTTCAGTGAACGAGATATCTGGATAGCTACTTTTAAATATGACGTCCCTTATTGTAGCCTGTATAAATACGGCTACCGTTCTCTTGGTGCCCGATGTGCCACTGGGAAGGTCTCCGATATCCCTGCATGGATGCAGGACCTGGAAAACACTCCGGAACGCGTTGGGAGAGGGCAGGATAAAGAGCAGGTCATGGATCAATTGAGAGCACTCGGCTACATGTAAGGAGAATCGATGTTTGGCGCATTCAAGAAAAAGAGAAAAAATCCCAAGGCAGTGGTCATCGGTTTGGACGGTGTACCCTACAGTCTTATCAGGGAATATATGGATCGAGGGATCATGCCCGAATTTGCCAGGCTGTGTCAGACAGGGCAACTCGCCAGGATGAAATCCAGCCTGCCGGAAGTATCCTCCGTTGCCTGGACCAACTTTATGACCGGCAAAAATCCCGCAGAACACGGTATCTTTGGCTTCATGGAAATCAATAAGCAAAGTTATGATTATATTTTCCCTAACTTTGCATCCCTTAAGGAAATGCCCTTCTGGGATAAAGAAAATATCAAAACAGTCGCCATCAATATTCCCCAGACCTATCCTGCGAGGCCCATGAATGGTGTGGTAGTAAGCGGCTTCGTGGCTTTGGATCTTAAAAAAGCCACTTATCCGGAGAGTGTCTACAATTATCTTCGTTCGATCGAATACCGATTGGATGTCAATGCCAGGCTTGCTGCCGAAAATCCGGAGGCCTTCTTTGAAGACCTTTTTAAAACCTTTCGAAAGAGAATTCAAGCGATTGAATATCTTTACGATCATGAAGAGTGGCAATTATTTATCGGTACGGTGACGGAAACGGACCGTATGCACCATTTCTTTTTTGACTCAGCGCTGGTGGGAAATCATTTTGATATATTCGAGAAGTTCTACCGAGAGCTGGACCAGTTTATTGGAAAGATGGCAAAAAAAGCTGTAGATGACAATGCTGTTTTCCTCACCTGTTCCGACCACGGTTTTACTACCATAAAGAGAGAAGTTTATTTGAATACCTGGCTGGTCGAGAACGGATATCTGAATCTTGGGGGGCAAGAGGGGCTCAAAGGAATGGATTCCCGGGTGAAGGCTTTTTGTCTTGATCCTTCGAGAATTTATATTCATTCTTCCGGCAGGTATGCCAAAGGAAGCGTTAATGCTTCAGATTACAGAACACTGGTAGAGGAACTTGCACAAGGTTTAAAGACCATCACCTTTGATGGCCAACCGGTTATAAAAGAAGTTTATCTCAAGGATGAAATTTTTCACGGTGGACTGAAAGAAGATGCCCCGGATCTTTACCTTTTGCCCAATTATGGCTTTGACCTGAAAGGGGCGCTCAATAAACCCTCATTGTTTGGTACTACTCATTTCAAAGGCATGCACACCTACGACGATGCACATTTTTTTCTATCTGAGGGGGAAATGCCCAACAATCCAAAGATAGAAAACATCGCCGCCGTTCTTTCGGCCCACCTTAAAATAGCAGATTAAATAGAGCAGATATCTGTTGATGGAAACAAACGAACACAAGGATATCAAGAAGATTGCTCGCGGCTCTGCGCTGAGTTTTGCTGGAGCCATAGTCGGTAGGGGGGGATGGTTCCTCTATCAGGTAATCGCTGCGCGTTTTCTCGGTGTAGAAGCTTTCGGTTTGTACATGCTGGCTATTATGGCGATGAAGATAACTGATTTGATTTCTCGTCTAGGGCTTCATACTGGTTCGATGCGTTTTGTGGCATTATACCGGAAGAACGATCAGAGCCGTCTGAAAGGAATTTTGATAAGCTCTTTTTGTATTTCCTTCGGTAGCGGAATTTTTTTGGGACTTATCCTTTATCTTTTCGCCGGTTTTCTAGCAAAGTTTGTTTTCCATAAACCGGGACTTGAAAACATCATAATAAAACTCTCGTTATCTGTGCCTTTTATGTCATCGATGATGGTCGTTGCAAACGCATCTCAAGGTTTTCACACAACGAAATATGCAGTATTGATCAGAGATATCATCCAGCCTACTCTGAATCTCTTATTCATTTCACTCTCTATTTTCTTTGGATTGGGTCTTGTTGGCATTATTTACGGGTACATTGCATCCTATAGCGTTGCGCTATTGGTTGCACTGATATTAATTACAAAGTTATTCCCAGAGATTAAAGACAAAACTATCAAATCGGACTATCAAGTCAAAGCCTTAATAACGTATTCTATCCCGCTGCTATTCAGTAGTTTCCTTTATTTACTTATTTCCTGGATGGATACAATAATGCTTGGGATAATGAAGACTTCACAAGATGTTGGAATTTTTAAGGCTGCATCAGAAATTCCTCTGATCCTTCCTGTATTCCTAGGTGCTTGCAACTCAATTTATGCGCCCATTGCTGCTTCATTGTATCAGCATGGGGAATTTGCAAGATTGAATCATATTTTTAAGACAACCACCCGTTGGGCTTATACATTAGCTTTGCCTGTCTCTTTGATTTTGATTTTTTCTGCTAAAGAGATACTGATGATTTTTGGAAGTGATTTTGTAAATAAAGGAATACCTGTTGTTATTATTTTTACACTTGCTCAATTTATTAACTCTATAACAGGTGGGGTTGGTTTTACCCTTATCATGACAGGAAAACAAAAAATTGAATTTTATAATTCTATTGGTTTATTCTTTGTAAATTTTACACTTAATTTAATTTTAATTCCCAGCCTTGGCTGTATGGGTGCTGCAATAGCAACTGCAACCTCAGTGATTTTTAGCAATATATTAAGACTTATGCAGGTTTATATTTTTTATAAAATGCAACCCTATGGAATTAATTATTTAAAAACCATAGTTCCAGCGATTATGGCAACAGTATTGTTGCTTCTTACTCAAAAAGTGAATTTGCTCCCAATTGGGCAACTTATGCTTAATGTGTTCATTGTTTTGGGGATTTTTTTGATATACACGCGATTTACTGGAGTTGATGAAGATGAGCAATATATTTGGAATCTTATCAAGCAAAAGTTTGCTTTTAGATTAGGAGCATAAAATGGCTAAGAAAACTATGGTGATCGGGCTGGACGGTGCCTCATGGACTATTTTAAATACCATGATTGCACATGGTCACATGCCAACACTTCAAGCTGAGATAGAAAATGGCCGTGCTCAAGTGTTGACCTCCACCGAACCTCCCATAACTCCTTCCGCTTGGACAAGTTTTCAAACAGGATTATCGCCCGAGGACCATCATGTTTTGGGGTTCAAAGAACTTCAAATGAAAGATGGAAGATTTCAAAGCAATATTCTTTTTTCAACGAATCTTTCTGTAAAGCGTATTTGGGATATATTGTCTGAACACAAAAAAAGAGTTTGTATTTTGAATCTTCCTTTAACCTATCCCCCCTTTCCAATCAATGGCATTCTTGTATCAGGATTTCCTGTTCCATCCTCAAAGACGGAATTCACCTTCCCGGAAGAATTTAAGAGTGAACTATTTGAAAAGATACCAGATTTCGAGGTCATGCAGAGTGGTATAGGCGCCAGTGAAATGGGAATGAAGATCGAGGATATGGTATCCCGATGGATGAAGACGATGTCGCAAAAGACTCGGCTCGCCCGATATCTCTTGGAGAAGGAACCATGGGATGTCTTTATGGTTCATATTCAGGAGACTGATGTCGTCCAGCATTATCTCTGGCACTGTATCGACCCTTCAGACCCTCAACATACTGTGGAGGATTTCGACAAGGTCGCTAAATTTTATGCAAATTTAGATAAAGATTTATCTGTTCTCATTAAAAAAGGAAGAGAAAAAGGATTTTCAATAATAATACTCTCAGATCATGGATTTCAGAGGTGTATATATAATATTAAAATCAATAATTGGCTTTTTAAAAAGGGCTATTTGGTGTTAAATAAGGATATTAAGAGACTATTAATATCATGTATTAAGAAAGTTTTTGATCTTCCACTTTTATATAAATATAGATCTTCAATTAAATATAGTAGAAAATCTGAAAATGCTACCAATCAGTTTTTGAATTCAGTAATAAACTATGAAAAATCTACCGTATTTGTGGAAACAAATGCTACCAATATTGCTTTTGCCCATTTTATTAATAATTCAGAAGAAGTTGTGAAAAAAGTTCTTGGGGAAATTGAATTGATCCTAGATCCAGAGGGGCAACGAATTGTGAATGAGATCAGTAAGGTAGAAGGCCGAGGAAATGCTGTTTATAAGATAGTATTTTCTAATGGAATCAAGGCCATAGGTACTATTCCCAGTGGGAAGTCTTTTATTGAACCCCCAATCGTTTTGAAACAACAGGTAGGAATGCACCATAAAGATGGAATTATAATAATGGATAAAAGCCTTGATGATTTTGAAATGCCTGCAAATATATTTTCTGTGCCTAATACCATAATGGATTTGCAGGATATCGCTTTTGATCCAATGCCCAAAAAAGAATGTTCTGATCTATTTTCTGCAGCTAATTTCACTCCTCAACCAGAAAAGGCGGAGTCTGAAAAAAGTGAAATTGAGGACCAACTTAAGAGCTTGGGATACCTATGATGTCCAGAGTTAATCGTCCCCGCGTTCCCGTTTCTGTCTGCATTCCGACAAAAGACAGGCCTGACGATTTGAGGAGATGCATCGAATCAATTTTAAGCCAGGCATCTTTGCCTGAAGAAATCATCGTGATTGATGACGGCCATTTGAACGAGAGACCTTTCAGAGAACTCGTTGAAGCTCATACAAATTTCAAATATTTTAAAAAAGATCGGCCAAGTACTGCGGCATCCAAAAATCTTACAAAAACATTAGCGTCTTGTGACTTCATTCTGATTTTAGATGATGATACAGTCCTTACAGAAAATTTCCTTGATGCGGTTATGGCTGTATTTAACAGAGATGAAAATGGCGAAATAGGTATAGTCTGTGGTGTTGTAATAAATCGCCATCATAAGACTCTTTTCGAAAAGGCACTCAGAAGATTTTTTCTTCAGGATAATGGACAGCATGGGCGCATTTTACCCTGGGCGTTTCAAACGGGCTTCGATGGTCTGAACCGAGAAACTTTTGTTGATTGGGTGAGTTGCGGTACTTCTTGTTTTCGAAAACGGGTTTTACAGGAATTTGCTTTTCGCGAATCCCAAGGGGGACGAACTGCACTCGAAGATGTCGAATTTGGGTGGAGGGTTTCTAGGAAATATAAATTGCTTATCACGCCTGCGGCCAAGCTTTATCATTTCCATTCACCTGCAGGACGTGAAGGGTTGATGGATACCGGTTTTAAACAAACCTACAATCGATGCCGGATATTCGACGAACATGGTGAAGTAAATGCCAAGAATCTTACGTGCTTCATCTGGGCAATGGTGGGATATGTGCTTGGCATGATGGGTAAACGAAGATATGGATTGGCTATTGGCAATGTGAAGGGTATCATTTGCTTTTTGAAAGATAAGATTTTTCTTCGACAGAGGACATAATGCCCAGGGGACCACAGACTGTGCAGTCTTCAAGCGACAGGCCGAGGAGGTCACGATATCCATGGCATGCGATTTTGAATATTTATATGGAGAAATAAAACAATAGCCATTCACGCCTTTGCATATCCATAAATTATACAGATGCGCAGAAAGGGGAAAGCAGCCGATTTTTGAATTTTCTTTATTTTTTGCGATCTCTGTGATGAATGGATAAAGATTATATTGGGGGGGAATGACTTGATAATTGAATGTGAAGCATTTAAGCCGAAAATAGCATCTATTCAACTTATTGAGAATAGTATCATTGACATTAAACCAGAAAAGGCTATTCTTTATAGCTGGCTTAATTCATACGTCCAAAATCAGAAAACTAGAATTGCATTTGATCTCGACATCATAAAAAATAATATTGATATTGATAAAAACATTTTAGAATTTGGATCAGTTCCATTATTACTAACGAATGCGTTAGTAAAAACAGGTTATCAAGTTACAGGTATTGATATTGCTCCAGAACGATTTAATTCTACTATTAAATCTTTAAATATTAATATAATTAAATGTGATATTGAAAGACAGCGTTTACCTATCGAAGACAACTCATATGATTTATCTGTTTTCAATGAACTTTTCGAGCACTTGCGCATAAATCCAATCTTCACAATGTCTGAAGTTCTAAGGGTTTTAAAACCATCAGGCATACTTCTCTTATCAACCCCCAATCTTAGGTCGTTAAAAGGAATAATTAATTTTTTATTTAAGAATCAGGCTTTTTCAAGCTCTGGAGATATTTTTGAGGAGTATGAAAAGTTAGATAAACTCGGTCACATGGGGCATGTTCGAGAATATACGAGCGATGAGGTGGTTAAGTTTCTCAATAAAGTAGGGTTCAATGTTGAAAAACTTATCTTTAGAGGAAGGTATAGATTATCTCGCATACCTGCGTCCATGTTCAAATTGTTTCCGAAATTAAATCCCTTTATTACCTATTTTGCAAGAAAAACGGGCTAAAGTCAGGATTCCTGGAGAGAGTTGCAGAGAATAAGGAAATTTTAAAAATTGGCTATTTTCCTTTTTTGTGGCATCTCCGTGATCAAGAGAAGATTTGTCATAAAAAAGATACTAAATATTATTATATGAAAAAGATAAGTATATGAAAAATTATATTGTTTGGTTAATAATTTCGTTACTTTTTATATCTTCGAATAATGTTTTGGGATTAGATAATCCGGTATGGATTGACAATAATATAGCAATGACAGACGATGTTCTTGATCCATGGCAAAAGATAGAAATCAATAAGAATATTGTAAAACTAACTGGGCGTGATTATGAGATTTCAAATGAAGCTTTAATGTCAAATATTTCTATTAATGGGAATAAAATACTTCAAGATCCAATAAAAATAAAATTAAAGGTCAATAATGAATGGGTTGATTTTTCACCAGCAAAGTTTCAGTTTGAAACCATAAAAAACAATAAAGTCATTGTTAAGTCAGAGTATAATAGCAAAAGCTTTAAAACAATAACTAGAACTAATATAGAGTATGATGGTTTCACGCAAGTTGATTTTACGATTACTCCAATCGCAAATTTGACAATAAATGACTGCCATATTGAAATACCTCTAAAAAAAGAATTTGTTTCTCTTTTTACACATCATTATCTCGAAAAACCTCCTTATGATATTAACAGCATTAATAAAGAGACTGACTTTAAAGGTGGTGCTCTCCCTGATGAAGGATGGTTTGGACCTTTTTCTCCAGCTATATGGTTAGGCAATGAAAGTGTTGGAATTCAATGGTTTTCTGAAAGCATGGAGGGATGGTCCATCTCTAATAGGGATCGAGTCATCGAAATCAAACGCAGTGGTGATACGGTTTCACTATTTGTTCATATTATTGGCAAAAACTATAGTCCCCAAAAAGAGATCACTTTTAAGTTTGGAGTGATTGCAACCCCGGTAAAACCATTCCCCTCTTTTCAACAGTATAGTACATTCAGTACGGCACAAGCAGCTTCCGCAGCAATGGCTTTGAGATGGCTGAGCCCTGATGATTTGGATAAAGCTGTTCAGAAGGGGTTGAAGATAATTGTGATTCATCAGATGTGGACCGAACTGCAAGGTTATCCTGGAACGTTCGAGAATAGGAACGCCAAGCCTTTGAAGCGCTTTATCCAAGAAGCACATAATAGAAACCTGAAAGTCATCGTTTATATTGGAAACATGCTCTCCATGGCTGCTCCCGAATGGCCAAATTACGGGGAAAAAATGGTTATTGAGCCTAAAAGGGATTCAAAAAAGCGAGATGCACCTCCTGCACGATCAGTGCTGGTCGATGCAAATAGATTTTTTTCTGACTTTCTAGTTTATAATATTCAACAGATGATTCGCGAATATGACATCGATGGAGTCATGCTCGATGGAACTGGAATGATTTTCCCTTGTGAGAACAAAAGACACGGACATGGAGTCACCGATTCTGATGGAAATAATCATCCTACCTATCCAATTGCTGAAACGAGAGACCTTTTGCGTCGCTTATATCATCTTTTTCATATGAGTCCAAAGAGAGACGGTATTATTCTTGCCCACGTAGGGTCGCCTTTCGTGCCTTCACTATCTTTTTGTGATTTCCGCTGGGCTGGAGAGGCAACGCTCAGGAGGTACAGGAAAGGTTATTTTGGATGGCTAGCTTCTCTTCCTTTAGGCGGGGTCTCCTTGGATGAGTTCAGAGCTTCTTATATGGGATACCAGTATGGCATACCGACCATTTATATGACCAAAGCCGACAAGAGCCCAGTATCAGCTAATGAAACGGCAGCGCTTGCACTCCTTCATGGGGTGATGCCGCGATTCAATTGGTTGGATTTTGCAGACAAAAAGGACCCTAATGCTTTGGAGCATTATAAGGTCTGGAAAATGCGTAAGGACTTTGGGTTGGACGGTTCTGTCTTCTACCCTTATTGGGGAACTCAACCGGGCGTCAGTATTGAGCAACCGGATAAAGCTAAAGTATCCTTCTATAAGAAACCCGATGGAAGTATGCTGCTGTTTATAATGAACATGAGCGACAATGACGAAACTATAAATGTGAAGTTCGATCTGGGCGTTCTTGGAGTCCAAGCCAGAAAATTTCAGTATGACACTGTTTCAGGAAAGCACGGGATGTTAAGCAATTCGAGTCTTCCCGTTTCAATTAAGGCAAAGTCATACGAAGTAGTTTTGGTCTACTAGATTGAAATTAACTTATGATGAAAAACTTACAAAAATTATTGTTTTTTTTACGAGAACAATTTTTGATAATTATTGTTCCCGCGTTCATTTTGAGCGGTTTTGTAGCAAGTTTTTCCTCTTCATGGAGTTTTGATACTCCTATAGTTATCGTTATTTTTTTGATCATTATTTTATTTGTGCTGTTTCTCTATAATTTAATCTATATAGATAGTAACTTTAATTATTTATCTATATTTAACATGTTTTTATTAGTTATTTTTACTTTTTACGTAGCCAAACCATTATTTATAATATTCTATCTTCATTATGATATTGCTGACTTTTCGGCAACTCTTTCTCAGAAAGGTGATTTGCTCTCCAAAGCACTCTCGTTTGTCATTGTTGCCGTGATCTTCGCTTTTATTGGATATCGATCTTCTTTGGGAGCTTGGATTGCAAACAGCTTACCGATTCTCCCCAAAAAATGGGATCGTAGGCGACTGATTATTGTACTTTGGCTTTGCCTGTTTTCTGGCCTAATTTCTTATATCATTCTTATGCACTCTGCAGAGCCGACTGGACCACGCTCGCAATTGGTTGAAGATGAAAACAAATATGCTTTTCTAGGAATTCTTTCTCTGCGTATATGTCTTATTCTATTATTTACTGGTAGTATAGTCTTAAATAATAAACTTTTAAAAAGATCTTTCTGGATATATCTTCCAGTATATACCATTCTTATGCTTAAGCTTGGTGGAAGAGGGCGCCTCGTATATCCGGTTCTTATGTGTTTAATTATTTATAATTATTTAAAGAAAAGAATAGAAATCAAACAAATTATTTTTTACATAATATGCTTTTTGGGAGTAGTTAGTATTTTGTTTGATCTTGCCTATCATTTTTTATTTCAACAAATTACCTCCGCACAAAATATTGAAGCTTCAAAAAACTTTTTGCTTGATTTCATGCTTAAAAGGAACTTAGATCGTGTCGACAATTTCATCCTCGTAATTAAAGGAATGAAAGATCAACTCGATTTTCAATACGGCAAAACATTCTTAAGTATTCCTTTTAAATTTCTCCCTGCTGATTGGCCAAAAGCTTTTGGCCTAAAGTTGATAGGGGGAGGTACACTTTTTATGCAAACCTTTTTCCCAAGTGTGCTTGCTCAAGGGTCAGGTATCCCTATAACGCTCATTGGAGAGCTTTTTTTAAATTTCCATATCGTTGGAATTGGTTATGGAATGTTTATCCTTGGAGTTTTTATTAGGATATTTCAAGATTATATGGATCGCGATCGCACAAATCCTTGTGCAGTCATCTTATATTCCCTTTTCTTTGTTTATCTTCCAAACCTTATAGGTGGAAACATCTCACATTTTATGTTGTTTACCGCTATAGATATTTTTCTCCTTTTTCCTGCTATGATTTACATCACGAGGCATTCTTACGTGAATATACCTATACGGAGGCAATTGAATGCTTAAGGGCCCCAATATTGTTTTCATTGTTTTGGATACGGCACGTGCTCACAATTTTTCCTGCTATGGGTACGGGAAGCGAACGACTCCCAACATTGATCGCATAGCGAACGAGGGAATCCTGTTTGAAAATGCTATTTCTTCTTCCCCATGGACTTTGCCGTCTCATGCATCCATCTTTACGGGACTGTGCCCGTCAGACCATGGATGCCATGAGAGACATAAATTTCTTGATACCGGCATCTATACTTTGCCTCAATATCTCAAGGAAAATGGATATAAAACCATCGCTATCTCCAATAACAGCTGGATAAGCAAAAGTTTTGGTTTCGACAAGGGGTTTGATGAGTTTATCAACCTCTGGCAATTGGTTCAGTGCGACACCGATTTAGCCGCACCGTCAGCGAAGGGGGCGGACAAATACATGAATGCCGCTAAACTTTTTCTTCGCGGCGACCCGATTACGAATATCATAAACGGTATTTACGGTAAGTTCTTCTGGCGAAGGTATGACTATGGAGCGAGAAGAATCAATCGTCTTTTGAAAAGCTACATGGGAGGGGGGCTCAAGGGATCACAACCTTTTTTCCTTTTTGTGAACTACCTCGAATCTCACTTGATTTATAAAGCCCCCGAACCCTATTTTGGCAAGTTTTTGCCCGCAGACGCTTCTTTACAGGAAGCCGGAACTGTCAACCAGGATGCATGGGCGTATATGGGGGGGCTTGTTCCCATGGGAAGCCGGGATCGGGAGGTGCTTACAGCCTTGTATGATGGAGAGCTTGCGTATCTGGATCACCGAATTGGTGAAGTCTATGAGTTCCTCAAACAAAATGGCCTTCTTGACAATACGATGTTGATTCTCACCAGTGATCATGGGGAAAATCTTGTTGAACACAATCTTATGGACCATCAGTATTGTCTCTACGATACGCTCCTGAAAGTACCCCTGATCATTCGATACCCGGAAGCCTTTGAACGTGCGAAACGGTCAGATCGTATCGTGCAGACGCTGGATCTCTTCCCCACTATTCAGGAGATTCTGAAAACCGATGAGTGGAAACAGGAAACTCAGGGGGTGAGTCTCCTCCATGAGGAAAGCGATCGTTTTGCCGTTTCTGAATATCTGGGGCCTCAGCCGACGATGGAGGCGATCTTCAGGCGCTATCCCAACGGAGATTTCAAGAAATATGACAGAAGCCTTTTTTCCATTCGCACCAAGGACTGGAAACTGATCATGGCCTCTGATGGGCGGGATGAGCTCTATGCTGTTTCGCAAGATCCTCATGAGATTCATAACTTGTTGGAATCCGAGCCGGATGTGTATCGAGAGTTGAAGGAAAAAGCCCGGAAATGGAAAGAGGTTCGGGAGGGAGAAGGTGCCTTGAGGGAAGAAGCTCACATGTCGGACGAAATAAAAAAGCGTTTGGAGTCTTTGGGATACTTCAATTAACGTTTTCTATCCATGATATTCAGGATGCGCAATTGTTCACCATGGAAGCACCGAGTGCGCAGAGAGTGGCTTTGAGGTTATGTTTTTAAGACAGGCTTCGATATCGAGGCCTGTTGTTCTGTGCCCTTTACGTCTCTGTAGCGAATATTACCAGGAGGCTCCATTCCCTTGTCTGTCCGGAAAGTAAAGGTTTTACATTTAATTACTCGTATGATCGTTGGAGGTGCACAGGATAACACCCTCCAGACTGTTAAAAAGCATGATCGAAGTCGATATACAGTCCACCTGGCATCAAACCCAGAGGGTGTATGGAGCAAGCTGGGCCGAGAGTATGCCGATTGTTTCCATTCGGTTCCAAATCTTGTGAATCCGATCCATCCTGTTTGCGATTTGAAGGCTTTTCGTGATATTTTGAGTCTGATTCGTAAAGAGCGTTACGATATAGTGCATACTCACAGTTCAAAGGCCGGAATCCTCGGCCGATTTGCCGCGCGGATGGCGCATGTGCCCGTCACGGTGCATACGATTCACTCTTTTTCTTTTCATGATTTCATGTCTCCCTGGAAGCGCAATCTTTTTATTAACATAGAGCGCGCTTGCAGAGAAATGGGAGATTTCTATATCACGGTCAGCGAGCGGAACCGGATGGAAGCCATCGGACTCGGTCTTGTCCATGAAGATGCGTGCCAAACGGTGTACAGCGGCATTGATTTTGCTAAGCTTGACCGTCCGTGCGATCTCGCTGAAACTCGAAGACAGCTCGGGATCCCCGAAGGGTGGCGGACCATCGTGATGGTAGGACGGTTGGATCCGCAGAAGGCCCCTTATTACCTCATTCAGGCGTTTTCGAAAGTGATCGAGATCCATCGCAACACTTTGTTGATTTTTGCCGGCGAAGGAGAACTGGAAGAGTCCTTGAAGGCTCAGGCTCGGCGACTCGAGATAGCCGACAAGGTTATGTTTTTGGGATCTAGATCGGATATTCCTGAAATCCTTAAAGTTTCAGATATCTTCTCTTTGTCGTCCTTATGGGAAGGGTTAGGGCGCAGTATGACCGAGGCAATGTTGTTGGGGATTCCTGTTGTTGTCCCAAATATTCATGGCATCCCGGAAATTGTTCTCCACAATGAAACAGGCTTTCTTTTTTCGCCCGGCAATGTTGAAGAACTTGCCGCTCAGTTGAGCTATGTTCTGGATCACCCGGAGGAGGGGGGGCGAGTTGGGGCAAACGGTAGAGCGCTGACGCGGCGGCTCTTCGATGCAGACCATATGGTCCATAATATTGAAAGAATCTATGAAATGTTGTTGCAAAGAAAGCTTGAATCGTAAGGGTTCCCGTGTCTGAAGGTCGATTGAGTAAGAAACTGAACCGAACACAAAAACGCACCTATCCGCTGCCCACTCGATCACCGGTTTGCACAAGAGTAAATCGGGCGTCAATCAAGTGTGCAGTTTATTCCGACGGACAACTATGAAAACTATTTTGGTTACCGGCGCATCCGGCTTTGTCGCACGACATTTGATTCCACTCCTTCTTGAAAGGGGATGGCATGTCAAGGCCGCCGTAAGAAACCAGCAAACCTTTGATGTGCTGCAGCTCAGATTTTCCGAATCCGCCTTACGGGCAAATATGACTCCCGTTGTGGTGGGTGAGGTGGATGGAAAGACCGAGTGGCAAAGATCTCTGGAGGGAGTTGCAGCTGTTGTGCATCTGGCTGCCAGGGCTCATATTCTTCACGATAAATCGCCCGATCCAGAAAGGGAATTTTTTCGAGTGAACGTGGAGGGAACGGGAAATCTTGCAGAGCAGTCCATCAGGAGCGGTGTCAAACGATTTGTCTTTATCAGTTCGATCGGTGCCATGACGAGCCTCAGCGATGAGGTTCTCGACGAAGATTCACCCTGCCGCCCTAATACTCCGTATGGCTGCAGCAAGCTGAAAGCGGAAAGGCTTTTGGTCGAACTTGCCCAAGGAAGTACCATGGCGTGGACGATTCTTCGGCCCACTCTAGTGTATGGACCGGGTAACCCTGGGAACATGGAACGATTGATCCGGTTGGTGAAATCCGGGTTCCCTTTGCCCTTTGGAGGGGTCAGGAATCGGCGCAGCTTTCTGTTTGTGGGAAACCTGGTCGATGCGATTGTTGCTGGCCTTGAGAGACTCAATGCGGTAAACAGAGTTTTCCTTGTAAGCGACGGTGAAGATCTGTCTACCCCCGATCTCATACGAAGGATTGCTGAACACATGAATTGCCCGGCCAGATTGCTGCCTGTTCCTTCCAATTTACTAAAAATGGGGGGGTGGTTGGGGGATTTCATGGAAAGAATCGCTTTAAAGCCTTTCGTACTCAATGGGGGCGTTATCGAGCGTCTTCTGGGATCTCTGGCCGTTGATAGCCGTTGCATTCGAACCTCTTTGAACTGGTTTTCTCCTTTTACCGTAGATGAAGGACTCTCGTTGACAGTTGGGCAGAAATGATGTTTTTCTCCTTTTTTCTGGTAAGCTTTGTATTTAGTTGTCTGGCTGTCTCTTTTATCAAGAGGAAGTTCAGCAAGTTTTTGACGGACGTTCCCAATGAGAGAAGCTCTCATAGTGTTCCGACGCCGCGTGGAGGCGGACTGGCCATCGTGGTAGTCACGCTGACCGGACTGTGGATTTACTCTTTCATGGCTTTGAGCTCCTTTGATGGAAGGGTTCAGCTTTTGCTCTATTCTATTGCTGCTCTTTTAGTTGCTGCCGTTAGCTGGTTCGATGATCTGCATTCACTTTCGAATCGAGTGCGTTTTGTTGTTCACTCCCTGGCAGCTCTCCTGGCAATGGGGTATTTTGGATATTTTGATGTGATCCATATTCCTATCATGGGAACCATCTCCATAGGTCGGTTCGGAATCCTGCTGACGTATTTATGGATTGTAGGCTTGACGAACGCTTATAACTTTATGGATGGAATTGATGGCATAGCGGGAGGGCAGGCTGTCGTTGCAGGTCTGGCCTGGGCTGCCATAGGGACATTGAATGCTCAACCCTTTTTTACGATATTCGGGCTCCTGTTGGCTGCAAGCAGTCTGGGGTTTCTTTGTCACAATTGGCCGCCCGCTGAAATATTCATGGGAGATGTGGGCAGTTCTTTCCTGGGATTTACTTTTGCGGTTCTGCCCGTCATGTTCGGTTCTTTTGTCCAGAAAGTTTACCTGAGATACGACCTTGCCGTGACGGCCCTTCTCATTGTATGGCCCTTTGTTTTTGACACCTTTTTCACCGTTATCCGGCGTCTATGCAAAAGAGAAAATATTTTCAATGCTCACCGCTCTCATCTTTACCAGCGCATGGTCATTGCCAGTCACAATCACCGTGGCGTATCTTTGCTTTATATGACATTAGCTGCCGTCGGTTCTGTTCTCGCTTTATTTCAGATTCAAGGATTTGTATGGAGTGGGTATGCGATAGTTTTTTTTGTTCCATCTGCATGTTTCACACTTTGGAGATATGTCGTCCAGCGAGAGCAGGATGCTTCATTGTTTCCGGTCGATGATTCTTAACCTGTTGTACTCATCGCGAAAAGAGGTAAAGCACTGCGCTTTCTTGCGCGAGCAGAAAAGAGCATTTTTCCTTATTTAGATGTAAAATCAGGATTACTTCATGGACTCTCTGCAAATGGATATTGCACAACTCGAATCCGTCGAACCCGAGGAAAAAACTCATTACTTGGATTTTTTTATCGTTCTGTTAAAACGAAAGCGACTTATCATTGTTGGGACTGCCGTCACGATTATCATGACGATCGTGTTTGCCTATATGATGACGCCCAAATTTTTAGCCACAACCAAAATCATGCCTCCTCAGCAAAACAGTTCTTCAACGGCGGCACAACTCTTAGGTGCACTGGGAGGTACGGCCGGCCTAGTTCTGGGAGCAGCGGCGCCCACGACTTCTGGAGATCTCTATGTCGGTCTGTTGCAGAGCCAAGCCATACTCTACCCTATCATTGATCGATTCGATCTAATGAAGCGTTATGATGCGAAAACCAAGGAAGATGCTTCCAAAATCCTCATAGATGATATCCTAATTGCGGAAATCGACAGTAAAAGCGGCATCCTTTCCGTCTCCGTTGAAGATCGTGATGCGAAGTTCGCTTCGGATATGGCCAACCAGTTTGTTGAAGAACTGAAAAAACTTCTGGATACTCTTGCAGTTACGGAGGCCAGCAAGAATCGTCTTTTCTTCGAGGAACAACTTCGCAAGGCTCATGAATCGCTTAGTCAGGCGGAAGAATCGCTTATGAACTTTCAACAGAGTACTGGAGCTATCAATATCGACACTCAAGCTACGGCTGTTATGCAGAGTATTGCTGGCCTAATGACCCAAATTGCGGCAAGGGAAGTGCAAATAAACGTTATGAGGGGATATGCCACTGTCAACAATCCAGATTTGAGGAAAGCGGAACAGGAATTGAGCGCTTTGAAGGACCAGTTAAAAAAACTCGAGGAAAAACAAGGGACAGGATCGCAAAACATCTTGATTCCAACTGAGCAGATTCCTGGTTTGGGCAAAGAATACATTAGGAAAATGCGTGACCTCAAATACAATGAAGCTCTTTATGAAATGTACGCCAAACAGTTTGAGGCGGCTAAGGTGCAAGAAGCCAATGAAGCCGCAATCATACAGGTTATCTATAAAGCCACTCCCCCAGAAAAGCCTGCTAAACCCAGAAAAGGCCTTATGGTTATCCTGGCGACTGGTCTCGCTCTGTTTTTCTTCACACTTCTGGCCTTTTTTTTGGAGTTTATCGTAAAATCATCCCAAAATCCCGAAAACGAAGAGCGCATCAAAGAGATGAAGAAGTATGTGAAAAAATTTTAGCACCTCTCGACAGAATTAATCATGTCATGAACATTCCCGGAGTTCATGACATCTTAGGGGGATTCTTCTTCGATGATTTGGTCCCAATGGAAAAATCCAAAACTATATGCAATGCTTTTTGCCGATGCCATTGCATTTCAGGCAGCTCTGACACTGGCCTATTATCTTCGTTTTGAATTTGAGCTCAGTCCCAATAATATGGCTCAAATGAAAGAAGCCTTTCTCTATTCACCTTTTCTCAAATTGGCGGTCTTTTACACTTTTGGACTTTATCGCGGAATGTGGCGCTATTCGAGCCTGGGAGATTTTTGGCGTCTGCCCAAAGCTACGGCGGTTTCTACTGTTTTGATCATGGCTATTACTTTCTTCTCTCCCAATTTCCCTCATACTTCCCGGTCGGTAATCCTTTTGGATGGGCTCCTCACTTTTCTTCTTGCAGGGGGATTGCGGATAACTATTCGCACCGTCTTTGCTTATCGTAGCGACATGAAGCTCTTTTATGGCTTTTATCTTCCTGGCATGATAAAGGGGCGAAAAGGATCGAAGCGCGTCCTAATCATAGGTGCAGGCAATTCCGGAGAAAAGATACTTCGAGAAATATTCGACAACCCACACCTTCGCTATGCTGTTGCCGGTTTTCTTGACGATGATCCAACCAAGATCGGGCGATCCGTACACAGCGTGCCTGTGCTCGGATCGGTTGCTGATCTTCCTGCGGTGGTAGAACAATATGGAATTCAGGAAATCTTCATAGCGACTCCTTCCGCCAGCGGGCAGGAGATGCGCAGGATCGTAGAAGCTTGTAAGGCTTGCGATGTACCTTACAAAACCCTTCCTGGAATTGCAGAGATTATAGACGGTAAAGTGAAAATAAAAGCTCTACGGGATGTCAACTATGAAGACCTTTTAGGGCGTCAGCCCGTTCACCTAGATCTAACAGGGATTTGTGACTATCTGGCGGATCGTACGGTTTTGATCACGGGATGCGGCGGATCGATTGGTTCCGAACTTTGTCGACAGTCCATAAGATTCAATCCACGCGAGCTTGTTTTGCTGGACGCCAGTGAGGAAAATCTTTTCCATATCCAGATGGAGCTCCATCACGAGAGGCATTTTCATGCTTATCATGCGGTTCTCGGAAAAGTCCAGGATGAAGCCCTAATGGAAGATCTGTTTCAGAAGTACCGGCCACAAGTAATTTTTCATGCGGCTGCCTACAAGCATGTTCCGATGCTTGAAAAGAATCCGTGGGAAGCCATTTCCAACAATATTCTGGGAAGCTGGGTGGTCATGGAAGCTGCGGTGAAGTATGAAGCCGAACGGTTCGTTTTGGTATCTACGGACAAGGCGGTACGGCCAACGAACGTGATGGGCGCCAGCAAACGCATCACTGAACTCTTGTTGCAATCGTATAAGGATACCAAAACCCGTTTTATGGCGGTTCGATTCGGCAATGTAGTGGGTTCTTCCGGGTCTGTGATTCCACTATTCCGAAGACAAATAGAACAAGGAGGACCAGTGACCATAACCCACCCGGAAGTGACCCGCTATTTTATGACCATTCCCGAAGCAGTCCGGCTTATTTTGCAGGCGGGTTCTATGGGAAAGGGAGGAGAGATCTTTATTTTGAAAATGGGCACTCCTGTGAAAATTGCCGATATGGCCAAGGATTTGATAAGGCTTTCGGGGAAGGAGCCGGAAAAAGATATTCCTATTATTTTTACAGGGTTGAGAGAAGGAGAAAAACTCTATGAGGAACTCATTACCGTCGGGGAGGGAATCGTGAATACCAACCACGACAAGATCATGGTGCTCCAGGCAAGTGGAAATGGTCGCGGAGGTCCTGTGGAATACAAGAAGCTGATTTGTGAAAAAGTGAGAGAATTGTGTGAAATGAAATCAAGGCATGATGGTTGCCTGATAAGGCAAAAATTGCACCAAATCGTTCCTGAATATACGCCACAAGAGACGGACTGTGTCTTGTGATTTTGCAGTCCAGATCATACAAGGGCAGGGGATGATCTTTCAGCAGATCCGGTTCATTAACAAATTGTCCATTTTTCTTCATAATTTTTGATGTATTCCATAATCTGCTTTGCTGTTGGACGATGAAAGAGTACCGCCACGTGACTTATAGGGGAAATTCTCTGGTGAGACCATGTTGGGCAACGGCTTCGAAGCGCTTCATTGGGCAAGACCATATTGTCAACGGGGGAATAAAACGCTACACGGGGAATGTCTGGATTGGGGGAACACTGCTCCATCTCTTCAATAAGAGGGCCTCTGTAGGCCAGGTTTTTCACAAGCCTTCCCAAGCCTAAGACGGCCATTTTGCTTCCCTGGTGTGGAGTTCCCAAAGTAATGACGGCAGCCACATCGCTCTGCATGTCTGTTGCGTCCGCATATGCCCGGCACAAAAGCCCTCCAAGACTGTGTCCCAACAGGATCACTTTCCTTCCCGGTAAAAGAAAACAGATTTTTTTCACGAATGTATTCAATTGTTGCAGGCATTCATCAAAGTTGGAGTGCCAACTATTGTAGCTGAATGCATATACGTTCTTGAAGCCTGCGCGCTTCAGCCACCAGTGGTACAAGGTCCAGGCCGCCGGATTGTGGTAGATGCCGTGAACTAGAATGACAGGGGGAAAATGACAATGTGTATCCGCTTCCGGATGCCAGAGCCTTTTGCAGAATCCGGCGGGATAAAAAATCGCTACCAGAAAGAGACTCAGACAACTTGAAAAAATTCCGCTGGCGAGCCAGAATTTAGTCTTTCCCCCGGAAAGACGGTCCAAACAATTGCGGTAGGAAGTATTTGCGGTTTCATACCAAAAAAATGCATATGTAAGAAGGGATAATGAAAGAAACATCATTCCCGATATCAGCAGTACAACAAGGAAAAAACCTATCATTGTTCACAATCCTTTCCCCTGGAAAAAATCTAGAATTCCATACAGATTTTCCACCACCCAGTCCGGAGCTTGTTTCTCGCTCCTTAGAATCCGGGCCAAAACGGACCTTTCTTTTTCCGGACGATTGAGTACCCACAGGGTTTTCATGCCAACTCGTTGAGCGGGTTCCATATCCAGTTCATAAGAATCTCCCACCATCCAGCATAAACAATCCCTCTCCCCGGTTCTCTTTATCGCTTGCTCAAAAATGCCCAATGACGGTTTCTTGCATCCCTCACGATAACTCAACAGGTGGTAATCCAAAAGCTCTATGATTGCCGGGCAGTTCCGACACAACCCTTCGTAAAAGGGGTGCCAGATGTTTGAGATAACCCCCAGTCTGTAACCCATTCGACGCAGTGATTTCAAAATCAGGGAAGCTCCGGAAATCTCTTTGACGCTCTCTATTTGGTCGTGCCAAATCGCTTCCAGGGCGGTGAGGAGTTCAGATGATTGGCGATAAGGCAAAAGCGTTTCCAGAGGTTCCAAGAGGTGCATGGGATTTTCCGCGTAGTGAGTCATGATCAGTTTTCCAACCCGTTTGGTTTCTTTTTCCGTCAATTTGAGGCGGTCTCCCAGTAAACGTCGTGCAGATTTTTCTCTGCCGGTCACAAGGGTTTGCCCGATATCGAAGAAGATCACCTGATTTTTTGACATGACATTCTCTCATCATCCCCTTGGCATATTGCAGATGTCGCAGAGCGAGAGGAAAACAGGCAGTTTTGAATTCTCCTTATTCCCTGCACTCTCTTTGTCTTCTGCGGTGAACTGCCACGCAGGAATCAGGCAAGGAGGTGTGAAAGCACTCCAGAAGGTATGGTGCGGTTTGTTTCCGATTCATTTGGAGACTTTTTTCCTCTGATTCAACTTCTGTTCTACCGAAGGAAAGAGTTCCATATGAGTGTGCGGCAGGAAGAGGGATGCCACGAATTCATTCATGAACTCCGGGTGAACGGATAACTCGAAATAAGTCATTTGCTTCGCGATGGCTTCGGCTTTGGCGAATGCATGAGAAGAGAGCAGAGCAAAGCGGGAACCGGCGAGGGAGCTGTTTCCGATAAAGCGAATGCGATCTTTGGGGATATCGGGAAGGAGGCCTATGAAAATGGCTTTTTCAATATCCAGGTGTGCGCCAAACCCCCCTGCAACATAGATATGTTGCAAATCGTTGAAGCTCATGTCAAAGTTTTCCAAAAGCACTTTCATGGCGGCAAGAATTGCACCTTTGCTCTTGATGAGGTTTGCGATGTCATCCTCCGTAACGACCACCGCCTCTCCCGTTTCTGTCTCTTCGCCTTCGGCCAGGACAAACTCGGCCACTTCGTTTGTGAATCGTACATGGGGGTGATCGAATTGAATGAATTTGCCTCTTTGGTCGATCACCTCTTCAGCCACCAGTTCAGCCAGGAGATCTATCAAGCCGGAGCCACATATGCCGCGGGGCTTGCTTTCTCCGATGACAGTGTATTCAAGTTTTTTCCCAGAGAGAATGATCTTTTCAATGGCGCCCTTGGTGGCTCGCATTCCACACTTGATTCCTCCTCCTTCAAAAGCGGGACCGGCAGATGCTGAACAGCAGACCAACCATTCACTGTTTCCAATGACGATTTCCCCGTTAGTACCCACATCGATCAATGCGCTAACTTCAGGCTGATCGTTCATTCCGCAAGCGAGAACTCCTGCAGTGATATCTCCACCAACGTAACTGCTGACACAGGGCATGCAGTGAAGGAGTGCTTTAGAATGTCCTTTAAGACCGATTTCTGCAGTCTGGAAAGGGGGAAAACGATTTGCCGTGGGGATATATGGCTGGAGGCGTATGTGGCAAGGTTCAAGGCCCAGAAGAAGATGGGTCATCGTTGTATTGCCGGAGGCTACAAAACAGGTGATATCCTCCATGCTTATCCGCGCTTTTTCGCTGATGGACTGCACCAGGGAATTGATTGTTGTGATAACGGCTTCTGTCAGAGGCTGCAATCCACCACGGGTACAGGCAAAAATCATTCTGGATATGACGTCTTCACCGTAGCGGGCCTGGCGGTTGAGGCTTCCCTCGACACCTATAACGGTTCCGGTTCGAAGATCGATCAGCTGTGCCACAATCGTCGTTGTGCCCACGTCCACCGCTACCCCATAATTTTGAGCGCTTGTGTTGCCCGCTTCAATATTTCGGATGTGAGGACAATTAAGGTCTCGAAGATGTAGAGTCGCCGTTGTCTTCCAGTCGTTCTTGCGCAGGAGGGATGCCAGTCCCCATAGGACGGAAAAATGGGCCTGAATCTGAAAGTCGGGAAGCCTCTTTCTGATTTCTCGATAAATCCGGTCAAGGTCGGAAACGCTATCGGTCAAGGTGGGTTCGGACAGTTCAAGATAGAGCTTTTGACAAAGAGGTGAAAAATAGGGAATTTTGACGAAATCGGGTCCTTTTTCGAGAGGAGCGGGAGCTCCATAGTTCAGGAGTTGATCGGTGGTCAGAATGCGTTCTTCTTCTTTGCGTGAGTTTATAGGAATGAAGACTTCAATGTCCTCATCTCGCACTTCGGTTTGACATGCGAGCATGTAGCCGGATTCGATCTCTCCCTTTTCGAGAAAGCCAATCTGTTTGCTCAGGAATTTCACTTTTCCCTTGAGAATTTTGACGCGGCACTTACCGCACACTCCTTGACCTCCGCAGAGGTTATTGATGTCTATATTGCCGCGCGATGCAACATCCATGAGGGTTTCCCCGCACTGCGCCTCAATCGTTTTGTTTTCTGGTTGAAAAGTGACTTTCACTGATCCCATAGATCATCTCCTCTCGTGTACAGGAAAGTTCTCTCACCATAAAAGCTTAAACAGGCAATGACGCTCATGAAGTTCACAAAATTTACATCTTTTCTCTCCCCTTGACCACATACAGTGAATAAGCTAATCTTTTATATGAAAAATGGCTCATGGCTCATAGCTCATAGCTCATGATAACATCGCTTTTCAAAAACTCTTCCCGCTTTCCTTATTGCCTTGCATC
Source organism: Desulforhabdus amnigena (assembly GCF_027925305.1). NCBI lineage: Bacteria > Pseudomonadati > Thermodesulfobacteriota > Syntrophobacteria > Syntrophobacterales > Syntrophobacteraceae > Desulforhabdus > Desulforhabdus amnigena. Next base: position 935,876 of record NZ_BSDR01000001.1, on the reverse strand, counting down.
TCTTTTTTTTCGTTTTAACCCGCCGCGTGATGGGAGTTAAAGAAAAGATGATGAACGATTGTAACCGCTGTAGCTGCTGGCCACAGGTGCCCCCCGATGAAAACAAAGAAACGTAGGATTCTGGCTTATTATATAACCCCCCATGGGTTTGGACATGCAGTGCGTTCCCTTGAGGTGATCCGGCAATTATATCTCATGAGTGACTCTGTAGATGTTATCGTGGTTTCCGACCTTCCACAGTTCCTCGTCGACGAAAACGTTGGGAGATCTCTTCCCATACGCAGAAAGCGCCTCGATCTCGGCCTGGTGCAGAAAGACAGCCTGCGTTTTGATCTGGATGTATCCTTGAAAGTACTGGAGGAGCTCTACGAGAGCAGAGAATCTCTGATAAACGAAGAAATTGCATTTCTTGAAAGCGAGCAGGTCGATGAAATTGTTTGCGACATTCCTTTTCTTCCCTTTCTGGCGGCATCGGAATATGGCGTTCCTTCACTGGGCATGAGCAATTTTACCTGGGACTGGATCTACCAGGCATATGCTCAATCCGATTCCCGATGGAGCCCTCTGGTTCGCTGGATACGCGAATCATATGGGGCATGCGGTCATTTCCTTCAGCTGCCCATGCATGGAGACTGTTCGGCATGTCCTCATATCGAAGATGTCCCTTTGGTGGCACGCAAATCCACAAGAGACCCGGAAAAGACCCGAAAAATCCTGGGATGCGAACCGGGCAAAAAGGCCTGCTTGATTTCATTTGCCCACCTGCATCTGGATGAAAAAGCACAAAGAAATCTCGAAAGAATAGACAATGCTCTCTTTTTTTACAAAAAGCCCCTGAGCTTCCATTTCGGCAATTCTCGTTGCCTGGATGCATTTAACCTTTCCTATGCGGACGTTGTGGCAGCCATGGACGCGGTGATCACCAAGCCCGGCTATGGAATTGTTTCGGACTGTCTGGTTCAGGGAACTCCGGTTATTTTCACCGACCGAGGTTTTTTCCCGGAATACGATATATTGGTAGATGAAATGAGACGTCATCTTGCCACTTTTTTCCTGCCATTAGAAGATTTTTATGCAGGCGAATGGGAACCTGCCATCACGGCCCTCGATGCATTGCCGCGTTTAGAGAGCAAGGTCAGAAGCGACGGAGCCGAAGTTTGCGCCCGAGCCATTTTGAGCCGTCTGTAAGGAGAGTGATATGGATGAACACAGTCTCGAAGAGCCGGTGGTGGTGCCCATTGAAGATACATTGGATCTACACACATTTCGTCCGGAAGAGGTGAAAGAGCTTCTGGACGATTATTTGGAAGCTGCTCTTGTGAAAGAATTTCATGAAGTCCTGATCATTCATGGAAAGGGAAGCGGAACACTCCGAAAAAGAGTGCACTCCATTTTGCACAAGCACCCTTTGGTTTCAAACATCCGACAGGCCGGTGCCCTCCAAGGAGGGTGGGGTGCCACGATTGTCGTACTGAAAAGAAATTAGAAGACAATCCACGACGCTGATTTTTACGGAAACAAGCTGGCATGTTTCCCGCCGAAGGCTTTGAAAAGACCAACCTTTCCAAAATCGCTGCAGGAACATTTGCCGGTTGAGATCGTCCTCCCTACCTTTGGTTGGATGAGATTTCGTAGCGCTTGATTCGCGAATCAGGTTTGATACTGCCCATGACGCAATACAGATTTCCTCCAAGGCCCAATGTTTTCATTGTTTTTGGGTCTATATCCAGTTCAATGACTTCGCATGGTTTTGTCTGAATCACATTCCCCTCTCCATCATAGAGGACGAGATTGATGGAATGTCCCTTGAGATTGTTCCGACTGCTGATGACATTTCTGACGACAAGAGTGACATCATTTTCATCTTTCTTCACCAGCTCGGCAAAGTCACCTTCAACCATGAAAGAGGGCCCAAAGACACGTTCTTTGGACGGGGCAATTCCTTTACCCCCTGCTCCGACCATTTTCAGCAGCTTCAGGCTTTCTTCCGGATCCAGCTTTTCCCCCCCCGCTTTTTGAAGAAAACTTTGTGTCGATGATTTCCTGGAGGGCTTTTTCCTGGCCGGTCCCTGATGTCCCTTGAGGATCTTCGATCAAAACTTCAGGATCAAATTCTTTAGATATGACAACCTCTTGCACCGATGTTACTTGGGATTTGGGTACCCCTGCCTCTCCGCCAGCCATTTCGAACTTGTACTCGCCGTTTTCTTCCCAAAAGTAGGGTACATCAACGAACGTACCGTCTTTCATGTTGATTCGCATGGAACCGCCCCACGCTGTAGAAATTGCCACCACCAATGAAAAAATAACCATCATACAAGACAAATAGATCTTCCGTTCATCGCATTGAATCATCATTTTTTCATCCTTTTTTTGACTTTACCCATATCAATGGTTTCGAGTATAGAAGATTTCAAATCAATAGTACAGATATCCTCAATCGATAAGGGAGAAGAAAAGATGCGAATTTTCATTTCCGGCTCATTGGCCTACGACCGAATTATGGACTTTCCTGGACATTTTGCAGATCATATCCTACCGGAGAAAATTCATGTCTTAAATGTTTGCTTTAATATCAATGGATTAGTTGAGAAATTCGGAGGAACCGCCGGAAATATTGCCTACACTCTGGCCTTACTCGAAGAAAGGCCTTACATCGTGGCCACCGCAGGCGAAGACTTCGACCGCTACGAACAGTGGCTATCAAAAAACCAATTGCCCATGGATTGGATCAAAAAGATCCCAGGCGTTCTCACGGCGGGAGCATACATCACGACGGACCTGGACGACAATCAGATTACCGCTTTCAACCCAGGCGCAATGGCTTATGAATCGGAGCTGCCTCCGTTTAAAGAGATGGAAACGGACTTGATGATTTTCATAGGCCCTGGCAATAAAACAGACATGATGTCTTTGGCGGATTTAGCGCGAAGCGCCGGCAAGGCTTTTTTCTTTGATCCGGGACAAAGCCTCAATATCTGGCAAGGAAATGAACTCCGGGAGGCCGTGCACGGAGCGCTTTGTTTTATTTCAAATGATTATGAGCTTTCCCTGTTTTTGCAGATGACAGGGTGGTCTCTGAAAATGCTTTATCAGCATGTTCAAATGGTGGTCACTACAAGAGGTCCTGAAGGCTGCATTCTGGATCAGCAAGGTGAAAAAACGCTGATTCCAGCTGTTCCCGTTCATGAGGTTCTGGATCCCACTGGCGCCGGCGATGCTTTTCGTGCAGGGTTGCTGAAGGGGTGGAGTATGAAAATGCCATGGGAAGTCTGTTGTCAGATGGGAGCGGTCGCAGCCGCCTATGCCGTTGAACAGTATGGCACTCAGGAGCATTTTATGAGATGGGGAAGCTTCTGCCGAAGGTATGAAGTCCAATTCGGTCCGCTGCCTTGCTGAACTTTCTTTCCTGAAACCCATGCCTTGTCCATGCATCTTTTCGCCCCTGGATATATTGAAAATATTCTTATCCGAGCGTTAAGAGTTGATGTTGGCGTAGGCGCTTGATTTGATCCCGCATCAAGGCTGCCTTCTCAAATTCAAGCTCCTGTGCAGCTTCCTTCATCAACTTCTCCAGATGTTTGATGTGCTCGTCAATAGAGTCCGCCGAAGGGAGGGCATTAAGAATTTCCTGGGATTCCTCCAGTATCCATTCCTGTGAGGGGCTGAGATCCGGTTCCCTGTATTCGGCCATGACGTCCCCGATTTCTTTACGGATGGTCTGAGGCTCAATCTGATGTTCGGCGTTATAGGCCATTTGAATCCGCCTGCGTCGTTCTGTCTCTTCTATCGCACGGCGCATGGATTCCGTCACGCGGTTGCCATATAAAATGACCATTCCGTCCACATTTCTCGCTGCCCGTCCCGCTGTTTGAATGAGAGAGCGTTCGGAACGGAGAAAACCTTCATTGTCCGCATCGAGTACCGCCACCAGGGAAACTTCTGGAATATCCAATCCTTCCCGCAGCAGGTTGATCCCGACCAAAACGTCGTACTCGCCCAACCGAAGGTCTCTCACAATTTCGATGCGATCAAGAGTACTGATATCGGAATGCATATACCGGACTCTTATATTCAACTCCGTCAGGTACTCGCTGAGATCTTCCGCCATGCGCTTGGTGAGCGTCGTTACGAGCACGCGTTGTCGGGCAGCCACTCTTTTTCGAATCTCTCCGATGAGATTGTCTACCTGGAAATCGGCAGGACGCACCTCGATTTTGGGGTCTATGAGGCCTGTTGGGCGAATGATCTGTTCAGCCACATGCCCGACCGTTCGGGAGAGTTCATAAGGTCCTGGCGTTGCAGATACGTAGATCACCTGATTGATCTTCGCCTCGAACTCTTCAAAATTCAAAGGCCGGTTATCGAGAGCCGAAGGCAACCTGAAGCCAAAATTGACAAGAGTCTCTTTTCTGGCCCGGTCGCCTCGGTACATGCCGCGCACCTGCGGGATGGTGATGTGACTTTCATCGATGAGAAGAAGCCAGTCGTCGGGAAAATATGAAAGGAGGGTAGGGGGAGGCTCGCCGGCTTTGCGCCCATCGAGGTATCTCGAGTAATTTTCGATACCGCTGCAGTAGCCCAACTCGAGAAGCATTTCCATATCCAGCCGGGTTCGCTCTTCGATGCGCTGTGCCTCGATGAGTTTGCCGCGGCGGTAGAAATCTTCCAGGGATTCCGACAGTTCATCCTTGATGGCCAAAATGGCTTTCTCCAACTTTCCTCGATCGGTGACATAGTGAGTGCCTGGATAGATGGCAATTTTTTCCAATACCCGGAAAGTTCTCCCCGTGAGAGGATCTATCTCCTTGATGCTCTCGATTTCATCCCCAAAGAACTCAACGCGAATCGCCCGCTCTTCTTCATAGGCGGGGAAAATCTCCAGAACATCACCGCGGGCTCGAAAGGTTCCGCGATGAAAGTCGATGTCATTGCGTTCATATTGAATTTCGACAAGTTTCCTCAATACCTGTTCCCGAGAAATCTCCATATTCGTCTGCAGCGAAAGGAGCATTCCCTGGTAGGTTTCGGGAGAACCCAGACCATAAATACAGGAAACGCTTGCCACAATAATGACATCGTTTCTTTCGAGGAGAGAACGTGTCGCCGAATGACGCATTTTATCAATGGTTTCATTGATGGATGCATCTTTTGCAATATAAGTGTCTGTTTGGGGCAGATAGGCTTCGGGCTGGTAATAGTCATAATAAGAGACAAAATATTCAACGGCGTTTTCGGGAAAAAACGACTTGAATTCTCCATAAAGCTGTGCGGCAAGGGTTTTGTTGGGGGCCATAACAAGCGTCGGTTTTTGCACTTGTGCAACCACGTGAGCCATGGTGTATGTTTTTCCCGACCCCGTGACTCCGAGAAGGGTTTGTTCTTTGACTCCACTACGGATGCCCGCAACCAGCTTTTCGACAGCTTGGGGCTGATCTCCCGTTGCCTGCCAGTCGCTTCTGAGAATGAAAGGTTTCATGGACGTAAATGATTCCCTCTTGTGTTGCCCACTGTTTGACAAAATGGACTGAAATTGAGCCATTTTAAAAAATTTTAAAACAGTCGAACGGAAAAAAAAAGGACCGCAACAGCGGTCCCTGGCATGATTCATTTGAGTGAGGGGTGAGTGATCGGACTTGAACCGACAGCCTCTGGGGCCACAACCCAGTGCTCTAACCAATTGAGCTACACCCACCGCACATTTGATAATCAACCTTCGCGGTCAAAACAGAGTATCAACTATCACGGTCATTGAAAAACATCAAGCAAAAACTCTTCACTTTCATTGGTTGAAAGGTTCTTTTTGGGATGCGGCTCTTTTGAAAAGACTGGAATCATAAGCATAATATCGATGCGAATATTTTTTGAACCGGGCG